>NZ_JBEOYD010000001.1:0-378988 GCF_040296885.1 Streptomyces sp. NPDC001980 | reverse complement strand
AATTGAGCTACGGAGGACCGAGCTCCCCCGACTGGACTCGAACCAGTAACCTGCCGGTTAACAGCCGGCTGCTCTGCCAATTGAGCTACGGAGGACCGAGCTCCCCCGACTGGACTCGAACCAGTAACCTGCCGGTTAACAGCCGGCTGCTCTGCCAATTGAGCTACGGAGGAATGCCTCGTTGCATCGAACGTACCTACCTGGGTATTCGCCAGGGGGCGCCCGCTCGCTGCGACACATACATTAGCGCAAGCAGGGGGGTGCTCCGCCAATCGGTTCTCCCCCACGTCGGAAGGGTGGCACCGCCATGCGCTACAAGCTCACGTTCGTCGTCGGGCTCGCTCTCGGTTACGTGCTCGGCACGCGGGCCGGACGAGAGCGCTACGAACAGCTGAAGAAGTCCGCCCGCCAGGTCGCCCAGAACCCGGCGGTCCGCAACACCGCGGAGACCGCCGCCCAGCAGGGCCGCGTCTACGCCGGCCGGGCCTTCCACACGGTGAGCGAGAAGGTCGGCGACCGCATGCCCGACTCGGTGGCAGCCCGGGTCCGGTCCCTGCGCGAACGCAACACGAACGGCGCAGCAGCGGACGACTGGGGCACCAGCAACACCTAGGTTCACTTTTCAACGCGGCCGGCCGCCCTTCCCCAGGGGCGCGCGGAACTGCGCGAACGGCCCCCACGCACCCGCACCCGACGGCCGGCCCTCACCCCAACGGCGCCCGTCGGCCGAACCACAGCGGCGCGTGCGGCAGAATTTCGGGCATGGGGATAGTCGCCGGGTTGGACAGCTCACCGGATTTCACTCGCATCGTGGTCTGCGACACGGACACGGGTGCGGTGCTCCGCCAGGGATACGCACCGCACCCGGTCGACACGCCGGACGGCGCGGCGCGCCCCAGTGACGTCGACCCGCAGGCCTGGCTGCTCTCCCTCGGCGAGGCCGCCGGCGGCGGGCTCCTGGAGGGCGTGCAGGCCATCGGCGTGTCGGCGCAGCAGAACGCGCTGGTGCCGCTGGACGCGCAGGGCAACACCGTCCGCCCCGCGATGGTCGGCGGTGACAAGCGTGCCCAGGTCGCGGCCGCCGATCTCCTCGACGCGCTGGGCGGGCGGGAGGCCTGGGCGCAGGCGGTGGGGTGCGTGCCGCAGGCCGCGCAGCCCGTCACCAAGCTGCGCTGGCTGGCCAGGACCGAGCCGGAGAACGCCCGGCGGACCGCCGTACTGCTGCAGGCCCACGACTGGCTGGTGTGGCAGCTGCTCGGGCGGCCGGTCCGGCGGACCACCGATCGTGGCGGGGCCTCCGGGACCGGGTACTGGTCGGCCGCCACCGGCGGTTACCGGCCCGACCTCGTCGAACTCGCCCTGGGCCATCAGGCGATGCTGCCCGACGTGATCGGGCCCTCCGACGCGGCCGGCACCACCCCGGAGGGACTGCTGATCTCCGCGGGGACCGGCGAGACCATGGCCGCCGCGTTCGGGCTGGGGCTCGGATTCGGGGACGCCGTGGTGTCGCTCGGCGCCTCCGGGTCGGTGATGGCCGTGCACACCGAGGCGCTCGCCGACAGCTCCGGGATGATCACCTCGCTCGCCGACGCCACCGGCATGCACCTGCCGGTCGTCACCACGCTCAACGCCGTACGGGCCCTGCGCGGCACCGCCGAGCTGCTCGGGCTGACCGATCTGGAGGCCCTCTCCGACCTGGCGATGAAGTCGACGCCCGGCTCGCACGGGCTGGTCATGCTGCCGTACCTGGAGGGCGAGCGGACGCCGAACCTGCCGCACACCGCCGGGACGCTGGCCGGGCTGCGCCGGGAGTCCATGAAGGCCGAGCACCTGGCGCGGGCCGCCTTCGAGGGCATGCTGTGCGGGCTGGCCGACGCGCTGGACGTGCTGCGCGGCCGGGGTGTGGAGGTACGGCGGATCTTCCTGCTGGGGCAGGCCGCCGAGCTGCCGGCCGTACAGGCGGCGGCGCCGATGCTGTTCGGCGCGCAGGTCGTCGTACCGCAGCCGGCGGACTACGCGGCGATCGGGGCCGCGCGGCAGGCGGCCTGGGCGCTCGGGGTCTCGCAGGGGACGCTGGACCCGCGTACGCCGCCCGTGTGGCAGGGCGCGGCGGCGCAGGTGCTGGAGCCCGGGGACGAACTGGCCGTCGGGCAGGCGGTGCGGCAGCAGTTCGTCTCGGTGCGGGAGCAGACCCATCCGGGGGCGTTCCGGGCGTAAACCCCGCGAAGCGTACGGCCGTGTACGTCCCCGTGCGTCCGCTGTCGGGTTAATCGGTTGAGGTAACGCGGGTGGAGTGTCGGACGATAGGGGCCTAGGGCAAACACCCCGCCCTTCGGGCAAGCGACCTCGCCCACCCCACCGCCGACTCCGAGAGACGTAGCGTGCTCATACGACTTCTGCGGACCTATCTCAGGCCCTACAGGAAACCCATCTCCATCCTGGTGCTGCTGCAGTTCCTGCAGACCTGCGCCACTCTCTACCTGCCCACGCTCAACGCGCACATCATCGACAACGGCGTCGTGAAGGGTGACACGGATTACATCCTGTCCTTCGGCGCCCTGATGATCGGCATCTCGCTCGCTCAGGTGGTGTGCAACGTCGGTGCCGTCTACTACGGCGCCAGGACCGCGTCCGCGCTCGGCCGGGACGTGCGTGCCGCCGTCTTCGACCGGGTGCAGTCCTTCTCCGCACGTGAGGTGGGTCACTTCGGGGCGCCCTCGCTCATCACCCGTACGACCAACGACGTACAGCAGGTCCAGATGCTGGTCCTGATGGCGTTCACCCTGATGGCGTCGGCGCCCATCATGTGTGTCGGCGGCATCGTGCTCGCCCTCGGCCTGGACGTTCCGCTGTCCGGGGTGCTGGTCGCCGTCGTACCCGTGCTCGGCATCTCGGTGACCCTGATCGTGCGGCGGCTGCGCCCGCTGTTCCGCTCCATGCAGGTGCGGCTCGACACGGTGAACCGGGTGCTGCGCGAGCAGATCACCGGCAACCGGGTGATCCGCGCGTTCGTGCGCGACGAGTACGAGCAGGGCCGGTTCGGCAGGTCCAACAAGGACCTGACCGAGATGCAGCTGGCCACCGGCAACATGCTGGCGCTGATGTTCCCGATCGTCATGACGACGGTGAACGTGTCGTCCATCGCCGTGGTCTGGTTCGGTGCTCATCGCATCGACAGCGGCCAGATGGCCATCGGCGACCTGACGGCCTTCCTCGCCTACCTCATGCAGATCGTGATGTCCGTGATGATGGCCACCTTCATGTTCATGATGGTGCCGCGCGCCGAGGTCTGCGCCGAGCGCATCGAGGAGGTCCTGGACACCGAGTCCAGCGTCGTCCCGCCGCTCGCGCCGGTCACCGAGCTGCGCCGGCACGGCCATCTGGAGATCCGGGGCGCCGGGTTCCGCTATCCGGGCGCCGAGGAGCCGGTGCTCAAGGCCGTCGACCTGGTCGCCCGGCCCGGCGAGGTGACCGCCGTGATCGGTTCCACCGGCAGCGGCAAGTCCACCCTGCTCGGGCTGGTCGCGCGCCTCTTCGACGCCACGGACGGCCAGGTCCTCGTCGACGGCGAGGACGTCTCGGGCCTCGACCCGAAGCTGCTCGCGCAGACGGTCGGCATGGTCCCGCAGAAGCCGTACCTGTTCGCGGGCACCGTGGCGACCAACCTCCGCTACGGCAATCCGGACGCCACCGACGAGGAGCTGTGGCAGGCGCTGGAGGTGGCGCAGGCCAAGGGCTTCGTCGGCAAGCTGGAGGGCGGGCTGAACGCGCCCATCGCCCAGGGCGGTACGAACGTGTCCGGCGGCCAGCGGCAGCGCCTCGCCATCGCCCGGACGCTCGTCCAGCGCCCGGAGATCTACCTCTTCGACGACTCCTTCTCCGCCCTCGACTACGCGACCGACGCCGCCCTGCGCGCCGCGCTCGCCCAGGAGACGGCCGAGGCGACCGTCGTCATCGTCGCCCAGCGGGTGGCGACCATCAGAGACGCCGACCGGATCGTCGTCCTCGACGAGGGGCGCGTCGTCGGCACCGGCCGCCACCACGAACTCATGGCCGGCAACGAGACCTACCGGGAGATCGTGCTCTCCCAGCTGACGGAAGCGGAGGCCGCCTGATGGCCGGGCCCATGGGACGCATGATGGCCGGGGGCGGCCCCGACCAGCGGTCGATGGACTTCAAGAACTCGGGCAAACGGCTCCTCGCCCGGTTCAAACCCGAACAGCTCACGATCTACCTGCTGCTGTTCTGCGTGGTCGCGAGCGTCACCCTCAACGTGATCGGCCCCAAGATCCTCGGGCGGGCCACCGACCTGGTCTTCGCCGGCGTCATCGGCAAGCAGATGCCCGCCGGGACCACCAAGGACCAGGTCCTGCAGGGCATGCACGAGCGCGGCCAGGACACCGTCGCCGACATGCTCAGGAGCACCGACTTCACGCCGGGCAAGGGCATCGACTTCGGCCAGGTCGGCGACGTCCTGCTGTTCGCGCTCTGCACGTACCTCGTCGCCGGCCTGCTGATGGCGGTGGCGACCCGGCTGGTCAACCGGTCCGTCAACCGCACGATGTACCGGCTGCGCGAGGACGTCCAGGCGAAGCTGTCCCGCCTGCCGCTCTCCTACTTCGACAAGCGGCAGCGCGGCGAGGTGCTCTCCCGCGCCACCAACGACATCGACAACATCGGCCAGACGCTCCAGCAGTCGATGGGCCAGCTCATCAACTCGCTGCTCACCATCATCGGCGTGCTCGCGGTGATGTTCTGGGTGTCCTGGATCCTGGCGCTGGTGGCCCTGGTCACCGTGCCGCTGTCCTTCCTGGTCGCCACCCGCATCGGCAAGCGCTCGCAGCCGCACTTCGTGCAGCAGTGGCGCTCGACCGGCAAGCTGAACGCCCACGTCGAGGAGATGTACACCGGGCACACCCTGGTCAAGGTGTTCGGCCGGCAGCAGGAGTCGGCGCAGCAGTTCGCCGAGCAGAACGACGCGCTGTACGAGGCCGGGTTCAAGGCGCAGTTCAACAGCGGTGTGATGCAGCCGCTGATGATGTTCGTGTCGAACCTGAACTACGTGCTGGTCGCGGTGGTGGGTGGCCTGCGGGTCGCGTCGGGCGCGCTCTCCATCGGTGACGTCCAGGCCTTCATCCAGTACTCCCGGCAGTTCTCGATGCCGCTGACCCAGGTCGCCTCCATGGCCAACCTGGTGCAGTCCGGTGTCGCCTCCGCCGAACGGATCTTCGAACTCCTCGACGCGGAGGAGCAGAAGGCGGACCCGGTCCCGGGCGAGCGCCCCGCCGAGCTGCGCGGCCGGGTCGCCCTGGAGCACGTCTCCTTCCGCTACGACCCGGAGAAGCCGCTGATCGAGGACCTCTCGCTCACGGTGGAACCGGGCCACACGGTCGCGATCGTCGGGCCGACCGGCGCCGGCAAGACGACGCTCGTGAACCTGCTGATGCGGTTCTACGACGTCTCCGGCGGCCGGATCACCCTCGACGGCGTCGACATCACCCACATGTCCCGGGACGAACTGCGCGCCAGGATCGGCATGGTGCTCCAGGACACCTGGCTGTTCGGCGGCTCCATCGCGGAGAACATCGCGTACGGCGCCTCGCGCGAGGTCACCCGCGGCGAGATCGAGGAGGCGGCACGGGCGGCCCACGCCGACCGGTTCGTGCGGACCCTGCCCGACGGCTACGACACGGTCATCGACGACGAGGGCACGGGCGTCAGCGCCGGTGAGAAGCAGCTCATCACCATCGCGCGCGCCTTCCTGTCCGACCCGACGATCCTCGTCCTCGACGAGGCGACGTCGTCGGTCGACACCCGTACCGAGGTGCTGATCCAGAAGGCGATGGCCAAACTGGCGGACGGCCGGACGTCGTTCGTGATCGCGCACCGGCTGTCGACGATCCGGGACGCGGACACCATCCTCGTGATGGAGAACGGCTCGATCGTGGAACAGGGCGCGCACGCCGAGCTGCTGGCCGCGGACGGGGCGTATGCGCGGCTGTACAAGGCGCAGTTCGCGCAGGCGGTGGCCGAGGTGGACTGAGCGGGTGCGGTGCGCTGTGGGCGCGGGCGGGTGGTTTCACTCGCCCGCGCTTGCGGGGTGCCGCCCGCGCCCACGCACCCGCACCCGGCGTCAGTCCAGATAGCCCCTCAGCTGGTCCGCGAAGGCGTGGTCCCGCAGCTTGTTGAGCGTCTTCGACTCGATCTGCCGGATCCGCTCCCGCGTCACCCCGAAGATCCGCCCTATCTCCTCCAGCGTCCGGGGGCGCCCGTCGGCCAGCCCGTACCGCAGCTGGACGACCTTCCGCTCCCGCTCCCCGAGCGTCGACAGCACCGCCTCCAGGTGCTCCCGCAGCAGCAGGAACGCCGCCGACTCGACCGGGCTCGCCGCGTCGCCGTCCTCGATGAGGTCGCCGAGGGCGACGTCGTCCTCCTCGCCCACCGGGGCGTGCAGGGACACCGGCTCCTGCGCCAGCCGCAGCACCTCCCCCACCCGCTCCGGCGCCAGATCCAGGTGCGCGGCGACCTCGTCCGGCGTCGGCTCGTAGCCCCGCTCCTGGAGCATCCGGCGCTGGACGCGGACGACACGGTTGATCAGCTCCACCACGTGCACGGGGACGCGGATGGTGCGGGCCTGGTCGGCCAGGGCGCGGGACATGGCCTGGCGGATCCACCAGGTCGCGTACGTCGAGAACTTGTAGCCGCGGGCGTAGTCGAACTTCTCGACGGCGCGGATCAGTCCGAGGTTTCCCTCCTGCACCAGGTCGAGCATGGTCAGGCCGCGGCCGACGTACCGCTTCGCGACCGACACCACCAGCCGCAGGTTCGCCTCGATGAGGCGGCGCTTGGCCATGCGGCCCATGACGACCAGCCGGTCGAGGTCCAGTGCCAGTTCGCTGTCGAGGTCGGGGGTGCTGCCCAGCTTCTCCTCGGCGAACAGGCCGGCCTCCACCCGGCGGGCGAGTTCGACCTCCTCGGCGGCGGTGAGCAGCGGGATGCGGCCGATCTCGCGCAGGTACTGGCGGAACAGGTCCGAGGAGGGACTGCCGGTGTCGGCGCGGGCGGCGACCGGCGGCTCGGCGGGCTCGGTCTCGGGCTCCGTGTCGGGGGCGTCGGCCGCGAGCTCCTCCGGGGGCGGGCCGTCCGGTTCGGTCTCGGGGTGCAGCGCGGCCCGGCTCTGCGGCGGCACGCCGGCATGGCCGCCGGTATCGGCGTCCGGCTCGTCCGTCAGCGTGCTGCTGCTGTCCGTCTGGGTCAGGGTCTGGGTCTGCACGGGGGCGACCTCCAGGATGATCGCTGCCAGCGGGTACGGCAGCGGTACTTCGGGAGCGGAGACGACGGCCTCGCCGCTGTCCGTCCCGTACGCGATGAGTGGAACGGCGGGGGTCTGGGACCCGTCCGGGACGGGCCGGCCGCGCTCCGAGGACTCAGGCACCGCCCCCAGTGTGGGGTAAGACACATCGCCGCCACGAGGGGCGTGCGGTGACTTTTTGCGTCCGGTCCGTGACCGCGCGGTTATCCTGCCGGCCGGCCGGGGCTCAGAGAGCGGCCGGTCCCTGCTCGCGCAGCGCCTGCCCGTACTGCTGGAGCACCCACAACTCGTTCTGCACGGAGGCGAGTTGGGCCGGGTCACCGCCGCTGCCGAGGCGGGTGAGGGTGATCTGGATCTCGTGGATACGGCGGTCGACGGCGCGGCGGCGGACGGTCACGAGTTGCTCGCCCGCGTAGTTCTCGTCGACCGTGCGGCGCATGATCGCCTCGACGGCGAGCTCGGTGACCATCGCGCGGACCCCGTCGTCGGCGGCCGCGTCGCGGACCCGGACCAGGTACTCCTGCGGGTCCTGCACGCCGTACTCGGCGCCGCCCGCCTCCATGATCGTCTGGCGTACGGCCGCGTAGGGCTCGGCGGTGAACTCGTCGATGCCGTACGCGTCGAAGGCCGGGGAGACCAGCTCGGGGCGCTGCAGGGCGAGCTTCAGCAGCTCGCGCTCGGTGGCGAAGACGGCGTTGCGGAGGTTGAGGGCGGGACCGGAGACGGCCGGGCGGGCCGCACCGGTGCCGTACGACGGCTGCTGCGGGCCGCGCGCCGGGCCGCCGGCCCCCCTGCCACCGCCGCCGCCCTTCTCGCGGGCCCACCGGGCCAGCTGGGCCACCCGCTTCACCACGAACTGGGTGTCGAGGATGCCGAGCATGCCGGCGAGCTGGACGGCGACCTCGTGCTGGGCGCCGCTGTTCTTGATCCGGGCGACGACCGGCGCCGCCTCGTCCAGCGCGGCCGCGCGGCCCGCCGGGGTGTCCAGGTCGTAGCGGGCCACGATCTGGCGGAGCGCGAACTCGAAGAGCGGGGTACGGGGTTCGGTCAGGTCGGCGACCGCGTCGTCGCCCTTGGCCAGGCGCAGCTCGCAGGGGTCCATGCCGTCGGGGGCGATGGCGATGTACGTCTCGGCGGCGAACTTCTGGTCGTCCTCGAAGGCGCGCAGGGCCGCCTTCTGCCCGGCCGCGTCGCCGTCGAAGGTGAAGATCACACGGGCCGATCCGTTGTCCATCAGCAGGCGCCGCAGGATCTTGATGTGGTCGCCGCCGAAGGCCGTACCGCAGGTGGCGATCGCGGTCGTCACCCCGGCCAGGTGGCAGGCCATGACGTCCGTGTAGCCCTCGACCACGACCGCGCGGCTGGCCTTCGCGATGTGCTGCTTGGCGAGGTCGATGCCGTACAGGACCTGGGACTTCTTGTAGATCGCGGTGTCGGGCGTGTTGAGGTACTTGGGCCCGTTGTCCGCCTCGTAGAGCTTGCGGGCGCCGAAGCCGACGACCTCGCCGCCGATGTCCCGGATGGGCCACATCAGGCGGCCGCGGAAGCGGTCGATGGGCCCGCGCCGCCCTTCCTGCGACAGGCCGGACGACAGCAGCTCCTTGTCGGTGAAGCCCTGTCCGCGCAGGTAGCGGGTGAGGTGGTCCCAGCCCTGCGGGCTGTAGCCGACGCCGAAGTGCACGGCGGCGGCCTGGTCGAAGCCGCGCTCGGCGAGGAAGACCCGGCCGGTCTCGGCCTCGGGGCTGGTCGCGAGCTGCTCCGCGTACCAGACGGCGGCGATCTTGTGCGCCTCGACCAGACGGATGCGCTCACCGCGCTGGTGGGACGGGTTGTACCCGCCCTCCTCGTAGCGCAGGGTGATGCCGGCGCGGGCGGCCAGCCGCTCGACCGCCTCCGAGAAGGAGAGGTGGTCGACCTTCATCACGAAGGTGAGGGTGTCGCCGCCCTCCTGGCAGCCGAAGCAGTGGAAGAGTCCCTTGCTCGGGCTGACCTGGAAGGACGGCGACTTCTCGTCGTGGAACGGGCACAGGCCCTTGAGGTTCCCGCCGCCCGCGTTGCGCAGCTGGAGGTACTCGGACACGACGGCGTCGATCGGGACCGCGTCCCGTACCGCCTTCACGTCCTCGTCATTGATCCGTCCTGCCACGGGTGAATTCTACGGTCACGGAAGCGCCCCAAAGGGGCGCGGGGAACTGCGCGAGCAACCACGCACCACCCGCACCCGCGGGACGGCAGATCCCCGCAGCCCCTTAGGCGAGCGACTCCAACGGCACATGCGGATCCGCCAACGCATCCGTGTCCACCACCGCCCGCGAAGTGATCAGCTTCTGGATCGGCTCTGTGACATCCCACACGTTCACGTTCATCCCGGCCAGCACCCGCCCCTCCTTCACCCAGAAGGCGATGAACTCCCGCTTCCCCGCGTCCCCCCGGATCACCACCTGGTCGTACGACCCGGGCGGCGCCCACCCGCTGTACTCCATGCCCAGGTCGTACTGGTCGGTGAAGAAGTAGGGCACCCGGTCGTACGTGAGGTCCTGCCCCAGCATCGAGCGGGCCGCCGCCGGGCCGCCGTTCAGAGCGTTGGCCCAGTGCTCCACGCGCAGCCTCGTGTCGAACAGGGCGTGCGGGAAGGCGGCCACGTCGCCGGCGGCGTAGATGTCCGGGTCGGACGTCCGCAGCCGTTCGTCGACGACGATGCCCCCGCCCTGCGCCCGGTCGGCCAGCTCAAGCCCGGCCGCCTCGGCCAGCCCGACCCGCGGCGCCGCGCCGATCGCCGCGAGGACGTCGTGCGCCGGGTGCTCCTCGCCGTCGTCGGTGCGCGCGGCCAGCACCATGCCGTCCTGGCCGACGATCTCCGTGAGCCGTACCCCGAAGCGGAACCGGACCCCGTGCTCCTCGTGCAGCTGGGCGAAGACGTTGCCCAGTTCGGGCCCGAGCACGCGGTGCAGCGGGGTCTGCCCGTGCTCGATGACGGTGACCTCCGCGCCGTAGGTCCGGGCCGCCGCCGCGACCTCCAGGCCGATCCAGCCGGCGCCCGCGATGACGAGGTGCCCGTTGTCCCGGCCGAGCGCGGCGAGGACGCCCTTGAGGCGCTCGGCGTGCGCGAGGCGCCGCAGATGGTGGACGCCGGCCAGGTCGGTGCCGGGGATGTCGAGGCGGCGCGGCTCCGCTCCGGTGGCGAGCAGCAGCTTGTCGTAGCGGACCAGCGTGCCGTCGTCGCCGAACCGGACGGTCTTGGCGGCGCGGTCGATGCGGTCCACGGTCTGGCCGAGGTGCAGTTCGATGTCGTGCTGCGCGTACCAGGCGGGCTCGTGCACGAAGACGCTGTCGCGTTCCGCCTTGCCGAGCAGGTATCCCTTGGAGAGCGGCGGCCGCTCGTACGGGTGGTCGCGTTCGTCGCAGATCAGTATCACCCGGCCGGTGAAGCCCTCGGCTCGGAGCGTCTCGGCCGCCTTCGCACCGGCGAGTCCGCCTCCGACGATGACGAATGTCTGGTCCGCGTCGACCACTTGATGCCTCCTCGTAAGGGTGCCGCCACATATGCCGCCCACATGCGCCGCACTGTGAGCCTCCCGCACGCAGCGTGATGCGGGAAGAGGGAATGACCCCCACTGACGCGATCTTGCCCCGATCAGGCCAGAGGGAGTCGCAGAGAGTCACAAAGTGTTCACATACGTCCCGTCAGTCGCGCGTGCAGGGAGCGCGCGGAGGCGTCGGTGAGCGACGCGATCTGATCGACGATCACGCGCTTGCGGGCGTGGTCGTCGCCGGCCGCGTCGAACAGCGCCCGGAACTGCGGGTCGAGCCCGTCGGGCGCACGGGCGGTGAGCGCCTCGGCGAGTTCGGCGACGACGACCCGCTGGTCGGCACGGAGCCGCTCCTGCTCGGCGCGCTGCATGACGTACCGGTGGGCGATGGCCTTGAGCACCGCGCACTCCATCCGGGCCTCGCGCGGTACGACGAGCTCCGCACCGTACCGGGTGAGCCGGCCGCCGCCGTACGCCTCGCGGGTGGCGCCCTCCGCGGCCAGGCAGAACCGGCCGATCAGCTGGCTGGTGGTGTCCTTGAGGCGGGCCTGGGCGACCGCGCTGCCGTCGTAGCCGTGCGGCCACCACTCCTCGTCCTGGAGCCGGTCGAGGGCGGCGGCGAGTTCGGCGGGGTCGGTGGCGGCGGGCACGTACAGGCCGACGGCGACGGCGAACACCTCCCGCCGTTCCGGCTCCGCGTGCAGGCAGTTGGGGTCGATGTGACCGGCGTGCAGGCCGTCCTCGACGTCGTGCACGGAGTAGGCGACGTCGTCCGACCAGTCCATGACCTGGGCCTCGAAGCAGGTGCGGGTGCCGGGGGCCTCCTTGCGGACCCAGTCGAAGACCGGCCGGTCGTCCTCGTACACACCGAACTTGCGGGACGCCGGGGAGGTGGGGTGCGCGCCGCGCGGCCACGGGTACTTGGTGGCCGCGTCCAGGGCGGCGCGGGTGAGGTTGAGGCCGACGGAGCCCTCGGGGGTGAACCGCTTGGGCTCGATGCGGGTGAGGAGCCGCAGGGACTGGGCGTTGCCCTCGAAGCCGCCGCAGTCGTCCGCGAACTCGTTCAGCGCCTGCTCGCCGTTGTGGCCGAAGGGCGGGTGGCCGAGGTCGTGGGAGAGGCAGGCGGCCTCCACGAGGTCGGGGTCGCAGCCGAGGGCCGCGCCCAGCTCCCGGCCGACCTGGGCGCATTCGAGGGAGTGGGTGAGGCGGGTGCGGGGGCTGGCGTCCCACGCCTGGGCGGAGGTGCCGGGGGTGACGACCTGGGTCTTGCCGGCGAGCCTTCTGAGGGCGGCGGAGTGGAGGATGCGGGCGCGGTCGCGCTGGAAGGCGGTACGGCCGGGGCGTTTGTCGGGTTCGGGGGCCCAGCGGTCGACTGACGTCGGGTCGTAGGCCGACGAGGGTGCGGGTGCGGGGGCTGCCATGGTTCGACAGTACGGGGCGGTAGTGACAAATGGGTGTTTGGTGGGCCTACTCGTCTGCCGGGTCGGGTTGCGTGTGCGGGTGCGGGTGCGTGGGGGCTTGTCGCGCAGTTCCCCGCGCCCCTTTTTGGTCGGCGCAGTGGACCCACCTTCTTGGGGGCGCGGGGAACTGCGCGATCAACCACAACGCACCCGCAGCGATCCACGCACCCCTAGGCGGCTGCAGTCACCGGCGTTCCCAGTGCCTGCTCGTATCGGTGCAGGATCAGCTCGGCCATCGCGTCGTGGGCTCCCAGGGGGGCCGACGCGATCCACGGGGCGTGGGCCGCGCACTCGGTGGCGAAGCGGCCCGGGGCCGTGAAGTAGGAGGCGACGGCGATGTGACGGCGGCCCCTGGCCCGTAGGGCGGTGATCGCGTCCGGGACCGTCGGGGTGGCCGCCGAGGCGTAGGCCGGGAGGACCGGGACGCCGAGGCGGGTCGCGAGCAGGTCGGCCATGCGGTTGGTGTCGACCCTGGCGTCGGGGTCTCGGGAGCCGGCCGCCGCCAGCACCACGGCGCTCGCGGGCCTCGGGCGCCAGCCCGCCTCCAGCAGGCGGGCGTGCAGGGTGTCGGCGAGGAGGGGGTGCGGGCCCAGCGGGGCGGCGACCCGGGTCCGGGCGCCGGCTTCGGCCGCCGTCTCCGGGATGTCCCGCTTGACGTGGTAGCCGCGGCCGAGGAGGAGCGGGACGAGGACGGCCTCGGTGTCCCCGAGGGCGGCGAGGGTGTCGGGGAGCAGCGGTTCGTTCAGTTCGATGTGACCGAGGTGCACGGGCAGGCCGGGGCGCAGGGCGCGTACCCGGTCCATGAGCGCCCGCACGGTGCTGAGCGCGCGCGGGTCACGGCTGCCGTGGGCCACCAGGACCAGGGCGGGCGGGCCGGGGCGCGGGGAGAGGTCGGTCACCGTCATGCGAAGATCCTCGCCGGGCGAGGTTGCACGCCCGTTGCCTGGCCGTCACGAGTCTTTTCGGGCGCTTCACGGTACGGACCCGCACGCTGTGAGCGAACCGGAACGTCCCGCGCTGCGTCCTCCATGATCGGGGCCCACGGGGAGAACCCGCGGGAAGAACCCGCAGGGAGAACAAGGGGGGTACGCGCGTATGAGGATCCGCCGACCGCGGCTGCCGCGGACCCGCACCGGCCGGCGGCGCCTGGTGCAGGGCGTGATGGCCGCGTGCGTGCTGGCGCTGCTGCCCGCCACCTGGCTGTACGTCTCGACGGCCGGCCGGCTGCACACGGTGGCGGACGTGCCGCGCGCCGACGTCGCGGTCGTCTTCGGCGCGGGCCTGTGGGACGGCGAACCCTCGCCGTACCTCGCCAACCGCCTGAACGCGGCGGCGACGCTGTACAAGGAGGGCCGTATCAAGGTCGTCCTCGTCACCGGCGACAACAGCCGGAAGGACTACGACGAGCCGGACGCCATGCGCACCTACCTGACCGGGCACGGCGTCCCCGCCAAGCGCATCGTCAGCGACTACGCCGGTTTCGACACGTGGGACTCCTGCGTCCGCGCGAAGAAGATCTTCGGCGTGGACCGGGCCGTGCTGATCAGCCAGGGGTTCCACATCCGGCGGGCGGTGGCGCTGTGCGAGGCCGCGGGGGTGACGTCGTACGGGGTCGGCGTCGACGCCAAGCACGACGCGACCTGGTACTACGGGGGGACGCGGGAGGTCTTCGCGGCGGGGAAGGCGGCCCTCGACGTGCTCTTCGAGCCGAACCCCCGGTTCCTGGGCAAGAAGGAACCAGGGGTGGCCGAGGCCCTGGCCGCGGCGCCGCACTGAGCGGGACCGTCGCAGTCCGCTGCGGGCCGGGGGAGGAACTGCGCGACCAGCCACGACGGCGCCGCAGTCGGCAGACGGCAGACGGCAGACGGCAGACGGCACATCGCGGCACTTCCAGCGGAGTGCTCAGGAGCGCCGCGCCGTCGTCCTCATCGGGTGACCGTCACCGTGGCCGCCGTGCGTTCCCCGGCGAGCCGCAGCAGTGGCCGCTTGTCGGGCGGGCCGAGGCGGTCGGCGGGGCGGCCGAGGTGTTCGAGGTCGCCGTCGGGGGTCCAGCGGCCGAGGTCGCCGGTACGGAACATGGCGTGTCCCGCGCCGAGGAACGGGTCGGGCGCGTACCGCTCGGCGTTCAGGGCGTCGTCGCCGAGGTAGCCGGCCGAGACCGAGTCGCCGCCCGCCCACACCTCGCCGGTCTCGCCGACGGGCAGCGCACGGCGGTCGGCGCCGAGGACGTACACCGTGTTGTTGGGGAGGGCGCGGCCGGCGACCGGCCGCCCGGCGACCGGGGTGTGGCGGCCCATGGTGGTGACGAGGGTCGCCTCGGCCGGGCCGCGGCAGTGGAAGAAGGCGGTCCGGCGGGACCAGCGGTCGGCGAGCGGGCGCGGGCAGGGTTCCCCGGTGACGGCGACCGTGCGCAGGTGCGGGCAGTCGGCGGGGTCGATGCCGGACAGCAAGGCCGGAGTGGCGATCAGGACGGTCGCGGTGCGGGCCGTGGCGTCGGTGTCCTTGCCGCGGATGGCCAGGGTGGCGCCGTGGGTGAGGCAGCCGAGGATCTCCCAGGCGGCCGGTCCGGAGGCGATGCCGAGGAGTTGGGCGACCCGGTCGCCGGGGCGGATGCCGAGCCCGCCGGGTTCGGTGAGCAGCAGGTTGGCGATGTTGCGGTGGGTGAGCGTCACGCCGTGGGCGCGGCGGCCCGCGGTGCCGGGGACGAAGAGGACGCAGCAGCCGTCGTCGGGGTGCGGCGGCAGCAGCGGCCCAGGGCCGGGATCGTACGGCGCCGGGTCGTCGAGGGCGATCAGCCGGTGGCCGCCGGGGAGCGGGACACGCGGGACGTGTTCCTTCTGGGTGAGGATCACCCGGGTGCGGGCGGTGCGGATGACGTGGGCGAGCTCGGCCGGGGGCGTGCGGCCGATGTCCTGGGGGACGTAGGCGGCGCCCGCCTTGAGGACGGCGAACAGGCCGACCAGCATCGGGATGGAGCGCCGGGCGAACAGGCCGACGTGGTCGCCGGGACGGACGCCCTCGCGGACCAGCCGGGCGGCGAGGGCACCGGCGTAGCGGTCGAGCTCGCCGTAGGTGAGGGTCGCGCCGTGGTGCTCGGCGGCGACGGCGTGGGGGTGCGCGATGGCGTGCCGTTCGATGGCACGGTGGACGAGCGGTTCGTGGACGGGTACGTCGGCGCCGCGGCCGTACTGCCAGAAGAGGTGCTGGTCGCGGGGGGTGAGGTGACGCAGAGGCATGGCTCGGAGACCTCCTGGCTGGCTCTTTCGAGTGGGGGGAGGCCGAGTCCGGGAGCGGCGGGGGCCCGGTCAGGGCGGGGGTCGAGCGCCGTGCGGGTCTTACGGGGTGTGACGGGGTCTGCGGGGTTCGCGGAGTGCTACGGGGTGCTGCCGGTCGTGGGGTCCGGCGCGGTCTTGCGGGGTCCTGCAGGGTCCTGCAGGGTCCTGCAAGGGTCCTGCAGGGTCCTGCGGGGCGGCGGTGGCAGACAACGACTTTAGTCGGGTCCCTTGAAGTCTCAACGGGGTGGGACCGGCCAGCAGGGGTGGGGAATGAGCCACGTACGCGGGTTCCGCACCACGGGGGCGGCGGCGGACGAGGCGCCCGTCAGCCCCATCAGCCCCGTCGGCCCCGCTCGAGCCCGGTGACGCCGGCCACCGGCCCGGTATCGGTTCTCACGATGGCTGGGATACCGCGGGGAGTTGACCGTTTCGGCCGTGCAACACGGGTCCGTCACGGGGCGTAACACGCCGGAGGCACGCTGGTCGACACGGAGACCGCCTCGACGCCCACCCACCGCCCGTACCGCGCCCCGCGGTTCGGGTTGGCCCTGTCGCCCCTGCCAACCGGGAGGGCGTCGAGGTCTCCGCGGGGGCACCCCTCGGTCAGCCGTGGCCCAGCCAGTCGCCGCCGTCGATGCGCCGCCCGGCGGTGCGCAGTCTCCCGGCCACGACGGGCCCGGCGACGTACACCCAGGCCCGGACGGCGGCCCCGTCCCGCAGCCGTACGACGTCCCGCGCGACGCGTACGTACAGGCTCGCCGGGTCCTGCGGCACGCACTCCTCCAACGCGTCGAGTTCCAGGAGGAGCCGGTCGTACGACTCGGGGCACGCGATGACGAGTTCGCCGCGCACCGCCACCGGCCCGGGCTCCTCGACGGCGTAGGGATAGCCGGGCCCGTCGTAGAGCACCGCGCCGTCGAGGCGGCCGGGTTCCTCGGTCTCCGTCCGCCCCCGCAGGTACGCGTCGTGGTTGACCTCGCCGGGGCGGAGCGTGCCGTAGACGAAGAACGGGAGGTGGCGGTGGTTCCGGGTGGTCACAGGAAGGATTCTGCACCCCCTCCACCTCCACACACATCTCCATGGAGGCGCTATGGACATGACATGTCATGGCCTCTTAAATCTCTGACGTCATCAGCGCCACCCCCCACGCCTTCGAGGCGCATCTCCAAGGAGACCGATGAGCCGGACACGGAACACCCGAGCCTCCCGTCTCGCCACGGCCGGCGTCGCCGTCACCACCGCGACCCTGCTGGCCGCCGCACTCTCCCCCGCCGCCCACGCCGACGCGAGACCGACCCGGGCCACCGCGATCGCGAACGCGGCACAGGCACTCGTCCAGCACGCCACCACCCTCGGCCTCACGTCCGCCGAGGGCACCTCGGTCCGTGACGTGATCGTGGACAAGAACGGTACCCAGCACGTCCGTTACGACCGCACGTACCACCGACTCCCGGTCCTGGGCGGCGACTTCGTCGTCCACCTGAAGTCGGACGGCGCGTACCGCAGCGCCGACCGGGCGACCCGGAGCCGGATATCCCTGGCGTCGATCGTCCCGGACGTCTCCGCCCCGAAGGCCGCCGACCTCGCGGTGAACGCGCTGCGGGCGGCCAACCTCGGCGACGCGCTGAAGCAGGTGCAGGCCAAGCCGCAGCTGGTCGTCGACGCCCTGCACGGCTCCCCGAAGCTGGCCTGGCGCACCAACGCCGTCGGCAAGGACTCGCTCGGCAACCCGGTCGCCCGCACGGTGCTGACGGACGCCCGCACCGGCGCCCAGATCGACGCCTGGGACAGCATCGAGACGGCGACCGGCGACGGCAAGTCGCTGTACAGCGGCACGGTCCCGCTGGAGACGACGCAGTCCGGGTCGGCGTACAGCCTCACGGACCCGACGCGCGGCAACACGTACACGGGTGACGCGGCGAACAAGACCGACCTGTGCATCTTCGGCATCTGCATCAGCCGGGCGCCGTCGACGGTGTTCACGGACGCCGACAACCACTGGGGCACGGGCGCCACTGCCGACCGCTCCTCGGCCGCGGTCGACGCCCAGTACGGCACCAACGAGACCTGGGACTACTACAAGAACGTCCACGGCCGCAACGGCATCGCCGGCGACGGCAAGGGCTCGTACAACCGCGTCCACTACGGCAGCAGCTACAACAACGCCTTCTGGGACGACAGTTGCTTCTGCATGACGTACGGCGACGGTGACGGGACGACCTTCGGTCCGCTGGTGGCCCTCGACGTGGCCGGCCACGAGATGACCCACGGGGTGACCTCCAAGACGGCCGCGCTGACGTACTCGGGCGAGTCCGGCGGCCTGAACGAGGCGACCTCGGACATTCTCGGCACGCTGGTGGAGTGGTACGCGAACAACTCCTCCGACCCCGGTGACTACCTGATCGGCGAGAAGATCGTCCGCTCCGGCTTCGGGAAGGCGGCGCTGCGGTTCATGGACCAGCCGTCGAAGGACGGGAGTTCGGCGGACTACTGGAGTTCGTCGGTGGGGAACCTGGACGTCCACTACTCCTCCGGCGTCGCGAACCACTTCGCGTACCTGCTGGCGGAGGGCAGCGGCGCGAAGACCATCAACGGCGTGAGCTACAACTCCCCGACGTACAACGGCTCGACGGTCACCGGCATCGGCCGCGACAAGCTCGGCGCGATCTGGTATCGCGCGCTGACGGTCTACATGACGTCCTCGACGAACTACGCGGGCGCCCGCACGGCGACCCTCAACGCGGCGAAGGACCTCTACGGCAACGGGAGCACGGAGTACAACGCGGTGGCGGCGGCGTGGAGCGCGGTGAACGTGAACTGAGCGGCGGCGCACGCGCATGAGTACGGCCGCCCCGGTGTCCCGGCGAACGAACCGGGGCGGCCGTCACATACACCCCAGACAACTGGGAATAGCGAAATTCAAGGAATCGCGGAATTCAGGAATACCGAGCACAACGCTTCTCCCTGAGTGGATCCCATGGCGATGATGTGCAGTTTCGGTGACGGTATACGGAATTCCCGAACTCCCTTGTCCGGGCGACCACTTGCGACAATTCCCCGAGTGGACTAACTAGATAAATCATGAACTTGTTCAGCCGCCCCCACACGTCCCGCCGCACCCCCACGGTCCCCCCACGCCCGACGGCGGCGCCGGCCTCCCCCACCTCGGCCCCCGTCCTCCTGGACCCCGCCCTCGCCGCCCTCACCGGCGAGTGGGTCATCGACCCGGCCCACAGCAGAATCGGTTTCTCGGTCCGGCACGCGATGGTGACGACGGTCCGCGGGGCCTTCACCGAGTACAAGAGCCGCCTCTACTTCGACGGCCGCGACCCGTCCCGCTCCCAGGCGGAGATCATCCTGTCCACCGGCAGCGTCGACACCGGCGTGGAACAACGGGACGCCCATCTGGTCGGGCGCGACTTCCTCGACTCCGCGACCTATCCGCGGATGCGTTTCCAGAGCACGGCGGTACGCCTGAAAGCACCGGACGTCTATGTCATGACCGGCGACCTGGCCATCAAGGACACGACGCGCCCGGTGGACCTGGAACTCACCTACATAGGCAACGTCACGGACCCCTTCGGCTACCAGCGCGTCGGCTTCGACGGCACCACCACCATCAACCGCATGGACTGGGGGCTGGCGTACAACTCCCGCCTGGCGGAGGGCGGGGCGATGGTGAGCGAGACGGTGCGACTGCAGTTCGACATCGCGGCGATCCGGATGGTGCCGGAAGGGGGCTGAGGCCACGGGCCGCCACCCTGGAGCCGTTTCAGAGAGAGGAAATCAGCCTGACCACCGTCACGGTCAGGACGGATCCGGAGACGTAGTAGAGCACGATGACTCCCAGCACCGTAGCCTCGCGGCGGTCACGCTCGCCTCTGACTGCGGTCGACCCGTGTCCATAAGGATCTCGTCCGATGGTTGCCGCCATCGCGTCTTTGAACGCAGGGGCGTCGCCCATCTTGGCCAGGGTGTCGTCGGCAGGCGGGGCGTAGGTGATGCGGTAGATCAAGCGACGCCCCGCCTCTCGGCCTCGTCCGCTGCCAGGCGCGTGAGCAGCGCCTCCGCCTCCGGGTCGGGAACGGCTTCGAGCATCCAGTGCCGCATGACCGCGTGGATGTCCTCCACACCGGCCTCGTTGATGGCCCGGTCGAACTCCTCGCGCCGCCCCTCGGTGAGAGCCGCGCGGATGTCGGGGATGCTGTTCGGAACCTCGACCTCGACGCCGTTGACGAAGGTCTTCAACGGTTCGGCCATGGTCGTCCTCCTCAAGAGCGGGGGTGCGCTGCCGCCACCGTAATCGGCGAGCACGGCCGGCCGTACGACATCGAGCTCGCACCACACGACCTTGCCGACGGTGAGCTCGTCGACGCCCCACCGATCAGCGATGCCGCCCACGATGAGCAATCCGCGGCCGAACATCTCGTCCCGCGACGGATCACGCGGGCTTGGCAGCAGCTCTCCCTTCGGGTCGGAGACGGAGACCCGTAAGGCACGTTCGGTGAGGGCGATCTCGACACGGAAGAGCCGGTCACGGAGACAGCCGTGCAGTACGGCGTTGCCGGCCAGCTCGGAGACGAACAGGGCCGTGTCGGCGGCCAGTTCAGGGTGACCCCAGCCGGTGACGAGGCGGTGCGCCCGGCGGCGGGCGAGGGTAACGCTTCCGGGGAGGGGGGTGTAGTCGAGGCGGTCGTAGCGTAGAGGGGGTTCGGGCTCGGCGGACTTCTTCGGGGCGACCATGTCGCTCACCTCCGGGCGGGGATGGGCAGCGCCGAGTGACACTCGGTATCGGCCTGCGATCAGTACGTCACCGAAGGTAGTGAGAGAACCGCCCTTCGATCAAGTTCTTCCCGGTAGATATCCACCGATCGTGTTTGCCAGCCCGAACGTGAGACAGCAGACTGGCCGCGCACAGCACTCAGGGAGCAGCCAGGTGGCAGCAAGTCAGGCAAAGCAGGGAAACAGCACATCGAGCGTGCTCGGACGGCGGCTCGGCGCCGAACTCCTCGATCTCCGCACCGCGGCAGGCTGTACCCAGCCCCAGGCCGCCCAGGCTCTCTCCGCTTCAACGGCCAAGGTCGCCAAGATGGAGGGCGGCTGGGTGCCCGTACGCGACCCGGACATCCGGGCGTTGTGCGACCTGTACGACGTCCATGACCCCGCCATTGTCGGCGGGCTCCTGGAACTGGCCAGGATCGACCGCGAGCGCCGTAAGGCG
Organism: Streptomyces sp. NPDC001980; assembly: GCF_040296885.1. Classification (NCBI taxonomy): domain Bacteria; kingdom Bacillati; phylum Actinomycetota; class Actinomycetes; order Kitasatosporales; family Streptomycetaceae; genus Streptomyces; species Streptomyces sp. NPDC001980. Next base: position 358,190 of record NZ_JBEOYD010000001.1, on the reverse strand, counting down.
AGCGGTTGGTGGGACGACTACACCATTCCGGGCGTCCTGCAGGAGTACGTGGCACTGGAGAGTGCCGCGACAGCCGTCAAGACGTGGCAGCCCGCGTTCGTGCCCGGGCTGCTCCAAACTGCGGATTACGTGCGCGCGCTGAGGGCGAGTCCAGGTGCTGCGGCGACCAAGGGCCCCGAACCGGACGAGGAGTTCATCGCCGCACGGGTCGCTCGTAGATGCCGGCTGACCGACGATCGTCCACTGTCCCTGCAAGCCGTGATCTATGAAGCGGTACTGCACAACTTCCCAGGAGATCCGTCGACGGGCAGAGCCCAACTCGAAGAGCTCATGATGATGGCGGACCTACCCAGCGTCGAACTCCGGATCTTCCCGTTCGGCGCGGGTACACACCCTGGCCTCAACGGCTCGTTCAACATCCTCTCGTTCGCCGCCCCCGGCGCGATGGACGTCGTCTACCTGGACGCCCATTTCACCCAGCACTGGGTGGAGGGAGGAGAAGCCGCAGCCGCTTACGATGAACTGTTCGAGAAGATCGCCGAACACGCCCTGGACGAGCGGGAGTCGGCGTCCTTCCTCCACAAGCTGCGCAAGGAGCTGTGAACCGTGCCGGGATTCGAGTATCGCAAGTCCAGCTACAGCGACGAAAAGGCAGAGTGCGTCGAGATAGCCACGAACATCCCAACGAGAGTGGCCATACGAGACTCCAAGCGCCCCACGGGCCCCTCCCTCCGGCTCCTTTCAGCAACGTGGACGACGTTCCAGGCGGCCCTCCGAGAAGGCGCGCTGTAGCTCCGACGCTTGGCTGGTTCCGCCTGAGCCGACGACTCAGCCAGCCTCCATCATGATCCAATAAGCCACCGCGGCCGACTCAACCACCGCACCCCACAACGGCGACGCGACATATTCCACGTCCGACCTACCAGTTCCCTCCCACCTCAGCAGCTCATCAAGGGCCACGCCCACCCCTGCCAGCGCTTCAGCCTCGTACCGCGAGGCCAGAACCGTGCCCAGGGACGCGACCGGGTCGTCCAGCACCAGGGTGTCGTCGTACAGGATGTTGAGATTCATCGCGAAGTCGTCGAAGTAGCTCTCCTCGGGATAGATCCGCCCGATCCATACGCGCTCTTGATGAGTCTTGTCGGACAGCGCCCTGACAGCGGACAGGACGTTGCGCCTCATCTCCGGGAATCGCACCGTGTCAGCCGAAGATGAGCTCAACGTCGTTCTCCACACAAAACTGCAGGACGACCACCAACTGAAGAATGTCATCAATGTGCCGCTGGAGAAGCGGATCGGCACCGTCCCTGTCCAAGCCATCGGCAATCTCCCTCAGACGCGGGAGCATCACGGCACATTCGACGGCCGTCAAATCGGGACCGTCGTCATCGGGATGGTTGAGAAGCGGCGCAAGCGAGGTGGAGACATCGCTCCACTCTCGCAACCCGCCGAAGCCTCGCATGTCATCGAGAGCAAACCCTTCGGCACGCGCCAGCCAACCCCGGAACACGCCGAATCCGGTGTAGGACCAGGAGACGTCCGGGCTGGAGACGTCCCCGTCCCCTGGAAACAGAACGAGCCCCACAGCGTCCTCCCTGATCCATCGCCTGCACAGGATCGGCCTCGTCGTGCGGAGGTGGCAACCGAAATTGTTCGGTTGCCTTCCGCACTTCGTTTGCTGCGACGGGAGTTGACTGCTCGGCGCCGCCGGACAGGAACCCGCTACAGGCGGCTGACACGCGGCCGACAGGCCTGATGCGCCTGGCACACCTGCACCGCGGCCACACCTTCGCCCAGCTCGTGCTCGGCTTCGGAATCGGGCCGGACCTCCGCCCGACCGTCCCTACTTGCAAAGACCAGCCGTTCGGCTGTCAGCCCACCGCAGTGCGAACACCACACCTGCGAGCCCCTCGGCCACTCGCTGCCCGACTCAACTCCACCCCGATGCCGCTCGGAACCTCCGTACCGCCGCTACATCAACGCGCCATTCCGAGATGTTATGTCCGTCCTCGTCGACGACCTCCCGGGGACCGACTGAGAACCAAGGCCTTTCCGGATCAAAATCCTGATCCAGATCACCGAGAATGATCAGGGAATTCTGTACAAAAATGTCGCCGTGGACCCGGTAGAGCGGCCAGCAGAGCACGAAATTTGCCGCCCTGGGGTCCGTAATGGAGGAGACCAGACAGGAAGTAGTCAAGTCCGCCTCGTCCACTCGACGCAGTGCGCTCGCCCAGCTCTTCTCGTAGTGCTCCGGATCCCAGAACGTCAGGTCCATGTGAAAGGTCTCGGTAAAGTCTGCGACGATAATCCTGCCCACGCCTGCCGACACCAACTCGATCGCGAAACTCTCATGGCTTGAGGTAGTTGAGATCCGGGTCATACGCCACTTCCTTGTCGAGAATGCGGCATCCACTCCGCTCGATAAGCCATTCCACCGCCCGAATGGGAGAGTCTTCTTCCGCTTCCGCGATCAAGATCTTGAGAGTGTCATCAGTTGGCGAATTTTCAACATTCGACAACCCCCACTCCCGATTCGACCCATCAAACCAATAAGTCCATTGCATGAGCTCCCAGCCCCGTGATGACACCATACGACTCTGCTCCGCAACTCCAGCACTTCGCCACTTCGCCAGCCACTCCAGCTTCGCTTGCCTCGAAATCTCCGGAGAAAAATTATCCAGCAGCCATGGCGGCAACAAAGATGACCAGTATTCGCGATTTTGATCCGCTGGCGATTTCGACACCATGAGAATATCGATTACTTCCGTCAGTCTGGCTCGACTGCTCACATCTCCGGATACATTTATAATGAGCAATTGATTCCACCCAGGTCCGATCGAGCCGTCACCCCATTGCGCACGAGTGTCGCATCTATGTCACACCAGACGCCGCAGTCGCCCTTGGCCCGCTGGGGCGAAGTGGCCCGCACGGAAACAGGTCAGGGCGTCGGACGGCCGTCACGGCGACGGCGGCGGAATGGCGGGTCCGCGACGGGACGGGTGACGACATCCCGGCGGCGATGCCGCTCGCAAGGAGGGATTCGAGCATCGCGCGATGCGACGGAGATGCCGGCCTGCCGGACCGTGTCCGCCGTGCCGATCCCGCGCTCACCAGGTCCGCCGGGATCGCGCCCACGAACGAGGGTCCTCGCCGTCCACGACCATTTTGCCGACGCGTACAGGCAGAGCAAGGCATGACGCGGGGCCGGGGGCGCGCCCGGAGGTGTAGTTCCGGCACTGCTCGAGGTGGTCCCGGATCGCCCGGCGCTGCCGCTGCCAGGGGCACAGGGGGCCGCCGCAACCGGGGGGTCACCCGTTCACTCCCCCCGGCACCCGCCGTTCGTGTGTTCTTCATACCGACGCTCACGCAACCCCGTTGACCTGCCCGAATCCGTCCTCAACGGACGTCTCGGACCCCCGCCGTGACACCCGTTCATCCCAAAACTGACGGTGTCTCAGGGAGCGGGGCCGGGCGGTTGGCTTTTACCTCGGTAGAGCAAGGGAGTGGACGACCTCGACCGAGGGAGCACCATGCGACGCACCGCCCGTCTGGTGACCGGGACCGCGCTGGCCGTGGCCACGGCCGGACTCGCCGTCGCGCCGGCGTACGGCGGCGGCACCGGCAGCCTCGACGTGTACCCGTCGACCGCGGCGGCGGGCGGTCAGGTCACCGTGAACACGGCGGCCTGCGGCGAGAAGGGAACGGCGGTCGGGGACGCCAGTTCCGTCGGCGCCGGCACGTTCACCCTTGCGCCGAGCACGCACGAAGGCGAGGCGATCGGGCAGTTCCAGGTGCCGCCGAGCGCGCAACCGGGGACGTACGAGATCGTCGCGAAGTGCGCCGAGGGGAACCGGCAGGTGACCGGGGACCTGGTGGTGGCACTGACGCCGGCCGCGGGGCAGCAGGTGCAGCCCCACGGCAGTGTGAAGACGGGGGTCGGTGGCGCCTTCGGCTCCGACCCCGTGCAGACCGCGGCCGGTGTGGCGGCTCTGGCCGTCGCCGCCGCGGGCGGTACCTGGCTCCTGCATCGCCGGGCGAGAGGCGATGTGATCTGACGGACACCCTCCGCTGTCCGTCCGCCGGTACCGCACATCCCACCCCCTCCGGGTCCGACGCCCCTCGCGGCCCGGAGGGGGAGGGGGTCACGTTCGTCAGAGGCTCTCACCGCCGCTGGCGTCGCGCCCCCTCGTTAGAAGCTCTGACCTCTGGGAGAGGGGTTCACATGCGCAGGATCGGGGACACCGCGATAGCCGCCGTGACCGTCATAGCCCTCGGCTCCGGCGTATGGCTGCTGGGCCCCGGCATCGGACCGCACGACGCGCCGCCCCAGCCGTCCGCCGCCGAGGGCCGCCCCGATCCCGGCGAGGAACGCCTCGAAGCCCCCGCGCTGCCGCCCTCCCCGCCCACCCGCATCCGCATCCCCGCCATCCGCGTGAACGCCCCCCTCATGGGCCTCGCCCTCACCCCCTCGGGCAGCCTCGACGTCCCGCCCGCCGGGCAGAAGAACCTCGCCGGCTGGTACGAGGCCGGCACCACCCCCGGCGAGACCGGCACCGCGATCGTCGCCGGGCACGTCGACAACACCGAGGGCCCCGCCGTCTTCTACGACCTCGGCGCCCTCAGGCGCGGCGCGGCCATCGAGGTGGACCGGCAGGACCGGAGCGTCGCCGTGTTCAGCGTCGACGCGGTGGAGGTCTACCAGGCCCGCGACTTCCCCGACGAGAAGGTGTACGGCGCCGCGGAACGCCCCGAGCTCCGGGTCATCACCTGCGGCGGCGGCTACTCGCGCACGACCGGATACCAGGGGAACGTCGTCGTCTTCGCCCACCTCACCGGCAGCCGCTGACCGACTCACGGTCCGGGGGCCGGGGGCCGGGGGCCGGGGGCCGCAGTCCGCGGTCCGGGGGCCGCAGTCCGGGGGCTGGGGGACCGGGGCGGTGTACACAACCGCTCCCCCGCGTAACCGACCCCGCTGCCGCCCCGCCCTCGCCCCGTCCTCGCCCCGCCGTAGCTCTCGCCCACCTGCGGCGCAGGCCGACCGCCGCCCCGTGTTTCCCCCACCTCACAGTCCCCACCGGCCCTCCCCCGGACCCCTCACACCCACCGCCCACCCCTGAAGAGGGCAGCGTTCCTCGCGGGAAACAGCGGTGATGCGGCCGGGTAACGTCGGCCCCGCAGGCTCCTGGGTATGACCTCGAATACGCGTGTGGTGGTGATCGGCGCCGGCCGCGCGGGCGGCCGTCCCGTCCGGCGGCCCGGCGAACACGTCGACGCCCCCGTGACGGGCGCGACGCCCGAGACGCCCGAGGCACGCGTCGGCGACGAGGAGCACCGCCCGTACGGCCGGGTGCCGCTCGGCGAGGTGCCGACCGGCCGCCGCCACACCGCCGAGGTGACCGCCCGCCCCATGCCCGCCGAGCTCGGCAGCCCTCGGCTCCGCCCGATGCTCCCCCTGCTCCCCCACGACGGAGGCTCCTGATGACCACCACCCCCGGGGCCACCCCCACCATCGTGCTCGTCGGCCACGGCATGGTCGGTCAGCGCTTCCTGGAGGCGCTCGCCGAGCGCGGCCTGACCGCCACGCACCGCGTGGTCGTGCTGTGCGAGGAGCCGCGCCCGGCCTACGACCGCGTCGCCCTCACCTCGTACTTCTCGGGCCGGACCCCCGACGAACTCTCCATGACCGACATGGAGTTCATCGACACCCACGGCATCGAGCTGTACGTCGGCGACCCGGCGGAGACGATCGACCGCGCGGCGCGGACGGTGACGGCCAGGTCCGGCAAGGTCGTTGCGTACGACACGCTCGTACTCGCCACCGGCTCCTACCCGTTCGTGCCTCCGGTCCCCCACAAGGACGCGACGGGCTGCTTCGTCTACCGCACGATCGAGGACCTGCTGGCGATCGAGGAGTACGCGAAGTCGAGGGCGACGGTGGGCGCGGTGGTCGGCGGCGGGCTGCTGGGGCTGGAGGCGGCCGGCGCGTTGCAGGGGCTCGGACTCACCACCCACATCGTGGAGTTCGCGCCGCGGTTGATGCCGGTGCAGGTGGACGAGGGCGGTGGCGCGGCCCTGCTGCGCACCATCGAGGAGATGGGCCTGACGGTCCACACCGGCGTCGGCACGCAGGAGATCGTGGTCGACCCCGCGGGCGCCGTGACGGGGATGAAGCTGTCCGACGGTTCCGAACTCGCCACCGACCTGGTGGTGTTCAGCGCCGGCGTCCGGCCGCGGGACCAACTCGCCCGGGACTGCGGTCTGACGGTCGGCGAGCGCGGCGGCATCACGGTCGACGAGCAGTGCCGTACCGTCGCGGACCCGCACGTGTTCGCGATCGGCGAGTGCGCGCTGGCGGCGGACGGCCGGGTGTACGGGCTGGTGGCGCCGGGCTACGAGCAGGCCGGGACGGCGGCGGCGACCATCGCCGCCGGCGAGGCGGCCTTCACCGGCGCCGACCTGTCCACCAAGCTGAAGCTGCTCGGCGTGGACGTGGCCTCCTTCGGCGACGCGCACGGCACGAGCGAGGACTGCCTGGACGTCGTGTACTCCGACGCCCGTTCGGGCCTGTACAAGAAGCTGGTCATCGGCCGGGACGGCACCCTGCTCGGCGGCATCCTGGTCGGCGACGCGGACGCGTACGGCACCCTGAAGGCCTTCACCGGTTCGGTACCGCCGGTCGCCCCGGAGTCGCTGGTGCTGCCGGCCGGTGCGAGCGGCGGCGCCCAGCTGGGCCCGTCCGCGCTCCCGGACGAGGCGGTCGTCTGCTCCTGCCACAACGTCAGCAAGGGCACGATCCGCGGCGCGGTGACCGAGCACTCCTGCACCACCGTGCCGGAGGTGAAGAAGTGCACGAAGGCCGGTACCGGCTGCGGTTCGTGCGTGAAGGTGCTCGGCCAGCTGGTCACGGCGGAGCTGGAGGCGTCCGGCGTCGAGGTCGACAAGGGCCTGTGCGGCTGCTTCGCGCAGACCCGTGAGGAGCTGTACGAGATCGTCCTCGCGCTGCGCGTCAACACCTACCGGGACCTGCTCGACCGCTACGGCCGGGAGGGCGCCCGGGGCGGCGACGGCTGCGAGGTCTGCAAGCCGGCGGTGGCGTCGATCATCGCGTCCCTCGCCCCGGCGATCGGCGCGAGCGGTTACGTCCTGGACGGCGAACAGGCGGCGCTCCAGGACAGCAACGACCACTTCCTCGCCAACCTCCAGAAGAACGGCTCCTATTCGGTCGTCCCGCGCATCCCCGGCGGCGAGATCACCCCCGAGGGCCTGATCACGATCGGCGAGATCGCCCGCGACTTCGGCCTCTACACGAAGATCACCGGCGGCCAGCGGATCGACATGTTCGGCGCGCGCGTCGAACAACTCCCGCTGATCTGGACGCGGTTGGTGGACGCCGGTTTCGAGTCGGGCCACGCGTACGGAAAGGCGCTGCGGACCGTCAAGTCCTGCGTGGGCCAGACCTGGTGCCGTTACGGCGTCCAGGACTCGGTCCGGATGGCGATCGACCTGGAGCTGCGCTACCGGGGGCTCAGGTCGCCGCACAAGCTCAAGTCCGCCGTCTCCGGCTGTGCCCGCGAGTGCGCGGAGGCCCAGTCGAAGGACTTCGGCGTCATCGCCACCGCCAACGGCTGGAACCTGTACGTCGGCGGCAACGGCGGCGCCACCCCGCGCCACGCGGACCTGCTCGCCCAGGACCTCACCGACGCCGAACTGGTCCGCCTGATCGACCGTTTCCTGATGTTCTACATCCGTACGGCCGACCGCCTGGAGCGCACGTCGACCTGGCTGGAGCGCATCCCGGGCGGCCTGGACCACGTCCGTGACGTGGTGGTCGAGGACTCCCTCGGCATCTGCGAGGAGCTGGAGTCCCTGATGGCGGCGCACGTCGCCCACTACGCCGACGAGTGGGCGACCACCATCGACAACCCGGAGAAGCTCGCCCGGTTCGTCTCGTTCGTCAACGCCCCCGACACCCCCGACCCGGTCGTCGGGTTCGTGCCCGAGCGGGACCAGATGAAGCCCGACCTGCCGCTGCTGTCCATCGGCCTGCGCCGCGCGGACGGCACGGCGACCGTTCTGGAAGGAAGCTCCCAGCGATGACCCTGGCCCCCGAGACCACCGACCTGAAGGTCCAACTCCGCCTGACGGACAGCTGGTTCACGGTCTGCGACCTGAGCCTGCTCACCCCCGGCCGGGGCGTGGCCGTACTCCTCCCGGACGGCCGTCAGGCCGCCGTCTTCCGCGACCGCACCGGCCGTCTCTACGCCATCGACAACCGCGACCCGTTCGGCGGCGCGGCGGTCCTCTCCCGCGGCCTGACCGGCACCCACCAGGACCGCCCGTTCGTGGCCTCCCCGCTCCTCAAGCAGCGCTTCGACCTGGAGACCGGCGCGTGCCTGGACGACGAGGCGGTGCGGGTGACGGCGTACGAGGTACGGGCCGCGTAGGTCCCACCCCCGCTCATGCCCCCTTCAGGACGGTGTCGTAGGACACCCCGCTGAGTCGCTCCGACGCCTCCCAGAGCCGTTGCGCCATGGTGTCGTCGCGGGTCCAGGGCGCCCGCCAGGAGGGGGCCGGCGCCCCGCGCCACATCGCGACGGCGGGACCGGTGAAGGAGTCGGACCGTACGCCGGGGGCGGTGGCCGCGTAGAGCGTGGGCAGGGCTCCGGCGTCGGCGGACTGCGCGAACACGAGGTTCGCGGCCGTCATCGCCCGCTCGGCGGCGCGCCGCCCCTCGGCACGGGGTCCGGCGGTCTGCAGGTTGGTGGCGGCGTACCCGGGATGCGCGGCGGCGACGACGAGGTCGAGGCCCTGGGCGGCGTCGGCGCGCCGTGCCAGCTCGTGGACGAAGAGCAGGTTGGCGCTCTTGGACCGCCCATACGCAACCCAACGCCGGTACCGCCGTTCGCTGTTGAGATCGCCGAGGTCGACGTTCGCGAGGACGTGCATCATGCTGGAGACGGTGACGACACGGGCGCCGGGGGTGCGGAGCAGGACGGGCAGGAGCAGCCCGGTGAGCGCGAAGTGCCCGAGGTGGTTGACGCCGAACTGCGTCTCGAACCCGTCCATGGTGGTCCCGTACGGCGGTGCCATCACCCCGGCGTTGTTGACGAGGAGATCGAGCCGGTCGTACGGGAACGAGGCGGCGAAGTCCCGTACGGACGCCAGGTCCCCGAGATCGAGCCGCCCGAACTCGATGTGGGCGTCGGGAACTTCGGCGGCCATCCGGTCCCCCGCCTCGTTCCCCCGCCGCTCGCTCCGGCAGGCGAGCACGACCCGGGCGCCCTTGCGCGCCAGCTCCCGGGCGGTGACGTACCCGAGCCCGCTGTTGGCCCCGGTGACGACGGCGACGCGCCCGGCGAGGTCCGGGATGCCGCTGCTGCTCCAGCCGCTGCTCATGGGGGCGCCCTTCACAGGTGGGGTCCGTGGTGCGGCCAGCCTACGAGCGCGGGGCGCGGGACGACACCGGACGCGGCCGTACGCCGTACCCCCTACGCCGCGTAGGGTGCCAGGATGATCGGCATTCCAGAGGCACTGGTGCGGGGCACGATCGAGCGCGAGGGTGATCGCGGAGCGGCGTGGATCACCGAACTCCCCGCGACGGTCGAGGACTTGCTGCGGTGCTGGGACTGCGTGCCCGACGGCGAGGTGACGCACGGCGGTGTGGGCGTGATCGTCCCGGTCCGCCCGCGGTCCTCCGGCCGCCCCTGCGTCGTCAAGGTGTCCTTCCCCCATCCCGGCAACGTCCACGAGCCGGACGCGTTCGAGGCATGGGCGGGCCGCGGCGCGGTCCGCCTGCACCGGCGCGACGACGCCCGCTTCGCCCTCCTCCTGGAACGGGCCCACCTGTCGACGCTGGCAGCGCTGGAGTCCGACGACGAGACGGTGATGACGATCGCGGGCCGCCTGAACCACCGCCTGGCCGTCCCGGCCCCACCGGGCCTGCCCCGGCTCCGGGACCGCGCGGACGCGTGGGCGGCGGAGCTGCGCGAGAACGCCGCCGAGCTGTCCCACGCACTGCCGCCCCGGGTGGTGGACACGGCCGTCGCCACCACCCGCGAACTGGGCCGGACCCAGCCGGACACCCTCGTCCACGGCGACCTGCACGCACGCAACATCCTGCGGGCGGACCGGGAACCGTGGCTGGCGGTCGACCCCAAGGGCTACGTGGGAGACCCGGCGTACGACGGCGGCACCCTCCTCAAGTCCCGCGCGCTGAACCTCATGCAGTGCGACGACCTCCCGAAGACCGTCCACCGCCTCCTGGACGTGTTCGCCGACGCAGCGGAACTCGACCGCGAACGCGTCCGCCGCTGGGCCCAGTTCCACGCCGTCCAGGCGGCGTTCTGGGGCCGCCGACACGGCTTCCGCATCGCCCGCACCGGCCCCCGGCTCGACCGCGTCACCCAATTCGCGGACAGGCTGGCGGAGACACTGGCCGTCTAGTCACAGACGCTGCATCCCCGGCTCCACCACCCCATCACCCCATCACCCCACCACCCCGTCACCGCCGCCCGCCGAACTCCCAGTCCTGCACCTCGACGTCCGCGTACCGCACCGGCGCCAGCACACCCAGCGCCTGGTCCCGGTCCGAGGCCCGGACCAGCGCCGCCGTGCCGATCCAGGTGGTGCCGTCGTCGGACAGCAGCGGGCCGAAGGCGATCAGGTCGTCGTGATCGGTGCCGACCGGCAGGCCGCCGGGCTCGCTGACGGCGCCGCCGCTGCCGTCGCTGCCGTCGCTGCCGTCGCTGCCGTCGCTGCCGTCGCTGCCGTCGCTGTCGGCGTGCACCGGGCCCAGGCCGAGTACCAGGTACCGGTTGCCGCCGGTCCGGCCGCCGGGGAACTCCCACATGGTGCGGCCCAGCAGGTTGCGCCACCGCCGCAGCAGCACGTCCCGGTACACGCCGGCCTGGTAGTTGGGCTCGTCGAAGGCGAAGGCCCGGGCGGCGGCGGGTCCGGGCAGTTCGACGACGTGCACACTCCCGCTCGGCACCTCGGCATCGGTGCCGAACGTCGGCCCCCGGGCGATCAACTCGGCCGCGTAGCGGTCCATGTAGGCCCAGTGGTCCTCCACCAGCTCTGTACGCAACGCGACAGAGCCGGCACGGTCACGGTGATAACAGAAGAACTCCATGACCGCGGAGCCTTCCGCAGGACGGTCCAGCCCCTCAACACGGTTTCCCCGGCCCTGCCACTCCTCGCCCCTCTCCGGGGCAGTGGGGCGCCGTCCGCGGCGGCCGCAGGAGAGCGAGCGCCGTCAACCACGCACAACCCCGCACAACAGCAAGTCAATGAGCCGGCCGCCCAGTTCGCGCTGTCCCTCGTTCGCCGCCATCAGGCTGATCCCCCCGAGCGCCATCAGCACGTCACGCGCGTCCACCCCCGGCCGCGCCACCGACGCCCCCTCCGCCGCGCCCAGCAGGTGGGTGATCGCATCGACCAGGAGCGTCCGGGTGTGCAGCTTCTCGCTCTCGTCGGTCAGGATCACCCGCAAGGCGTCGGCCATCCCCTGTTTCGCCGCCATGAAGTCGATGAAGCGCTCCATCCACGTCCGCAGCGCCTCCACCGCCGGCAGCGCGGCCGCCAGCTCGTCCGCCGCCTCGCACAGGCGCTGCACCTCGTGCCGGTAGACCGCCTCGATGAGCAACTCCTTCGACGGGAACCGGCGATAGAGGGTGCCGACGCCGACGCCCGCCTGGCGGGCGATGTCCTTGACCGAGGCGCCCGCCCCCTCGCGGGCGAACGCCGCTGCCGCCGCCTCCAGCAGCCGGTCCTCGTTGCGCTGCGCATCCGCGCGCAACGGTCTGCGGGACGTCGCCGCGCCCCCGTCGGTGCCGGTCAAGCCAGACCCCTCCTCGTCACCACCACTTGCAACCGGAACCGGTTCCGCTTACCGTCGAAGAGCGAACCGGAACCAGTTCCGGATACGAGCGTACGACGGCCCCTGCCACCACGCCACCGGCCGCGCCCGCACCAGCCCTGTTCCACCGCCCGCCTGGAGAACCTCATGTCCCACCCCCTCTTCACCACCCCCTTCGGAGCCCGGAGCACCGCCGCCGAGGTGCTCTCCGGCGTCGGCCTCAGCGGCAGGCGCGCCGTCGTCACCGGCGGAGCCTCCGGCATCGGACGCGAGACCGCCCGCGTCCTCGGTGCCGCCGGCGCCGAGGTCACCATCGGCGTCCGCGACCTGGCCGCAGGCATACGGGCCGCCGAGGAGATCGCCCCGGCGAGCGGACCGGGCAGCGTACGCACCGCCCTCCTGGACCTCGCCGACCAGCGCTCCGTCCGCGCCTTCACCGACGCCTGGCAGGGCCCGCTGCACATCCTCGTCCTCAACGCCGGCGTCATGGCCACTCCACTGCAGCGGACGCGGGAGGGCTGGGAGATGCAGTTCGCCACCAATCACCTCGGCCACTTCGCCCTCGCCACCGGCCTGCACGGCGCCCTCGCCTCGGCCCACGGCGCGCGCGTCGTCGCGGTCAGCTCGGTCGGCCACGTCAACGGCGACGTCCTCTTCGACGACATCAACTTCGAGCGGCGCCCCTACGACCCGTGGGCGGCCTACAGCCAGTCCAAGACGGCGAACGTCCTGTTCACCGTCGAGGCGGCCCGCCGCTGGGCCCCGGACCTGATCACCGTCAACGCCCTCAACCCCGGCCGTATCACCAGCACCCGGCTCGGCCGCCACATCGGGGACATCTCCAACAGCCCGGCCTCGTTCGACGCCACCAGCACCGACGTGTCCTGGAAGAGCATCGAGCAGGGCGCCGCCACGTCGGCACTGCTCGCCGCCTCCCCGCTGGTCGAGGGCGTGACCGGCCGGTACTTCGAGGACTGCGACGAGGCCGGCCCCCACCGGCCCGGCATCCGCCGGGGGGTGGCCGCCCACGCCCTGGACCCCGACCACGCGGCCCGCCTGTGGCAGCTCTCCACCGACCTGCTGACGGAGACGGGGACGGGGGTGGAGGCGGCCACCGCCTGACGCTCCGGTGCCACCGGTGGCGGCCGCCCGACCGCCGGAAAACCCTACGGCCGCAACGCCACCGCGACCGCCACGCCCAACTTGCGCACGAACTCCGCGCGGTCGCCGACGCGGTGTTTCCAGCCCTCGCCGGCCGCCTGCAGGACCTCGGCGATCTGGCGCGGCGTGACGCTGCCGGGCACGATCCGGCCGGAGTCGTCGATCGCCTTCGCGAGCGTGTCGAGGAAGGCGTCCCGGTAGGCGTCGTACATGTCGTGGAGCTGCGCGGTCCCGTGCTCCAGCAGTTCGTCGACGCCCTCGTTGAGATGCGTGCCGACGTACCGGCCGAGGTGCGCGTCGAGCGCGGCCACCAGGCGGGCGTCGAGGTCCGCGCCGGGTGCGGCCAGTGCCGTGCGGACGTCCGCCAGCGCCCGGTCCAGCTCCTGCCGCATGGTCTCGCGGAACAGCTCCTCCTTGCCCGAGAAGAGGAAGTACAGGCCGGGGCGGGAGATGTCGGCGGCGCGGGCCACCGCGTCCATCGACGTCTTGCGATAGCCGAACGTGGCGAAGACGGTCAGCGCCGCCGCGAGCACCTGCTCGCGGCGTTGGGTGTCCCCTCGGGTCGCGGTCATATGCACACCATACCGACTGGGCGTGCTATACATGTTCTGTCGATTCTGTTTAGTAGAAGCAGGACGCGACCGGGGGGCACAGCACACACGCGAGAGAGAGCATCATGAGCAAGACCGTTCTGATCACCGGCGCCTCCACCGGCATGGGAGAGGCACTGACCTTCGAGTACGCGGCACGCGGCTGGAACGTGGCGGCCACCATGCGGGACACCGCCAGGGCCAACCCGGCCTTCGCCGGCCTCGGCAACGTCCTGGTCACCCGCCTCGACGTCACCGAACCGGCCGGCATCGAGCAGGCCGTCAAGGCGACCGTCGACCGTTTCGGCGCCGTCGACGCCCTGGTCAACGCGGCCGGCTACGGCCAGGTCGGCGCGGTCGAGGAGATCAGCCCCGACCAGCTGCGCGACCAGCTGGAGACCAACGTGGTGGGCCTGGTCCAGGTGATCCAGGCCGTTCTCCCGCAGATGCGGGAGCGCCGCTCGGGCCACATCCTCAACATCGGCTCCATGGGCGGCCACGTCAGCCTGCCCACGATGGCCGTGTACTGCGCCTCCAAGAGCGCCGTGCAGAACCTGACGGAGGGCCTGGCCCTGGAGCTGGCCCCGCTGGGCATCCACGTCACCCTGGTCGAACCGGCGGGCTTCGACACCGGCTTCGAGGGCAACGCGAAGCTCCCCGCCACGTCCATCCCGGACTACGCGCCCGCCTACGCCACCATGGCCGAGTTCTCCGAGCAGGCGGTGCGCGGCAACCTGGTGAGGTCGATGGCGGCCGTCGCCGACGTCACCGGCACCGACGCGCCGCCGCTGCACCTCGCGGTGGCCACCGCCGGCCTGGAGATGGTGCGCGGCCGCTTCGCCGAGCTGATGGCCGAGTACGACCGCTGGGAGCGGGTCACGGCCGGCACCGACTGACGGACCGGTGGCCCTACCGGTCAGGCGACCCGGCGCAGCGCCTCCGGCGTGAGGTCGGCGAGGGTCGGGTAGCCGTCGACGGCCATGATCAGGTCGGCCTCGGCGAGCAGTGCCCGCAGGATGTGGACGAGGCCGGGCTCACCGCCGTTGGCGAGGCCGTACGCGTAGGGACGGCCGACGCCCACGGCGGTGGCGCCCAGCGCGACCGCCTTGATGATGTCGGCTCCCGTCCGGACACCGGAGTCGAAGAGGACCGGCAGGCCGTCGGCGGCCTCGACCACCTCCGGCAGCGCGTCGAGGGCGGGCAGACCGCCGTTGGCCTGGCGGCCGCCGTGGTTGGAGCAGTAGACGCCGTCCACGCCGGCGTCCTTGGCGCGGCGGACGTCCTCGGGGTGGCAGAGGCCCTTGAGGATCAGCGGCAGATCGGTGATCGACCGCAGCCAGGGCAGGTCGTCCCAGGTGAGCGGGTTGCCGAAGATCCCCGCCCAGAGCGCGACGGCAGCCTGCGGGTCGTCCTCCGGGTTCTTGCCGAGGCGGGCCCGGAAGACGGGGTCGCTGGTGTAGTTGGCCAGGCAGTTCCCGCGCAGCTGCGGGAAGTTGCTGGTGCTCAGGTCGCGGGGCCGCCAGCCGGTGATCCAGGTGTCCAGGGTGACCACGATCCCCTTGAACCCGGCCTTCTCGGCCCGGTGCACCAGGCTCTCGGCCAGTTCGCGGTCGGTGGGGGTGTAGAGCTGGAAGAAGCCGGGTGTGTCACCGAACTCGGCGGCCACCTGCTCCAGCGGGTCGACGGTCAGCGTGGAGGCGACCATCGGTACGCCGGTACGGGCGGCGGCGCGGGCGGCGGCGAGGTCACCGTGACCGTCCTGCGCGCACAGCCCGATCACTCCGACCGGGGCCATGAACAGCGGAGAGGGCAGCCGTATCCCGAACAGGTCCACGGACAGGTCCCGCTCCGTGGCCCCCACCAGCATCCGCGGCACCAGCCCCCAGCGCTCGAACGCGCTGACATTCGCCCGCTGCGTCCGCTCGTCACCGGCGCCGCCCGCGACGTACGAGCGTACCGCTGGGGGCATCGCGGCCAGGGCCAACGGCTCCAGAGCGTCGTACGACATGGGGAACCTCGGCACCACTCCGCGCAGCCCGTCGAGGTAGATCTCGTTCTGGTAGTCGGCGAACGCCATGTCCCGGCCCTTCTTCACGACTGCGCCCGCGGGGTGCGGGCCCCTGGAAGTCCACAATGGAAGAGTGGCGCACAACGGCTCCGAAACGCAGGATTCCGGCTCGGACGGCGGGCAGATACAGGATGCTGCCGCCGGGGCGGTCGTTCCGCCCCTGCTGAGCGAGGACGAGCTGGCGCTGATCAACGCGCTGCAGCTGAGCCCGCGCGCCTCCTGGACCGAGCTCGGACGCGCCCTGGGCGTCGACCCGGTCACGGTGGCCCGCCGCTTCCACCGCCTCTCCGCGCACGGCACGGCCTGGGTCGGCTTCTCGCCCGGCCCGCGCCTGCTGGAGCAGATCTGCGTGGCGTACGTCGTGATCGACTGCGCCCCGGGAACCACGGCCCGGGTCGCCGAGGCCCTGAGCGCCCACCCCCACATGGTGACGATCGAGCGGACGGCCTCGGGCCACGACATCCTCGCCACGGTCGCCACCCGCGACCTGCCGGCCCTGTCCCGCTACACCCTCGACCTGCTGCCCCACCTGCCGGGCATCACCGCCGTACGGTCCCGGATCGTCACCCACATGTTCACCGAGGGCGGCCACTGGCGCATCGCCGCCCTGGCCCCCGCCCAACGCGCCCGGCTGACGGCGCAGCCACCCGCCCCCGCCGTGCGACGGACCGACCAACGGCAGCTCACCTCCTCCGACCGCGCCCTCGCCGTCCGCCTCGCCCACGACGGCCGCGCGCCCTACCAGACCCTGGCGCGGGACCTCGGCGTCAGCCTGTCCACCGCCAAGCGTCGCGTCGAGGCCCTCACCCGCCACGGCCTGCTCCGCTTCCGCTGCGACTTCGCCCGTCCCCTCGGCGGCTGGCCGGTCGCCGTCACCTTCTGGGCCAGGGTGCCGCCCGCCGACCTCCCCGCGATCGGCCAGTCCCTCATCCGCCTTCCCGAGACCCGCAACTGTGCCGCCATCAGCGGCCCGCAGAACCTCATCCTCCAGGCCAGCCTGCACTCGGTCAGCGACATCCTCCGCCTGGAGACCCACCTGGCCACGACCCACCCGGCCCTCGACATCGCGGACCGGGTCATCACCCTGCGCCAGGACAAACTCCTCGGCCGCCTCCTGGACGCGCACGGCCGTTCCGTCGGCGTCGTACCGGCGGACCTGTGGGCGGAACCGGCCTTGTAGTGGCCCTCGGTGCCTGTCACCGGACTGCCGTAAAGTGCGCCGTGGTGGGGACGCGACGGCGTTCGAGGGGGGAGCCTGCCATGGGTGCGCCTAAGAAGGCACCGAAGAAAGACCGGCCCGTACCGGTACCGATGAGCCCCGAGCAGATGATCGCGGAGGCGCGGAAGGCGTTCTTCGTGATGTTCGGCCTGCTCGCGGTCGTCTGGCTGGTGCAACTGGCCAACTTCTCCGACCACTACGCCCTCTCCCGGGACTACGCGGTGGTCTCCGGTGACGTCGGCACCCTGCCCGACATCCTGGTCGCGCCGCTGCTGCACTGGAGCTGGGCACACATCGAGAGCAACTCCGGCCCGCTGTTCGTCTTCGGCTTCCTCGCCGCCTACCGGGGAGTGGCCCGGTTCCTCGGCCTCACCCTCCTGATCGCGCTGAGCAGCGGCCTGGTCGTCTGGTTCTTCGAGCACGGCGACGTGGCGACGGTCGGCGCCAGCGGCCTGATCTTCGGGTACTTCGGCTACGTCGTCGTACGGGGCCTCTTCGACCGGCACCTGATCGACACGCTGGTCGGGATCGTCATGGGCGCGTCCTTCGCCTACCTCCTCACCGTGGCCGTACCCGGCACCCCCGGCGTGAGCTGGCTCGGCCACCTCGGCGGGCTGCTCGGGGGCCTGGTCGGAGCCTGGCTCTTCCGCGACCGCCGCGCACCGCGCCCCGCCACCGGCGACATCGCCCCCCGTACGCCGACCGGCGGCAACACCCCCCAGCCCCGCCCCGACTCCCCGCGCGCCGACCTGTACAAGGAGCTCGGCGACCTCGGGCTGCTCTGACCGCCCGCGCGTTCCTCACCGAGGCCTTGGCCTCCTCATCGCATCACTGCGGAGTGTCGCCTCCTGACGTGACCGGGGACCGCATGCCGAGCCACTGTTCGGTGCCCCAGGCCTCGAACCGCTCCACCTCGGTGAATCCCAGCTTCACCGTGAGGCGCATCGAGGCGACGTTGGCGGTCTGGGTGGTGAGCACCACCGGCTCGCCGGGAAGCGCGCCGTCGAGCCAGCCGAGTGCCGCCGCGCACGCCTCGGCGGCGTACCCGAACCCCCACGCCCGCGGCAGGAACAGGTAGCCGAGATCGGCCTTCCCCGCGGCGGCCGGGCGACGGTGCCCCGTCGCTCTCCTGAGCAGGATCTGGCCGATCATCGCCCCGTCGAGTTCGACCACGAAGCTCCCGGGCCACCGCTCGGGCACCCCGGACAACTCGCGCTCGACCTCGTCACGCGGCCGGGGCCCGCCGAGGTAGGTGTGCACCTCCGGCGAGGCGAGCAGCTCGACGAACGCCGCACGGTCCCGGGACTCGGACTCACGGAGCACCAGCCGTTCGGTGACGATCGGCCGGGGCGGCCACTCCACGGGGCTCAGATCTTCCATCCGCGCACGCTAACAGATCGTCAACTCCCGTTGGCCACACGCACGAAGGGGCGGCACCCCCGCACAGGATGCCGCCCCTCTTCTTGCGTGCCGGGGCCGCCGTCCATCGGTCTTGAGGGTCGGGGACGGACGGCGGACCCGGGGTTCGGAGGAGGCCGGCCGAATCAACGGGCGGCCTCCTGTCGGGAGACGTCAGCGGTGGTCGCTGCCCGCCGACTGGGTCGCCGCCCGGCCCGCCTCCAGGCGGGCCACCGGGATGCGGAACGGGCTGCAGGAGACGTAGTCCAGGCCCACCTCGTGGAAGAAGTGGACGGACTCCGGGTCGCCGCCGTGCTCGCCGCAGACGCCGAGTTTCAGGTCGGGACGGGTGGCGCGGCCGGCCTTCGCCGCGGCTGCGACCAGGGAGCCGACGCCGTCGCGGTCGATCGTCTCGAAGGGGGAGACGCCGAAGATGCCCTTCTCCAGGTAGGCCGTGAAGAAGGAGGCCTCGACGTCGTCGCGGCTGAAGCCCCAGACCGTCTGGGTCAGGTCGTTCGTGCCGAAGGAGAAGAACTCCGCCGCCTCGGCGATCTGACCCGCCGTCAGGGCGGCCCGCGGGAGTTCGATCATCGTGCCGATCGACAGCTTCAGGTTCGTGCCCGTCGCCGCCTCCACCTCCGCGATGACCTGGTCGGCCTCCTCGCGGACGATCTCCAGTTCCTGGACCGTGCCGACCAGGGGGATCATGATCTCCGCACGGGGGTCGCCCTTGGCGTTCTTGCGTTCCGCGGCGGCCTCGGCGATGGCGCGGACCTGCATCGTGAACAGGCCGGGGATGACCAGGCCGAGGCGTACGCCGCGCAGGCCCAGCATCGGGTTCTGCTCGTGCAGGCGGTGGACCGCCTGGAGGAGGCGGAGTTCGTTCTCGTGGGGTTCCTGGCGGGACTCCGCGAGGGCCACGCGGACCGAGAGCTCCGTGATGTCCGGGAGGAACTCGTGCAGCGGGGGGTCCAGGAGGCGGACCGTGACCGGAAGGCCGTCCATCGCCGAGAAGAGTTCGACGAAGTCCTTCTTCTGGAGGGGGAGGAGGGCGCTCAGGGACTCCTCGCGGTCCTCCGCGGTGTCCGCCAGGATCAGGCGTTCCACCAGCTCGCGGCGGTCGCCGAGGAACATGTGCTCGGTGCGGCACAGGCCGATGCCCTGGGCGCCGAAGCGGCGGGCGCGCAGCGCGTCCTCGGCGTTGTCGGCGTTGGCGCGCACCCGCAGCCGGCGCTTGCGGTCGGCGAAGGCCATGATGCGGTGGACCGCCTCGACGAGTTCGTCGGCGTCCTGGGCGCCCGCGTGCATCCGGCCCTCGAAGTACTCGACGACAGGGGAGGGTACGACCGGGACCTCGCCCAGGTAGACCTTGCCCGAGGAGCCGTCGATGGAGATGACGTCACCCTCCTCGACGACGTGACCGCCGGGGACCGTCATGCGGCGGCGCTTCGTGTCGACCTCCAGCTCCTCCGCGCCGCAGACACAGGTCTTGCCCATGCCGCGGGCGACCACGGCCGCGTGGGAGGTCTTGCCGCCCCGGGAGGTGAGGATGCCCTCCGCCGCGATCATGCCGTCGAGGTCG
Source organism: Streptomyces sp. NPDC001980 (assembly GCF_040296885.1). Classification (NCBI taxonomy): domain Bacteria; kingdom Bacillati; phylum Actinomycetota; class Actinomycetes; order Kitasatosporales; family Streptomycetaceae; genus Streptomyces; species Streptomyces sp. NPDC001980. The sequence goes on along the minus strand of NZ_JBEOYD010000001.1, from coordinate 338,312 downwards.
TCGGGGTTGGTCTCGCGGCGGACCAGGATGACCTTCTCGCCCGAGCGGGACCACTTCACCGCCGTGTACGAGTCGAAGACCGCCTTGCCGACCGCCGCGCCCGGCGAGGCGGCGATGCCGCGGCCGACCTGCTGGGCCTTCGCCTGCTCGTCGAAGCGGGGGAACATCAGCTGGGCGAGCTGGGCGCCCGTCACGCGCTGGAGGGCCTCCGTCTCGTCGATCAGGCCCTGGTCCACCAGCTGGGTCGCGATCCGGAAGGCCGCGCCCGCCGTGCGCTTGCCGACGCGGGTCTGGAGCATCCACAGCTGACCGCGCTCGATCGTGAACTCGATGTCGCAGAGGTCCTTGTAGTGGTTCTCCAGCGTCTCCATGATCTGCATCAGCTGGTCGTACGACTTCTTGTCGATGTTCTCCAGCTCGGCCAGCGGGACCGTGTTGCGGATGCCCGCGACCACGTCCTCGCCCTGGGCGTTCTGGAGGTAGTCGCCGTAGACGCCCTGGTGGCCGGAGGCGGGGTCGCGGGTGAAGGCGACGCCCGTGCCGGAGTCCGGGCCGAGGTTGCCGAAGACCATCGAGCAGACGTTGACGGCCGTGCCGAGGTCGCCGGGGATGCGCTCCTGACGGCGGTAGAGCTTGGCGCGGTCGGTGTTCCAGGAGTCGAAGACCGCGCGGATCGCGAGGTCCATCTGCTCGCGCGGGTCCTGCGGGAAGTCCCGGCCGGCCTCCGCCTTGACGATCTTCTTGAACCTGGTGACCAGCTTCTTGAGGTCGGCCGCCTCCAGCTCCGTGTCGACGGTGACCTGCTTGGCCTCCTTGGCCGCGTCCAGGGCCTCCTCGAAGAGCTCGCCGTCGACGCCGAGGACCGTCTTGCCGAACATCTGGATGAGGCGGCGGTAGGAGTCCCACGCGAAGCGGTCTCCGCCGGCCTGCTTGGCGAGGCCCTGGACGGACTTGTCGGAGAGGCCGATGTTCAGGACCGTGTCCATCATGCCGGGCATGGAGAACTTGGCGCCGGAGCGGACCGAGACCAGGAGCGGGTCGTCGGCCTGGCCGAGCTTCTTGCCCATCCGCTCTTCGAGGGCTTCGAGGTGCGCACTCACCTCGTCACGGAGTGCCGCCGGTTCCTCGCCGCTGTCGAGGTAGACCTTGCAGGCGTCGGTCGTGATGGTGAAGCCGGGGGGAACGGGGAGCCCCAGGTTGGTCATCTCGGCGAGGTTCGCACCCTTGCCACCCAGGAGGTCCTTGAGGTCCTTGTTTCCCTCGGTGAAGTCATAAACGAACTTCACACCATGAGGATCTTTGTTTTCCGACACGGGTCTCGACTCCCTCGAGGACTCGGTGGCTGCCCTGACGGCCAGGAACATACCCAGATCGAAGGCGCCTGGGTACGTCTACTTGCGTGTCATGCGCCCGTAACCAGTCGTCCGCCACCGGATCGAAAGTCAAAGCTTGGCAAGCGGAGACCGGGTTGTGTTTTCACTTCTTGAACGCAAGACCGCTCAGCACCGCACCTTTCCGCTCAGTTGAGCGGTCGTACCGCACACCTGATTTCGATCGATGAACGATCAAGGGGTGGCACCCAGTGCCACCCCTTGGAGAAGTGCAGTCGCCCATGATCCGCTCATCTGAGCGCAACCCTTATCAAGGGTGGCGAGAATCACGCTGCCACAGACCGCCGGAGTTCACCATGCGGACGCGGGGGCGGACACCAGAACCCGCTGGAAACGCGCCGGTCACACGCCCAGCGCCAGCAGCCGCTCCTCGACCCGCTCCGGCGCGTACAGGTGCTCCACGACCAGCGCCCCCGCCCCGACCACCCCGGCCCGCTCCCCCAGCCGCGACGTCACGACGTCCAGATGAGCGGTGGAGCGGGGCAGCGCCCGCTGGTAGAGCAGTTCGCGGACGCCGGTGAGGAACGGGGTGCCCGCCAGGTCGCCCGCGATCATCAGGACGCCCGGGTTGAGCAGGGTCACGACCGTCGCCAGCACGTCCCCGACCAGGCGGCCGGCCTCCCGGGCCAGCGAGGCCGCCTCCGGATGGCCCGAGGCGAGCAGGTCGTGCACGTCCGAGCCGGAGGAGGCCGGTATCCCCGCCTCCGCCAGCCGCCGGGCCACGGCACCGCCGCTGGCGACCGCGGCGAGGCAGCCGTACGAACCGCACCGGCACTGCGCCTCCGCACCCACCCGGATGTGGCCGATGTCCCCGGCGCCGCCGTCGACGCCCCGGAAGATCGAGCCGTCCACCACGACCCCGGCGCCGATACCCGTCGAGACCTTGACGAGGACGAAGGCCGAGCAGTCCGGGTATCCGGTGCGCTGCTCCCCGTACGCCATCAGGTTCGCGTCGTTGTCGACCAGGACCGGGACCGCCGGCGCACCCGTGTGCTCCGTGAACGCCCTGGCCAGCCGGCCCCGTATGTCGTAGCCGTCCCAGCCGGGCATGATCGGTGGCTGGACGACCCGGCCGGTGTCCATGTCGACCGGGCCCGGTACCGCGACGCCGATCCCGCACACCTGCGTCGCGCGGCGGCCGGCCTTCTCCAGCAACTCGGCGAACCAGCGGCCGAGTTCGGCCAGTACGGCCTCGGGACCGTCCTGGATGACCAGGGTGCCGGAGTGCTCGGCGAGGAGCTCGCCGGTGAGTGAGAGCACGGCGGCGCGGGCGTGGCGGGTCTCCAGGTCGGCGGCGAGGACGACCGCGTGGGAGTCGTCGAATTCGAGGGTGATGGAGGGGCGTCCGCCCAGCGGGGAGTCGACCGGGCCGCCGGCGCCCTCGCGCAGCCAGCCGGCGCGGAACAGGCGGTCCAGGCGGTGGCCGACGGTCGCGCGGGAGAGCCCGGTGGCCTGCTGGAGCGCTCCGCGCGTCACGGCCCGCCCGTTGCGCACCAGTTCGAGCAGATCTCCGGCGCTCGCCTGCCCGCCGCCCTTGCCGGTCCTGCCGGGACGTCCGGTCATGCGCACCCCCTTGTGTTTCTCAAGCTTGCATTACATATTGAGTTTTGCGTGTTAAATAGACGTAACCCTACGGTAGCCACTGCCGAACCCGGTCGGCCGGACGTCTTCGGGGAGTCCCGAGTGGATCGCACTGCCCAGCTCAGCACCCATGCGCTCGATCGCGGTATTGCATACGATCCGCCGTCCGCCTGCGCCGTACCCAGCGCCGGCGCACGACGGTCGCTGCACGTCAGAGCCGCACAGGTGCTCGACGACAACTGGACCGGCAGTTCGACCGTGCCCTCCCGGAGCCTGTATCCGCACCAGTGGTCGTGGGACTCGGCGTTCATCGCGATCGGCCTCAGGCACCTCTCGCCGCTGCGCGCGCAGACGGAGCTGGAGACGCTGCTGGCCGCCCAGTGGGGCGACGGGCGGATCCCGCACATCGTGTTCAACCCCTCCGTGCCCCTCGACGCGTACTTCCCGAGCCCCGACTTCTGGCGCTCCTCGACCGCGGGGCGCGCTGCGGGCGCCCCGCGCACCGTACAGACCTCCGGGATCGTGCAGCCACCGGTGCACGCGCTGGCGGCCTGGCTGGTGCACCTCGCCGACCCGGGCCTGTCGCGTGCACGGGGCTTCCTGGCCGGTGTCTACCCGCGGCTCGCCGCCTGGCACCGCTATCTGCTGCACCGGCGCGACCTGGGCGGGGGCGGGCTGGCCTCCGTCGTGCACCCCTGGGAACAGGGTATGGACAACAGCCCCGCCTGGGACGCCCCGCTCGCCCGGGTCGTGCCCGCCCCGGCCCGCTCCTTCCGCCGTGCCGACCTGGACCACGGCGCCGCCGAGGACCGGCCGACGGACCTGGACTACGGGCGGTACGTGCGGCTGGCGGCCGACTACCGGGACGCCGGATACGCCGACCGGACCAGGGACTTCGCCGTCGAGGACCCCGCGTTCAACGCGCTGCTCATCGCCTCCGAGCACGCCCTCGCCCGCATCGCACGGGAGCTGGGCGCGCCCGGCACGGCCCGGCACGCGCGGGCGGAGCGGCTGACCGCGGTGCTGGTGGACCGGCTGTGGGACCCGGAGAAGGAGATCTTCCTGTGCCGGGACCTGCGGGGCGGCGAACACGGATCGCTCATCCCCGAGCGGGGGGTCTCCGGGCTGGTCCCGCTGCTCCTGCCCAGCCTGCCCCGGGAGATCGCCGCCGCGCTCGTGCGCACCCTGGACGGCCCGCACTTCGGCACCGGGTCCGGCCTGGTGCCCAGTTACGACCTGCTCGGCGAGGCCTTCGACCCGCACCGCTACTGGCGCGGGCCCGCCTGGTTCAACACCGGCTGGCTGCTGGAGCGGGGGCTGCGAAAGCACGGCGAGCGGGAGCGGGCGGACGCGCTCGCCGAGGCGGTCGTACGGACGGCCGACACGAGCGGGTTCGCCGAGTACGTCGACCCGTACACCGGCGAGGCGTGCGGCGCGACCGGGTTCGGCTGGACCGCGGCGCTCGCGCTGGACCTGCACCACCAGCGGCACGCGGCCCCGCACGCCACGTCGCACGAAGAGCCACAAGGTGAACGTCAAAACCTGCACAAGAGCTGACAAAACGGGGTGTCTTCGGCGGACACCGCACGTTCGACCAGAGGGACGAAGGAGGGGACCGGGGATGACGGACCGGCATCATCTGCTCGTGCACGGCACGACGTTCGCGGCTGTGGACGACCGCGGCGACATCAGCGGCGTGCGGGGCGGCGGCGCCCCGGACGGGTTATTCGTACGGGACGCCCGGCACCTCAGCCGCTGGCAGCTGACGGTCGACGGAGCGCTGCCCGACGTGCTGACGCCGGTCGCCGACGGGGACGGCACGCGCTGTGTCCTGGTCCCGCGCGGCGGCCGCCAGGAACCGCCCGCGCACACGCTCTTCAGGGAACAGGCCGTCGGCGACGGCTCGTTCGCCGAGTCCCTGCGGGTCACCAGCAACCGTCCGGTGCCGACCACGATCCGGCTCGCGATCACCGCCGACGCCGACTTCACCGACCAGTTCGAACTCCGCGCCGACCACCGCACCTACACCAAGTCCGGCGCCGTCCGCTCCCGTCAGGCCCTCGACGACGGGCTGGAGTTCGGCTACCGCCGGGGCGAGTGGCGGTCCTGTACGACCATCACCGCCGAGCCGGCTCCGGACGGCGTGGAGGAGACCGGGACCGGCGCCCGGCGCATGGTGTGGACACTGGAGCTGGAACCGCACGGCACCACCGAGCTGCTGGTCCGGGTGATGGCGCGCCCGCACGGCGACCGGCGGGCGCTCCGGGTGCCCCGGGACCCGGCCGCGCTGAACGAGCAGCTCCTCGCGCTGGAGGGCGAGTTCGTGGAGGGCGTGGCCTTCCCGACGGGCTGGCCGGAGCTGGCGGCGGCCTGCGCCCGCGGCCTCTCCGACCTCGCCGCGCTCCAGGTGCCGGCCACCGGACCGGACGGCGAGGAGCTCAGGGTCCCGGCGGCCGGGGCCCCCTGGTTCCTCACCCTGCTCGGCCGCGACGCCCTCCTCACCTCCCTCTTCGCCCTGCCCTACCGCCCCCGTCTGGCCGCCGCCACCCTGCCCGCCCTCGCCGCCACCCAGGCCACCGAGACCGGCGCGCACTCCGTGGCCCAGCCCGGGAAGATCGTCCACGAGGTACGCCACGGCGAACTGGCCCACTTCGGGCAGGTGCCGTACGGGCGTTACTACGGATCGGTCGACGCGACACCGCTGTTCCTGATCCTGCTCGGCGCGTACGTGGAGCAGACCGGGGACGCCGAGATGGCCCGGCGGCTCGAACGCAACGCCCGCGCGGCCGTCGGGTGGATGCTCGACCACGGCGGCCTGACCTCGCGCGGCTACCTCGTCTACCGCGCGGACAAGGGCGGCCTCGCCAACCAGAACTGGAAGGACTCCCCCGGCGCGATCTGCTCCGCCGACGGCAGCCGGCCGATGGGGACCGTGATGGCGGCGGGGGCGCAGGGGTACGCGTACGACGCGCTGCGCCGGACGGCGTGGCTGGCGCGGACGGCGTGGGCCGACGAGACGTACGCGGCGCTCCTGGAGCAGGCCGCCGGTGATCTGCGGGACCGGTTCCAGCAGGACTTCTGGATGCGGGAGGCGTCCTTCCCCGCGCTGGCCCTTGACGGGGAGGGACGGCAGGTCGACGCGCTCGCCTCGGACGCCGGGCATCTGCTGTGGTCCGGGCTGCTGGACAAGGAGTACGGGGAGGTGGTCGGGCGGCGGCTGCTGGAGCCGGACTTCTTCTCGGGGTGGGGGGTGCGGACGCTGGCCGCGGGGCAGGCGGCGTACCACCCGCTGTCGTACCACCGCGGGTCGGTGTGGCCGCACGACAACGCGCTGATCGCGCTGGGGCTGGCCCGGTACGGGCTGCACGACGAGGCACGGGCCGTGGCGCACGGGCTGGTGGACGCGGCGACGGCCGGCGGGCACCGGTTGCCGGAGGTGCTGGCCGGGTACGGCAGGGACTCGCATCCGGAGCCGGTGCCGTATCCGCATGCGTGCGTACGGGAGTCCCGGTCGGCGGCGGCTCCGTTGGCGCTGCTGACTGCAGTGGGGGGTGCGTAGGGGGCCGTACGCCGGGTGCGGGCCGGTGGGGGCTGGTCGCGCCCACGCGGCGGAGCCGCACATGGACACAGCCCCGCGCCCCTTCGGGGGCGCCTCCCGGCGTCGCATGCTGTGTTTGCCCGGTGTTTGCCGAATGGCCTGAACACGGACCTAAAGAGAGCCGTACGGAATTGTGGCGGGTTCGGCCTCCGAGCGTTGGCCCGCCTTCCGTTTCACGGGTCTCGCACGGAAGGACCTCCGGGTTGTCTCAGCACACGAGCATTCGCCAGCCATCGGACACGCCGTCCGGGCCGTCCGAACGCGAAACTCCGCCGGAGGAGTCCGAGGTCGCGAAGTCCGAGCAGGAAGCGGCTTCCGAGGCGTCCGGGACTCCCGAGCCCGATGCCGAGGCCGCGTCCGCCGACGAGTCGAGCGACGCCGCGCCCGAGGCCGAAGCGACCCCTGAGGCCGCCCCCGAGTCCATAGCCGCCGCCGGGACCGATCCCGGATCCGAGCCCGAAGCCGCCGTCGAAACCGACCCCGAGCCCAAGGCCGTCGCCAAAGCCGACCCGGAACCCGCCCCCGCCCCGGACACCCCCCGCCCCCGGCGGCGCGGCTGGGCCGCCTGGAGTGGGCGGGTTCGGGAGCGGCGGGAGGCGTGGCGGGAGGCTCATCCCACCGCTGCCTCCGTGCTGTCGATCAGTGTCACCGTGCTCTGTGCCGCGCTCGTGATCGCGGCGCTGGTGATGCCGAACACCGTCGTCGCGCTCGGGCCCGCGAAGTTCGTGCGGCTGCCGTCCGAGGGGATCATCGCGGCCGCGGTCGCGCTGGCGCTGCCCCGGCGGCCCCGGATCGTGCTGGCCGCGCTGTTCGGCGTGGTGCTGGGCGCGCTGACCCTGGTCAACGCCCTCGACATGGGGTTCAAGCAGTACCTGGGCCGGAGCTTCAACGCCATCCTGGACTGGAGCCTGCTCGGCGACGCGGAGTCGTATCTGGAGGACACGCTGGGCCGGACGGCCACCCTCGCCGTCAGCGTCGGTGCCGTAGTCCTCGTGCTGCTGCTGTTCGTGCTGCTCGCGCTGGCGACGGTCCGGCTGAGCAATCTGCTCGCCCGGCATCCGGGGCGGGCCACCCGCGGCACGCTGATCGCCGGGGTCGTCTGGATCACCTGCTCCTCCTTCGGCGTCCAGCTCGCCGGCGGTGTGCCGCTCGCCGCCGACAGCACCGCGACCACGCTGGAGATCAAGGCCCGTCAGGTGAAGGACACCCTGCACGACGAGGCGGAGTTCCAGAAGGTCGCCAAGGTGGACGCCTTCGGGAACACCCCGCCCGACCAGCTGCTGACCAGCCTGCGCGGCAAGGACGTGGTCTTCACGTTCATCGAGAGCTACGGCCGCAGCGCCGTCGAGGACCCGATCGAGGCGCCCGGCGTCGACAGCACCCTCGCCGTCCGGACCCAGGCCCTCGCGAAGGCCGGCTTCCACGCGAAGAGCGGCTGGCTGACGTCCGCGACCTACGGCGGCAGCAGCTGGCTCGGGCACTCCACGACCATGTCGGGGCTGTGGGTGAGCAACCAGCAGCGCTACCGGACCGTCATGGCCAGTGACCACCTGAGCATCACCAAGGCGTTCCAGAAGACCGGTGACTTCGACACCGTCGGCGTGATGCCGGGCATCCAGAAGGGCTGGCCGGAGCAGAGCTACTACGGCCTCGACAAGGTCTACAACGCCTTCCAGCTCGGCTACAAGGGACCGAAGTTCAGCTGGTCGACGATGCCCGACCAGTACGCGCTCCAGCAGTTCCAGGACCGGGTGCACAGCAAGAAGCCGGCCGACGGCAAGTCCCGGATGTCGTTCCTGATCCTGACCTCCAGCCACCAGCCGTGGGCGCCGATCCCGAAGATGGTGCCGTGGGACCAGCTGGGCGACGGCTCGATCTTCGACGCCATCCAGAAGGCCGGCAACAAGGCGTCCGACGTCATCGCCGACACCACCAAGTCCCGCCAGGAGTACGGCAAGTCGATCCAGTACTCGGTGACCGCGCTCACCGAGTGGCTGGAGCGCTACGGCAACGACAACACGGTGCTCGTCTTCCTCGGCGACCACCAGCCGATCGCCCGGGTCAGCGGCAACCAGGCCAGCCGTGACGTGCCGATCTCGATCGTCGCCAAGGACCCGAAGGTCCTTGACGCGATCGACTCCTGGAACTGGACCGACGGCCTGCGTCCGGCGCACAACGCCCCGGTGTGGAAGATGAGCGCGTTCCGCGACAAGTTCCTGACGGCGTACGGCTCCACCCCGCACCCGAAGACCAACTAGCCCCCGGACGTATCCAGTTCCGCGTCCTCGCCGATGCCCGCGCAGTCGTACGGGTCCTTCAGCCAGCCGTCCGGCAGCACCACCCGGTTGTTGCCGGACGTACGGCCGCGGGGCCCGTCGGCACCGGCGGGCCAGGGCTGGTCGAGGTCCAGTTCGTCCAGGCCGGCGCGGAGTTCCGCCAGGGACGACGTGATGGCGAGGCGCTTGCGCATCTCGCTGCCGACCGCGAAGCCCTTCAGGTACCAGGCGACGTGCTTGCGGAAGTCGACGACGCCCTTGGACTCGTCGCCGAGCCACTCGCCGAGCAGGGTCGCGTGCCGGACCATGACGTCGGCGACCTCACGGAGGGACGGCTTCAGGACGTCCTCCGTACGGCCCTCGAAGGCGGCGACCAGGTCCGCGAAGAGCCATGGCCGGCCCAGGCAGCCGCGGCCCACGACCACTCCGTCGCAGCCCGTCTCCCGCACCATCCGGAGCGCGTCCTCCGCCGACCAGATGTCGCCGTTGCCGAGCACGGGGATCTCCGGGACGTGCTCCTTGAGCCGGGCGATGGCCTCCCAGTCGGCGGTGCCGCCGTAGTGCTGGGCGGCGGTGCGGCCGTGCAGCGCGATGGAGGTGACGCCCTCCTCGACGGCGATCCGGCCGGCGTCGAGGTAGGTGATGTGGTCGTCGTCGATGCCCTTGCGCATCTTCATGGTGACGGGCAGGTCACCGGCGCCGGCGACGGCCTCGCGGAGGATGGCGCGCAGCAGGTTCCGCTTGTAGGGGAGGGCGGACCCGCCGCCCTTCCTCGTCACCTTCGGGACCGGGCAGCCGAAGTTCAGGTCGATGTGGTCGGCCAGGCCCTCCTCCGCGATCATGCGGACGGCCTTGCCGACGGTGGCCGGGTCGACGCCGTACAGCTGGATGGACCGGGGCTTCTCGGTCTCGTCGAAGCGGATCAGCTGCATGGTCTTCTCGTTGCGCTCGACCAGCGCCCGGGTCGTGATCATCTCGCTGACGAACAGCCCCTTGCCGCCGCTGAACTCCCGGCACAGGGTCCGGAAGGGCGCGTTGGTGATCCCCGCCATGGGGGCGAGGACGACCGGCGGCCGGACGGTGTGCGGGCCGACCTGGAGGGGGGACGTGGGCTCGGGCATTCCCCCATTGTCCCGTACGCCGCGCGGTGCTCGTCCGGTGCTCGTCCGCCCTGTGGACAACCGCCTCTCCCGCACTCCCCCGTCACGATCATGTATCACTCATTAGTTAGACGCACTATCGAAACGGGCGTACGATGGAGCGCATGCCCGAGCTCAGCCCCCGCCGCCGCATGCTCGTCCTCGCCATCTGCTGTATGAGCCTGCTCATCGTCAGTCTCGACACCACCGCGCTCAATGTCGGCCTGCCGTCCATGCAGCGCGAGCTGCACGCCTCGACGGCCGGCCTGCAGTGGACGATCGACGCGTACACCCTGGTCCTCGCCTCGCTGCTGATGCTCGCCGGTTCCACGGGCGACCGGGTCGGCCGCAAGAAGGTCTTCATGACCGGCCTGGTCGTCTTCTCGATCGGCTCGCTGCTCTGCTCCCTCGCGCCGAACCTGGACTCGCTGATCGCGTTCCGCATGGTCCAGGCGGTGGGTGGCTCGATGCTCAACCCGGTCGCCATGTCGATCATCACCAACACCTTCACCGACCCGCGCGAGCGGGCCCGGGCGATCGGCGTGTGGGGTGCGGTGGTCGGTATATCCATGGCCGCCGGACCGCTGGTCGGCGGCCTGCTCGTGGAGTCGGTCGGCTGGCGGGCGATCTTCTGGGTCAACATCCCGGTGGGCCTGGCGGCCGTCCTGCTGACGCTGCGCTTCGTGCCGGAGTCCCGGGCGCCGAAGGCCCGCCGGCCCGACCCGGTCGGCCAGGTGCTGGTCATCGCCCTGTTCGGCTCGCTGACGTACGCGATCATCGAGGCGCCGACGGCCGGCGCGGGCACGGTCCTCCCCTTCGCCGCGGTGGCCCTCGTCGCCCTGGCCGGCCTCCTCTGGTTCGAGCCGCGCCGCGACGAGCCCCTGATCGACCTGCGCTTCTTCCGCTCGGCGCCGTTCAGCGGCGCAACCGTGATCGCGATCAGCGCGTTCGCGTCCCTGGGCGGCTTCCTGTTCCTCTCCACGCTGTACCTGCAGAACGTGCGCGGACTGGACGCCCTGCACGCGGGCCTGTGGATGCTGCCGATGGCGGTCCCGATGTTCCTGTGCGCCCCGCTGGCCGGCCGTCTGGTCGGCAGCCGGGGCCCGCGCCTGCCGCTGGTGATCGCCGGCGTCGCGATGACCGCGAGCGCGGTCCTGTTCGCCGCGTTCGAGGCGGAGACCTCCGACACCACCCTCTTCCTCGGTTACGTCCTGTTCGGCATCGGCTTCGGCTTCGTGAACGCCCCGATCACCAACACGGCGGTCTCCGGCATGCCGAGGTCCCAGGCCGGCGTCGCCGCCGCGGTCGCCTCCACCAGCCGCCAGCTGGGCCAGACCCTGGGCGTCGCGGTGATCGGCGCGGTGCTGGCCTCCGGGATCGGTTCGTCGTCGTACGCCGGCCGGTTCGTGGGCGCCGCCCGCCCCGGCTGGTGGATCCTGGCCGGCTGCGGCTTCGCGGTCCTGCTTCTGGGCGCCGTGACGAACGGCAGCTGGGCCCGCGCCACGGCGGAGCGGGCCGCGGAGCGGCTGGCGGCACCGGAGATCCGCGCGGCCGTGGGGAGCGCGGAGCGCGTCTAGAGGTACCGCCCTCAGAAGCTCACAGGGCCTTGCCCGGGTTGAGGATCCCGTGCGGGTCGAAGACCTCCTTCAGGCGGCGTTGCAATGCGTGCGCGGCCGGCCCGAGTTCTTCGGCGACCCACTGCCGCTTGAGGACGCCGACCCCGTGTTCGCCGGTGAGAGTGCCGCCCAGGCGCAGGGCCAGGGCGAAGATCTCGCCCGCCGTCTCCCAGGCCGCGTCCGGCAGGCGGTCCAGGGCCGGGTCGACCACGAGGATCGGGTGCAGGTTGCCGTCGGCCGCGTGGGCGACGGTGAAGACCGGCGTCTCGTGGCGGGCCGAGATCGCGCGGATCTCGCGGACCGCCTCGGCGAGCCGGGAGCGGGGTACCGCGATGTCCTCGATGAGGGGGCGTCCGAGGCGTTCCAGCGCGGGGAGGGCCTGGCGCCGGGCGGACAGCAGGGCCTCCGCCTCGGCGGGGTCGGTGGTCGTCCGCACGCTGGTGGCCGACGGCGCCAGGACGTCCGCCACCGCCTGCGCCTCGGCGGTCGCCCCGGCGCCGTCGCACTGCACGATCAGCAGGGCGGCGCCGCGCTCGCGCAGGGCCGGGTCGACGGCCTCGAGGACCGGTCCGTCGAGCAGTTCCGCGAGGGCCGGGACCACCCCGGCCCGCGCGATCGCGTACGACGCCTGTGCCGCCGCCTCGAACGTGGCGAAGTACGCGGCCAGGGTCGCCGTCGCCGCGGGCAGCGGCCGTAGCCGCAGGGTGGCCCCGGTGATCACCGCGAGGGTGCCCTCCGAGCCGGTCAGCAGCGCGGTGAGGTCGTAGCCGGTGACGCCCTTGACGGTACGGCGGCCCGTGGTGATCACCGTGCCGTCCGCGAGGACCGCCTCAAGACCCAGCACGCTGTCCCGGGTCACGCCGTACTTGACGCAGCGCAGGCCGCCCGCGTTGGTGGCGATGTTGCCGCCGATCGTGGACAGGGCCGCGCTCGCCGGGTCGGGTGCGTAACGCAGCCCGTGTGCGGCCGCCGCGCGGTCCAACTCGGCGGTGATCACGCCCGGTTCGACGACCGCCAGCTGGTCGTCCGCGGACAGTTCGAGGATGCGGTTCATCCCGGACAGGTCCAGGACCAGGGAGCCCTCGCCGGCCGTCGCCCCGCCCGACAGACCGGTGCCCGCGCCCCGGGGAACCACCGGCACCCGCAGCGCGTGCGCGTGCCGCAGGGTCACGGTGACGTCCTCGGTGCGCCGCGCGTGTACGACGGCCAGCGGCAGCCCTTCGGGGCGGGTGCCGGAGCGGTCGGTCGCGTGGGCGGCCGGCGTGCGGGGGTCGGTGGCCAGCCGGTCGGGCGGCAGGTCGCGGGCGAGCAGGCCGAGCAGCCGGGCGGGGGCAGTGGTGGAGTCTGTGGTGGTGTCTGTGGTGGTCACGGGTTCTGGCCTTCGTTCCGGTCGCCGGTCTCCCCGGCGTACGCGCGAGGTTCCGCAGAGGTCAGGCGGCGGGGGCGGTCGCCGCGCGGTGGGCCAGTTCCTGGCGGACCAGGGGGAGGACGTGCCGGGCGTAGTCGATGGCGTCGTTGAGCGGGTCGTAGCCGCGGATCGACAGCAGGTCGCAGCCGATGTCGACATAGTCGAGGAGTGCCCGGGCGACGGTCTCGGGGGTGCCGACGAGGGCGGTGGAGGCGCCGGCCGCGTTGGTGGCGACGGCGGGGGCGGTCCACAGGCAGCGGTCGTGGACCTCGCCGCGCTCGGCGATGTCGAGCAGCCGCTGGGAGCCGACGTTCGCCGGACGTCCTGTGGTGCGGTAGTGGCGGAGCTGTTCGGTGGTGCGGGCCTGGTCCTTGAGGACGCCGAGGGTGCGGTGTGCCTTCTCCCAGGCGAGTTCCTCGGTGGGCGCGATGATCGGGCGGAAGGAGACCCAGATCCGGGGGTGCGGGCGGCCGGCCGCGTCGGCGACCGCGTTGACGGCGGCGATCTGCTCGGCCGTCTCCTTCAGCGGCTCGCCCCACAGGCCGAAGATGTCGCCCTGCTGTCCGCCGACCCGGTAGGCGTCCTGGGAGGAGCCGCCGACGGAGATCGGGACCAGGCCGTGCACCGGCTTCACGTCCGAGTGGTAGCCCTCGAACCTGAAGTACTTGCCCTCGTGCGAGACGGGGCCGTCGGCCTGCCAGACCTTCCGGAGGATCTGGATGTACTCGTCCGAGCGCTCGTACCGTTCGGCCTTGTCGAGGTAGTCGCCCTCGCGGCGCTGCTCCTCGTCGCTGCCGCCGGAGATGACGTGCAGGGTGAGGCGGCCGTCGCTGATCCGGTCGAGGGTGGCGAGGGCGCGGGCCGCGTGGGTCGGGAAGATCACGCCCGGGCGGTGGGCGAGGATCGGGCGGACGCGTTCGGTGTGGGTGGCGACGAACTGGGCGACCTGGAAGGCGTCCGGGGAGGCGGAGTGGTAGGCGACCAGGGTGTGGTCGAAGCCGCCGTCGTCCAGGGCGCGGGCGTACGTGCGCAGGTGGCCGACGTCGAGGCCGGTACGGCTGGAGGCGGCGGGTCCTGAGGCTCCGGCGTCGGTGTGGACGGCGCTGATGAACTCGACGGGCATGAACGACTCCCTTGGCTGCTGCGGCTACTTGAGGAGGGATGTGTCGGCGGCCTTCGCCACGTCCACGTTCGGGTCGAGCACGCCGATGCCGTTCATGAGGTCGGCGACGCCCTGGACGGTCGTGTTCACGTCGGAGGTGATCGGCAGCACCTGGCTGTACGCGGCCGAGGCGAGGGTCCTGGCCACGGACGCGTCGGCGCCGTTGCGCTGCTCGATGGCCTTCGCGTAGGCGTCCTGATGGGTGCTGGTCCACTTCAGGGCCGTACCGAGGCGCTTGAGGAAGTCGGACAGCGCGGCCTTCTTGCCGGCGTCCGCGAGGGCCTTGTCGGAGGCGTTGACGAAGCCGATGCCGCTGACCCGGCCGTCCGCGCCGTCGACGAGCAGCCGGCCGCCCTGTTCCAGTCCGACGGCCTGGTAGACGCCGAAGGTCGCCCAGATGCTGATCTTCCCGGAGGCGAAGGCGGCCTGCGCGTCGGTCGGCAGCAGGTACTGCACCTGGACGTCCTGGTAGCTGAGCCCGTTCTGCTTCAGCACGTTGGCCAGCAGGTACTCCGAGACGCTGCCCTTGGCCGAGGAGACGACCACCTTCCGGCCCTTGAGGTCCTTGACGCTGTCGATGCCGGAGTCCTTGCGGACGACGATGCCGACGTGGGTGCCGTCGTTCTTCAGGGCGGCGACGTTCTTCAGCTTCACCCCGCCGCTGAGCGCCTGGAGGGCGGGCAGGTCGGCGGAGTAGCCGGTGTCGGCGGCCCCTGCCTGGACGGCCTGGTAGAGCGGGGCGGCGCCCTCGAACTCGGCCCACTTCACCTTGTACGCGGCGCCCTTGAGGGCGTCGGAGGCGGCGACGATCGTCTGCAGGGTCTTGGCCTGGTCGCCGATGGTGAGGGTGACCTGCCCCTTGGAGGAGGCGTCCGCCGAGGAGTCCGCGCCGCAGGCGGTCAGGGCCAGCAGGGCGAGGGCGCTGAGCGCGGCAGTGGCGGCGGTGGCGGTGGCGGTGGCGGTGGCGGCGAGTCTGCGTGTTCCACGTATGGCGCGTGTCACGAGGGGGTTCCTTCCAAGGTGCGGGTGACGCCGAGCCAGCCGAGCAGCCGGGCGCGCAGGGAGACGAAGTCGGGGGTGGTCAGGTCGCGGGGGCGGGGCAGGCCGACGGTGAGTTCGTGGGCGATGCGGCCGCCGTCCATCACCAGCACCCGGTCGGCGAGCAGCAGTGCCTCCTCCACGTCGTGGGTGACCAGGAGGACCGCACAGCCGTGCGACTGCCAGAGTTCGGCGACGAGCTGCTGGACCCTGCCGCGGGTGAGGGCGTCGAGGGCGCCGAACGGCTCGTCCAGGAGCAGCAGTTCGGGCTCCCGGACCAGGGCGCGGGCCAGCGAGACGCGTTGCGCCTGGCCGCCGGAGAGGGTCTTCGGCCACACCCCGGCGCGGTCCGCGATGCCCACCTCGTCCAGAGCCTTCGCGGCGAGCGCCCGGTCGGGTCGGCCGGGCAGGCCGAGGACGACGTTGCGCCACACCTTCAGCCAGGGCAGCAGCCGGGGCGACTGGAACGCGGCGCTGCGACGCACCGGCACGGTCACCTCGCCGCCGATCTCGTCGTCGAGGCCGGCGAGGATCCTCAGCAGCGTCGACTTGCCGCAGCCGCTGTGCCCGAGCAGGGCCACGAACTCGCCCTCGCGGATGTCGAGATCGAGGTCGTGCAGGACGGTGTTGCCGTCGAAGGTCCGGGAAAGCGCCCTGGTCTCCACGCTGTTGGCCATGACGCTCACGCCTCGCCCTCGAAGTTGGCGCGCCAGGTCAGGAGGCGGCGCGACAGGATCCGTACGACGAGGTCGCAGGCCAGGCCGAGCAGCGCGTAGACGACGAGGCAGAGCACGATGACGTCGGTACGGAAGTACTGCTGGGCGTTGCTCATCAGGTAGCCGAGGCCCGCGTCCGCGTTGATCTGCTCGGCGAAGACCAGGGCCAGCCACGCCGTCGACAGGGCGTACCGGAGGCCCACGAGGGCACCGGGCAGCGCGCTCGGCAGGATCACGTACACGACGAGGCCGAGCCGTCCGAGGCCCATCATCCGCGCGGCCTCGACGAGTTGGGCGTCCGCGGAGCGGATGCCGCCGTAGATGTTGAAGTACAGGGGGTAGGTGACGCCGAGCGCGACCAGGGCGATCTTCGGGGTCTCCTCGATGCCGAACCAGACGATGAACAGCGGGATCAGACCGACCCAGGGGATCGCCCGGAACATGCCCATCGAGGAGTCGATGACGTCCTCGCCGAGCCGGAACAGCCCGGCGAGGAGGGAGAGGACGAGGGCGACCGTGGCGCCGATGAGGAAGCCGACGGCGGCCCGGCGGCCGGACGCGGCGACGGCGCGGGGCAGTTCGCCGTCCTTGGTGAGGTCGACGGCCTGTTTGAGCACGTCCACCGGGGAGGCCAGCACGGACTCCGGCAGGATGCCGGTGGCGGAGGCCAGGAACCAGAGCAGGACCAGGCCGACCGGTCCGGCCGCGCGCCGCACGGAACGGGGCACGGCCGGCCGGCGGCCCTGCCGGACGGTGCCGCGGATCGTGACGCGCCCGGCCGTGGGCGCGGCCTGCGGCGCGGGCAGCGGGGCCTTCAGCGATTCGGTCGTCATGCGCAACCCCTCAGCGCCGGGAGCGGTCCGGTCGCGGCCGGGCCGTCGGTGCCGGGCGGCACCCGCCCGCTCATGCGAGGCCCTCCGCGATCAGGGGGAGCTCGGGCGACAGGCGCAGCCGTTCCAGGAACAGCACGACGGTGGCGGCGGCCGTGCGGTGCAGGGCGTCGTTGAGGACGTCGTGGCGGCCGCCGGTGAACTCCACCAGGTGGGCCGGGGAGCCGTCGTAGGCCGCGCGGGCCGCAGCCACCGGGCTGACCGGGTCGTCCTTGCCGTGCAGGGCCAGCACCGGTACCCGTACCGCGTCCCAGCGCAGGTCGGACAGGTCGGGGGTCTCGTCGAGGGCCCCGCGCCGGAACGCGGGGTCGCCGGCCAGCCGGGCCTGGTGGGTGGGGCAGCCGGTGCGTGCCTCGATCTCGGTCTCCCAACCGTCCGCCGTCCAGGGGCCGGTGGGCAGCCCGGCCAGGATCAGCGCGTCGGCCCCGGAGGCGGGCTCGACGGCCAGCTCCACGGCGTACCGGGCGCCGCTGTCCGAGCCGACCAGGACCTTCGGGCCGGGCAGCGACTCGTCGGCGAGCAGTTTGGCGGCCTCGTCGAGGACCGAGGGGTCGGCGGCCGGGTCACCGAGGGCGCGGACGCGGTAGGCGTCGAAGGCCAGCCGGCGGCCGAACCGCTCGTACACGCCGCCGTGTTCACCGCGGCCGACCAGCACGATCAGCGTGCCGCGCGGGGCGAGGCCTTCGGGTTCGTCCCAGGAGGAGGGCATGAGGGGGCAACTCCCGTTCCGGAGCAGGGGAAAGAGACGGTGGGGAAGCAGCGGGCGGCCGTCACCGGCACGTGTCAGCCACGTTGCGATGTCGGTGGAGGCGGCGGAAGGGCGCGCGTACGCGCGGAGGAATCAGCGACAGCGGGCGCTGCACGCCACGCCGAAGTCGATGACTCGGCGCTGCGTCAGAAGGGCAGCCGTGGCGGTCGCGAACATGCGTCCATCATGAGCGGCGGCGACCGAACGCGTCCAACGATGATTCCGCATCGAAACCGATCAGGGATCGCGATCGGTCGGGCGAACGGCTACCGTCACCGGTATGCCCCAGCCCGTCCTCGACATCGTGGCCCTGCGCAGCCTGACCGCGGTGGCCGACTGCGGCGGCTTCCACCGGGCCGCCCGCGCCCTCGCCCTCAGCCAGTCGGCGGTGAGCCAGCACGTGCGCAGACTGGAGAAGGCGCTGGGGCACCCCGTGGTCGAACGCGAGGGACGCGGCACCCGGTTCACCCCCGAGGGACGCCTGCTGCTCGAACAGGCCCGGCGCATCCTCGCCGTCCACGACGAGGCCCTGCGGGTGCTGCTGGACACGGACGGCGACACCGTCACCATCGGCTCCACCGAGCACGCGGCGGACCAGTTCCTGCCCCGGCTCACCGCCGCCGTCCAGGAGGTGCGGCCCGGCTGCCGGGTCCGGTACCGCATCGACCGCTCCGCACGGCTGGTGGAGGCGGTCGAGCGGGGCGGCGTGGACGTGGCGGTGTACGTCACCGAGGCCGCGGCCACCGAGGGCACACCCGTCGGCGGCCTTCCGCTCTCCTGGCACGCGACCCCCGGCTGGCGGCGGCCCGACGCCCCCTCCCCCGTGCCGCTGGTCGCCATCGAGGAACCCTGCGCCATCCGCCGCCGGGCCATCGCCACCCTCGCCGCGCAGGGCGTGCCGGCCACGGTCGTCGGCGACGCCGGCTATCTCGCGGGCGTCCTCGACATCGCCCGCACCGGGCAGGGCGTCGCCCTCATCGCCGCGGTCGGCCCGGCCCCGGACGGCCTGAGCCGGTACGACGGCCTGCCCGCCGTCACCCCCATCCCGATGAGCGCCCTCGCCCGCCCCGGCGCCGACCCCACGACCGTACGGGCCGCGCTCGACGCCGTGCGGGAGCTGCTCGGCGGGGCGGCCGGAGTCTGACCGGGGCGCGATCGCAGACGGCGGTCAGCAGGAGTGGACCGAGCGGCGGTGCCGGGCCAGGACGGCGTGGCGCAGAGCGCCCAGGGCCAGGGACTGGAGCAGGGCCGAGACGACGACCGTGCCGATGAAGAACCAGTTCGGGGTGTCCGTGCGCCAGGCCGTCCTGCCGAGCGCCGCGAGCAGCGGGAAGACCGGGAACGTGACCAGGGGCGGCCAGAGCCAGGCGTAGTCGGAGCCGTGCTCGTCGGCGTCGCCGGAGTCGACGGCGGCCTTGGCGATGACGACCGCGACCAGGACCAGGTAGGCCACCGAGAGGCGGTTGGTGAGCATCAGCCGGACAACGGTGCGGGCCGGGCCGGATTCCATCGTCTTCTCCCCCGTGGCCGGTCGTCGATACGTCGATTCGTCGTTCCCACTCCCCTCCTGCATGGTCGGGGGAGGACGGCGCCCCGGTCCTGAGTACGCGTACTCAGTTGCGCGAACGAATTCCCGTGACCCGGTCAGGAGTTCGGCTTCGCCGTCCCCGCCCGCGCCAGGTCGTGCAGCCGCTCCAGGCGCTCCCGGGTGTCCTCGTCGGCCGGGACGTAGGTGACCATCCGCGCCCCGGACCCCGGGTTCAGGAACAGGTCCGTGTGTTCCAGGGTGAGGTGGCCGACGTACGGGTTGAGGAACTGCTTGGTCCTGGCGCGCGGGTCCACCACCTCGTAGCGCTCCCAGTTCTCGCGGAACTCCGCGGACTCCGCCGCCAGCCGCTTGACCAGCATCTTCCAGGCCGGCTCGGCGAGATGGCCGGCCATGGACGCGCGGAGTTTGGCGGCCATCAGGCGGCGGGTCTCCTCCAGGTTGACGATCGAGCGGCGCCACTCGGGGTTGGTGTAGACGAGGATCATGCAGTTGCGGTCCTCGGGCGGCACCGCGTCGAGGTCGCCCATCAGGCGGCCGTAGGTGCGGTTGTAGGCGAGGATGTCGTAGCAGCTGTTCTGGACGGAGGCCGGGAGGGGTTCCAGGGCGCGGAGCATCTCGTGCAGGGCCGGGGTGACGCCCGTGCAGCTCGCGGCCGGTGTCGGGTCGACGGCTTCGGCCAGCTGGAAGAGGTGGGCGCGCTCGGTGCCGTCGAGCCGCAGGGTGCGGGCGAGGGCGTCCAGGACCTGGACGGAGACCTGGATGTCCCGGGCCTGTTCGAGCCACGTGTACCAGGTGACGCCGACCGCGGAGAGCTGCGCGACCTCCTCGCGGCGCAGGCCGGGGGTGCGGCGGCGGGTGCCGCGCGGCAGGCCCACCTCCTCCGGGGTGATCCGCTCCCGGCGGCTGCGCAGGAACGCGGCCAGCTCGTGCCGCCGGATGTCGGCACCCCGGCCCGGGGCGGGGGCCGCTGTCTGCCGGGGGCTCGTCGTCTCCTGCGCCGTCGTCGTCATGGATCCAGACTGCCGCCTCGCCGATCCTGTTGCCAGGTACTTCTGCTACCAGGACAAGGAGACTCTGGTACCAGTCTGAGACAGACCGCAGGCTCGGTGCATGACCGAAACCGCCACCACCGCGACCGTACGGTCCCCGTCCGCGCCACCGGCGCTCGGCGGCTCCGGGCTGTTCACCGTCCTGCTCGCCGCCGCACTTCCTCTCATCGACTTCTTCATCGTCAACGTCGCCCTGCCCACCATCGGCGCCGACCTGCACGCGGGCGAGGCGGTCCTGGAACTCGTCGTCGCCGGGTACGGCGTCGCCTACGCCGTGCTGCTCGTGCTCGGCGGGCGGCTCGGCGACCTGTTCGGGCGCCGCCGGCTCTTCCTCGGCGGCATGGCCGCGTTCGGCCTGACCTCGCTGGCCTGCGGACTCGCGCCCAGCGCCTGGACGCTGGTGGCCGCCCGGGTCGCCCAGGGCGCCGCGTCCGCCGCGATGCTCCCGCAGGTCCTCGCCACCATCCAGGCCGCCACCCGCGGCGGCCGCCGTGCCCGTGCCATGAGCCTGTACGGCGCCACCGCCGGCCTCTCCATGGTGGCCGGGCAGATACTCGGCGGGGTGCTGGTCGCCGCCGACATCGCGGGCACCGGCTGGCGTGCCGTGTTCCTGGTCAACGTGCCGGTCGTGGTCGTCGGGCTGGTGCTCGGCGCGCGGTTCGTGCCGGAGACGCGGTCCCAGACGCCCGAGCCCGTCGACGGACCCGGGACCGTGCTGCTCGCCGCCTCCCTGCTCGCCCTGCTCGCCCCGCTCACCGAGGGCCGGGCGGCGGGCTGGCCGCTGTGGACCTGGCTGTCGCTGGCCGCGTTCCCGGGCGTGGCCGCCGCCTTCTACGCCGTGGAGCGGCGCGCCGACCGGGCGGGCCGTACGCCGCTGGTCCCGCCGAGCCTGTTCGAACTCGCCTCGCTGCGCCGGGGGCTGACGCTGATGCTGCCGTTCTCGATCGGGTTCAGCGGGTTCATGTTCGTGATCGCCGTGGCCCTGCAGAGCGGGGAGAACCTGGGGCCGGTCCCGGCCGGGATGGCGCTCGCCCCGATGGCGGTCGCCTTCCTGTTCGTCTCGCTCGCCGGACCGCGGCTGATCGCCCGGTACGGCAGCCGGGTGGTGACCGCCGGGTCCGTGATCCAGATGGCCGGCATCGTCCTCATCGTGCTCGCCGCCCGGCGGGACTGGCCGCACCTGGACTTCACCGGGCTGCTGCCCGGGGTCGCCATCGCCGGTGCCGGTCAGGCCCTGCAACTGCCCAACGTGCTGCGGCTGGTGATGTCGGAGGTGCCGCCGGCCCGGGCCGGGGTGGGCAGTGGCGTGATGGTCACCACCCAGCAGTCCGCGCTCGCCCTCGGCGTGGCCACCCTGGGCACCCTGTTCCTGTCCCTGGTCCCGCACCAGGGCATGCGGGACGCCCTGATCACCACCCTGCTGGTGCAACTGGGCCTGGCGGTGGTGACCGGCCTGCTCAGCCTGCGGCTGCCCCGCACCGTGAGCTGACCAGCGCCCCGAGGGGCGCTGGGGGTACCCCCGGCCGAAGCTGGGGGAGGAACTGCGCGACCAGCCACGACGGCGCCGCACACGGCATATCGCGGCACTGCAGGCGGAGCGCTCAGCCGCTGCCGCCCAGTTCGAACCACACGATCTTGCCGGTGCCGAGCCGGGTCGTACCCCAGCGCCGGGCCAGCCGGTGCACCAGGTACAGGCCGCGGCCGTGTTCGTCGGTGGCCTTGGCCTGGCGCAGCCTCGGCAGCTGCGGCACGTCGTCGCCGACCTCGCAGCGCAGCACGTCCGTGCGCAGCAGCCGCAGGCTGATCGGGCGGGAGGCGTGCCGTACGGCGTTGGTGACGATCTCGCTGACCAGCAGCTCGGCGGTGTCGGTGAGGTCTTCCAGACCCCAGCCGGCCAGGGCCTGCCGGGTGAGCCGGCGGGCCCGGCCGGGGGCGCCGACCTCCGGTTCCAGGGTCCAGTACGCCACGTCGGTCGGCGCGATGCCGTCGAAGCGGGCGGCGAGCAGCGCGATGTCGTCGTCCCGGTCGCCCGGGCCGAGCATGTCGAGCACCTCGTCGCACAGGGCTTCAAGGGGCGGCGGCCGGTCGGGCCCGGTCAGCTGGGCGGTGGCGGCGAGCTTCTCGCGCAGCTGCTCGATGCCGGTCCACACGTCGCGCAGCCGGGACTCGACCAGGCCGTCGGTGTAGAGGAGCAGGGTGGCCCCGGTGGGGGCGTCCAGCTCGACCGCCTCGAAGTCGATGCCGCCGACGCCGATCGGGGCGCCCGGCGGCACCGTGAGGACCTCGGTCTTGCCGCCCGGGTGCAGCAGGATCGGCGGCGGATGGCCGGCGTTGGCGATGGTCATGCGGTGCGAGACGGGGTCGTAGACGACGTACAGGCAGGTGGCCATGCGGTCGGTGCCGAGCCGCTGGGCCTGTTCGTCGAGGTGGTGCAGGACCTCCTGCGGGGGCAGGTCGAGGCCGGCCAGGGTCAGCGCGGTGGTGCGCAGCTGGCCCATGACGGCCGCCGAGGTCATGGAGTGGCCCATGACGTCGCCGACGACCAGCGCCACCCGGCTGCCGGGCAGCGGGATCGCGTCGTACCAGTCGCCGCCGACCCGCGCGGTCTCGGCGGCGGGGAGGTAGCGCACCGCCAGCCGGACGCCGGTCGGCCGGGGCAGGGAGTGCGGCAGCATGGCGCGCTGCAGCCGGTCGGCGATGAAGGCCTCCCTGCTGTACAGGACGGCCTTGTCGACGCCGAGCGCGGTGTGGGTGGCGAGCTGGGCGGCGACCAGCAGGTCGGCCGGCTCGAACGCCGGGCGCTCGGGCCGGCGCAGGAAGACGACGGCGCCGGTGACCCGGCGGCGGCCGCGCAGCGGGGCGAGGATCGCGTGCGAGCCGACCCAGTCGTTCAACGCGCTGTCCGCGCCGACGAGTTCGCCCAGCGCGTCACGGGTCGGCGGGGTGTCGGCGAACACCGGCCGGACCCCGCGCAGCACCTCGGCGAGGGCGCCGCCGGGCACCACCTCGCTCCAGTCGGAGGCGTCCAGGTCGTCCTGCTCGTCGTCCACCGTCTCCGCGGGCCAGACCAGGCCCTCGGCGCCGGGGCCCTTGAGCCGGTCGGTGCGGCGCAGCCGCAGCACGGCCGGGCCGTTGGGGCGTTCGTCACCGACCGGGAGCGGGTCGCGCAGGTAGACGAGGGCCGCGTCGGAGTACGTCGGTACGGCGGCCCGGCACAGGCCGAGCACGATCTCGTCGGTGTCGAAGCCGCGGGCGATCCGCCGGGTGGCGGCGCCGACGTAGCGGAGGCGGTCCTCGTCCGGGGCCTTCGGCGCGGCGGGCGGCACGGAGGCGAGGGCGTCCTCGCGCACGCCGAGCGCGGTCTGCGCCGACAGCGCGTCGGCCAGGGCGATGTCGTCGTCCACGAAGTCCTCCCGGTCCGGGCGCCGCAGGAACACCGCCACGCCCACGACGGCGTCGGGGGCGCGCAGCGGGGCGAGCAGGACCCGGTTCCCCTGCGGCAGCCGGGTTGCCGTCCCCAGGAGTTCGCGGAGGGCCTCGTCCACGTCGTCCGGGCCGCGGCCGCGTGCCCTGCCGCAGCGCAGCAGAGCGGCGAGCGCGCCGTCGGGCGCCACCGGTCTCGACTGCGGGGGCGTCCCGCCCATGACGCCGCCGAGTTGGGCGGGTACCCCGTTCAACTCCAGGCGCTCCGGCTCCGCCCCGTCCGGCGAGCGGTCGCCGAGGTAGACGAACATCCCGTCCGCAAGGTCCGGGACCGTCACCCGGTACAGCTCATCGACGGCCTGGGCAGCGCCCTCGGCGCGCGCGATCCGGCGGCCGGCAACGGCCAGGAAACGTTGAGGATCCGGCAGCATCGCCTCTCCGTGCCGGTGGCCGCTTCACAAGGTCGCTTTCATCTTGAGCCAGGGTCAATTCCCTGTCCAGGGTTTCCGCCGGTAGACCAAGTCCGGCTCATGATCCGGCGGTTGAGACCGGGAGGTTTCGGAAGGTACCCCCCGGCCCGCCCTGACCTCGTCCTCGTCCGGCGCGGCCGGGTCTCGTCCGCCGTGTGAACTCCGGGGACATCCTCGACAAAACCCGGTGAAGAAATCCCCGTTGATGTTGGTCTTGTTGCACACTCCTTGCCGTCGACCCGCCGTCGACACGTACCGGACAGCAGACCGGGCACAGACTCCGGAGGCGTCAATGTCGCAGATCGACGAGAGCAAGGTCAGCCGCTGGGACCAGCACGGCCGGGAACACGTGGTCCGGGTGCAGCGCACGGGGGTGCAGCGCACGATCAAATGCGACACCTGCGGCTGGCAGAAGGGCGCGCAGTTCCTGCCCTGGCTGAAGGCGGAGGAGCATCTGGCCGAGGCCCACCAGGCCACCGTGGACCCCGCGGGCACCCAGCCCTCGCGATGACTTTCCGCGGGCGCGGGAGTCGTACCGGCCGACACCGCGCCCACCGGAAGGACGACCGATGACCGTCTCCCCGCTGCACGCCGCCCTGCGCCGCCACGTCGAGGCCGGCACCGTCCCCGGAGCCGTCGGCCTCGTGGCCCGCGGCGACGACGTCGAGGTGGTGGCCGTCGGGCACACCGACGTCGAGGGGTCCGCCCCGATGGCCCGGGACTCGGTCTTCCGCATCGCGTCGGTCACCAAGCCGATCACCGCCGCCGCGGTGCTGATGCTGGTGGACGAGGGCCGGATCGGCCTCGGCGACCCGGTGGCCGACTGGCTCCCGGAGCTGGCGAAGCCGATGGTGGTCCGTACGCCCGCGGGCCCCGTCGACGACGTGGTGCCGGCGGTCCGCCCGGTCACCGTCGAGGACCTGCTCGACTTCCGCACCGGCTGGGGCCTCGCCGACGACTTCTCGCTGCCCGCCGTGCGGGCCCTGTCCGCGATCCAGGACCACAGCCGCCCCTTCCGGGACTGGCCGGACCCGGACACCTGGCTGGGCCTGCTCGCCCAGGTGCCGATGCTGCACCAGCCGGGCGAGGCCTGGCTGTACGGCACCTCGTCCGCCCTCCAGGGCATCCTGGTCGCCCGGGTGTCGGGCCGCACCTTCCCCGACTTCCTGGCGGAGCGGATCTTCGAGCCGCTGGGCATGCGGGACACGGCGTTCGAGGTGCCCGCGTCGAAACGGCACCGCTTCACCTTCTCCTACGCCCCCGCCGCGGACGGCACCCTGCGCCTGACGGACACCCCGGACGGCGCGTACAGCGCCCTGCCGCGCTTCCCCTCGGGCGGCGGCGGCCTCGTCTCCACGGCCGACGACTGGCTGGCGTTCGCCCGGCTGCTGCTGAACGCCGGTGCCACCCCGGACGGCCGCCGTCTCCTGACCGCCACGTCGGTCAGCCGCATGACCACCAACCACCTGACGGCGGCCCAGCGCGAGCGCGCCGCGCTGTTCCTGGAGGGCCAGGGCTGGGGGTACGGCGGCTCGGTCGACGTCGCCCCGGCCGAGCCCTGGTCGGTGCCCGGCCGCTACGGCTGGGTCGGCGGCACCGGCACCACCGCACACCTCGTCCCGGCCACCGGCACGGTCACGGTCCTGTTGACACAGACGGCCATGACGGGTCCGACGCCGACCCCGTTGATGCGGGACTTCTGGCGGGTCACCGCCTAGCTCGCGCGTTACGCCGTTCGGGTGAGCTTCCGAACAGGAATCACAAGGTCAGAGCACCCGTTGCCACCTGCGGTCTTTACCGAATCCCAAGGCGGTGCACACCGCTTCCGAGAGCGCCCGGGTCGCCGCCCGGCGCGACCCGGCCAAGCCTTGAGAGGTCCCCCCGTCCCTCGACAGGAGTACTTCCATGCACACCACCCAGCGCCAGATCTCCCGAGCCCTCGCGGCCGGTGCGCTCTCCGTGGCCCTGCTGTCGGCCGGTTCCGCCGGGGCCTTCGCCACCGAGGCCAAGCCGACCCCGTCGCCCACCATGAGCGCCAAGCCGAAGCCGAAGCCGACCCCGACGCCCACCATGAGCGCCAAGCCGAAGCCGAAGCCGAGCCCGACCACCATGGGCTCGATCTCGGCCAAGGCGAACACGACCTCGGTCAAGCCCGGTGACTCGGTGACCGTCACCGGCCGCACCTCCGGCCTGAAGGTCGGCTGGCCGC
This sequence comes from Streptomyces sp. NPDC001980, assembly GCF_040296885.1. NCBI lineage: Bacteria > Bacillati > Actinomycetota > Actinomycetes > Kitasatosporales > Streptomycetaceae > Streptomyces > Streptomyces sp. NPDC001980. Next base: position 312,049 of record NZ_JBEOYD010000001.1, on the reverse strand, counting down.
TGGTGCTCGAGCACCAGATGGGCGGCAAGTGGATCCCGCTCAAGGCGACCGCGAAGGTCAAGAACGGCAGCTCCTACTCGCTGACCACGAAGCTCAGCACCCCGGGCACCGAGCACCTGCGGGTCTCGGCGGTCGGCAAGAAGGTCTACTCCCCGACCGTGACGGTCAACGTGAGCTGAGGCCCCGCAGCAGCAGCTCCACCAGCGACCCGAAGTCCGCCTCGGCCTCCGGCCGCACCCACTCCCGCGCGTAGCCCGGGTCGTGGAAGCGGCCGGTGGCCTGGAAGACGGTCCGGGCCGCGGCGGCGGGGTCGGGCACGGTGAAGACACCGGTCCCGGCCCCGTCCGCGATGATCGCGGTCAGCTGCCCAGTCAGGTCGGCGATGTGCTCGGTGACCGCCGGGCCGTTCTCGTCGACCAGCACCATGTAGGTGGCGAACAGCTCGGGGTCGGCGCCCGCCTTGCGGCGCTTCGCGTCGAACAGGGCCCGCAGCCAGTCGCGCAGCCGGGCCTCCGGGTCCCGGTCGCCGGCCGCGATGCCGGACAGCTGCTCCGAGGTGCGGTCCAGCCACCGCTTCGTCACCGCTTCGCGCAGCGCCGCCTTGGTCCGGAAGTGCCGGTAGACACTGCCGTGGCTGACGCCGAGCGCGCGGGCCACGTCCACCACGGTGGCCTTGGCCGGGCCGTGCCGGCGCAGCACCTCCTCGGTCGCCTCGAGGATGCGTTCGGCGGTCAGGGCCGGGGTCGGGGTCGGGGACGTCGCTGCCATGGCCTAGACGGTACCTGGCGCCGCGGTCAGTGCTCGGTGCCGAGATGGCTCATCTGCGCGGCCGGGTAGCGGGTGCCCGCCGCCGCGTCCGCCGGCACGGCCTCCTCGATCGCCGCCAGGTCGGCCGCGTCCAGGGTGACGTCCAGCGCGCCCAGCGACTCGGCGAGCCGCTCGCGGGTGCGGGCGCCGACGAGCGGCACGATGTCGTTGTTGTGCTGCGAGCCCCGGGAGATCACCCAGGCGATGGCGATCTGCGCGACCGTCACGCCCTTCTCGTCGGCGATCTTGCGCAGCGCCTCGACGAGGTCGAGGTTGTGCTGGAGGTTGTCGCCCTGGAAGCGCGGTGAGAAGGCCCGGAAGTCGCCCGCGCCGAGCTGCCGGTCGCGGGTGAAGTGGCCGGAGATCAGCCCCCGGGAGAGCACGCCGTACGCGGTGATGCCGATGCCCAGCTCACGGGTGGTCGGCAGGATCTCCCGCTCGATGTCGCGGGTGATGATCGCGTACTCGATCTGGAGGTCGGAGATGGGCGCGGTGGCAGCGGCCCGCCGGATGTTGGCCACGCTCGCCTCGCTGAGGCCGATGTGCCGGACGTGCCCCTTCTCGACCAGTTCGGCGATGGCGCCGACCGTCTCCTCGATCGGCACGTCCGGGTCGACGCGGGCGATCCGGTAGACGTCGATGTGGTCGACGCCGAGCCGCTGCAGGGAGTAGGCGGCGAAGTTCTTCACGGCGGCCGGGCGGCCGTCGTAGGCGTTCCAGCCGCCGTCCGGGTCGCGCAGGGCGCCGAACTTGACGCTGGTCAGCGCCTTTTCGCGGAGAGCGGCCGGGGCGGTGCGCAGGGCCTCGCCGATCAGCATCTCGTTGTGGCCCATGGCGTAGAAGTCACCGGTGTCGAGCAGGGTCACGCCGGCGTCGAGGGCGGCGTGGATCGTGGCGATCGACTCGGCGCGGTCGGCCTCGCCGTACAGCGCGGACATGCCCATGCAGCCGAGGCCGAGGGCGGAGACCTGGGGGCCGGTGGATCCGAGGGAACGGGTGTGCGTCGTCATGGCTCCACCTTGGCATGACAGCTGACAGATTTCAATATCTGTCATTCCATAGTCACTCCAGTCGGCCCGAATGGTCCAGACCTATTGACGTGAGGTCTGGACCACGAGCACTGTCATGTCTACGACATCCGCGCCGCGCCCCGACCCCACCGGGAGGCCTCGCATGATCCGCCGCACCCTCGCCCTGCTCGCCGCCGCGCTCACGACCGCAGCGCTCACCCAGCTCCCCGCCGCCGCCCCCGCCTCGGCCGCCGACACCTGCGCGGTCAAGTCCCGTCCCGCGGGCAAGGTGTTGCAGGGTTACTGGGAGAACTGGGACGGCTCCGCCAACGGCGTCCACCCGCCCTTCGGCTGGACCCCGATCACCGACTCCAGGATCGCCGCCCACGGCTACAACGTGATCAACGCGGCCTTCCCGGTGATCCGTTCCGACGGAACAGCCCTCTGGGAGGACGGCATGGACACCGGCGTGAAGGTGGCCACGCCCGCGGAGATGTGCGCGGCCAAGGCCTCCGGCCAGACCATCCTGCTGTCGATCGGCGGCGCGGCGGCGGGCATCGACCTCAGCTCCGCCACCGTGGCCGACAAGTTCGTCTCGACGATCGTCCCGATCCTGAAGAAGTACAACTTCGACGGCATCGACATCGACATCGAGACCGGCCTGGTGGGCAGCGGGTCGATCAGCCAGCTCTCCACCTCCCAGGCCAACCTGGTCCGCATCATCGACGGCATCCTCGCCCAGATGCCCTCCAACTTCGGCCTCACGATGGCCCCGGAGACGGCGTACGTCACCGGAGGCAGCATCACCTACGGCTCGATCTGGGGCGCCTACCTGCCGATCGTCAAGAAGTACGCCGACAACGGCCGCCTGTGGTGGCTCAACATGCAGTACTACAACGGCAGCATGTACGGCTGCTCGGGCGACTCGTACGCGGCCGGCACGGTCGCCGGCTTCACCGCACAGACCGACTGCCTCAACAAGGGGCTGGTCGTGCAGGGTACGACCATCAAGGTGCCCTACGACAAGCAGGTCCCGGGCCTGCCCGCGCAGTCCGGGGCGGGCGGCGGCTACATGTCCCCGTCCCTGGTCTCCCAGGCCTGGAACCACTACGGCACGTCCCTCAAGGGCCTGATGACCTGGTCGATCAACTGGGACGGCTCGAAGAACTGGACGTTCGGCGACAACGTGAAGTCTCTTCAGGGGCGTTGAGCCCGCCCGGTGCCGGGGCGGGCGGGGCGGGGCCGGGCCGCGGAGGCCGGCCCCGCCCTCCGTTCGACAGACACCGTCCGGGCTCCGAGAATGGAAGTGCCGGCGAGCAGTCACCGGCGGCGCCTGCCGCCGGCCGTTCCGGGCGGTGTTCTCGCGCTGCCGAGGAGGCCCGCCATGACCATCCGTATCGCCACGTTCAACATGGAGAACCTCTTCCGCCGGCCCACTGTCTTCCGCCTGGAGAATCCGGCCGACCGGGAGCAAGTCCTCGACGACTTCGCCAAGTTGGTCGCCGTCCTCGACCTGCCTACGTACTCGGACACCGACAAGACGGAGATCGTCCGGATCGTCACGAAGTACCGGGCGTTCGACATCGACGACCCGAAGCACCCGAACCCGAAGGGCCCGCCGCCGATCGTCATCAACCAGTCCCGCCCGGGGAAGCACACCGGGCTGTTCGACACGACCAGGCCGCCGAAGACCCCTCAGGACATCATCGCCACCGGCCGGGGTTCATGGACCGGCTGGGCCGAACTCGGGCAGGACGACCTGGACATGAGCATGGTGCGGAACACCGGGCGGGTGGTCGCGGAGGTCGACGCCGACATCCTGCTGACCGTGGAGGTGGAGGACCGGCTCACCCTGGAACGCTTCAACACCCACGTCCTGGCGGATGCGCTGGGCAGACGGCCGTACCCGTACAACCTGCTCATCGACGGCAACGACCCCCGGGGCATCGACATCGGGATCCTCAGCCGTCACCCGATCTCGTCCGTCCGGTCCCACCTCTTCGACACCGACCCGGACCATCCGGCCGACCGGCTGTTCAGCCGTGACTGCCCCGAGTTCGAGATCCAGCTCGACGGAACGCCGCTGGTGATCCTGGGCAACCACCTCAAGAGCAAGTTCCGCGACGACCCGGAGCTGCGGCTGGCCCAGGCCAGGCGGGTCACGGAGATCTACCGGGCGGCGGCGGAGCGCACCCCGCACGTCATGGTCGCCGGGGACCTCAACGACGACCCGGAGAGCGATGCGGTGGCGCAGCTTCTGGCCACCGGGCTGCGCGATGTCATGAGCCACCCCTCCTACCACGGGGAGCCCGGCACGCACGGGGAGTGCTCCCGGCTCCAGGACAAGATCGACTACCTGCTGCTGCCGCCGCCGCTGTGGCACGAGGTCCAGCACGTGGGCCTGGAGACCCGCGGCATCTTCGCGGACGGCATCAAGTCCTTCGACACGGTGACATCGAAACTCACGGAGGCGTCGGACCACGCGGCGCTGTACGTGGACCTGGACCTGTAGGGAACCAGAACGCCCACCCTCCAGCCGACCGAGTCGGGTGGCGGGTGGGCGAAGGAGGAGGAAGCGGCGCGGACCTAGCAGCCCAGCAGGCGCCCGGCGAGGTAACCCTCGATCTGGTCCAGGGAGACCCGCTCCTGCTTCATCGTGTCGCGCTCGCGCACCGTGACCGCGTTGTCCTCGAGCGTGTCGAAGTCGACGGTCACGCAGTACGGCGTACCGATCTCGTCCTGGCGGCGGTAGCGGCGCCCGATCGCACCGGCGTCGTCGAACTCGATGTTCCAGTGCCCGCGCAGCGCCTGGGCGAGGCCCTTGGCCTTCGGGGACAGCTCGGGGTTGCGGGACAGCGGCAGGACCGCGACCTTGACCGGGGCGAGGCGGTGGTCCAGGCGGAGCACCGTGCGCTTCTCCAGCTTGCCCTTGGCGTTCGGTGCCTCGTCCTCGACGTACGCGTCCAGGAGGAAGGCCAGCATGGCGCGGCCGACGCCCGCCGCCGGCTCGATGACGTACGGCGTCCAGCGCTCCCCGGCCTCCTGGTCGAAGTAGGAGAGGTCCTGGCCGGAGGCCTTGGAGTGGGCGTTCAGGTCGTAGTCGGTGCGGTTGGCGACACCCTCCAGCTCGCCCCACTCGTTGCCGCCGAACTGGAAGCGGTACTCGATGTCAGCGGTGCGCTTGGAGTAGTGGGAGAGCTTCTCCTTCGGGTGCTCGTACCACCGCATGTTCTCCTCGCGCAGGCCCAGGCCGGTGTACCAGTTCCAGCGCTGCTCCATCCAGTACTCCTGCCACTTCTCGTCCTCGCCCGGCTTGACGAAGAACTCCATCTCCATCTGCTCGAACTCGCGGGTGCGGAAGATGAAGTTGCCGGGCGTGATCTCGTTGCGGAAGGACTTGCCCATCTGCGCGATGCCGAACGGCGGCTTGCGGCGCGAGGTGGTCTGCACCTGGGCGAAGTTGGTGAAGATGCCCTGAGCCGTCTCGGGGCGCAGGTAGGCGACGGAGCCGCTGTCCTGGGTCGGGCCGAGGTGGGTGGAGAGCAGGCCCGAGAACTGCTTGGGCTCGGTGAACTGGCCCTTGTTGCCGCAGTTCGGGCAGTTGACGTCCGCCAGGCCGTTCTCCGGGAGGCGGCCGTGCTTGGCCTCGTAGGCCTCCTCCAGGTGGTCCGCGCGGAACCGCTTGTGACAGGCGGTGCACTCGGTCAGCGGGTCCGTGAAGGTGGCGACGTGACCGGAGGCCACCCAGACCTCGGGGGCCAGGATGACGGACGAGTCGAGACCGACCACGTCCTCGCGCGACGTCACCATGTAACGCCACCACTGGCGCTTCAGGTTCTCCTTGAGCTCGACACCCAGCGGCCCGTAGTCCCAGGCGGCACGCTGACCGCCGTAGATCTCACTGCACGGGAATACGAAGCCACGGCGCTTGCTCAGGCTGACGATGGTGTCGATCTTGTCGGCGGCCACGGTGCTCTCTTCATTACGACGACGGGCGACGAAGCGAGATGCTTCAGAGCGAATGCTTCAGGTTACCGGCGGGGCCTCCCCCTCAATCAAATCGGTGTCCCTTACCGGCCTCTCACCCAGGCTTGTTGACAACGGTTTCCATATTTGTTGAAAATGACTCTCATGAACGTACGACGCCGCCTCATACCCACGGCCGCCGCGACCACCGTCACCGCACTCGGCATAGCCACCCTCACGGCCTGCGGCGGCGACGCCACGGCGGCCCAGACCGGCAAGTTCGACGTCGTCGCGTCGTTCTATCCGATGGCCTACCTCGCCGATCAGATCGGCGGCAACCACGTCCACGTCACCAGTCTCACCCAGCCCGGCCAGGAGCCGCACGACCTGGAGATCAGCCCCAAGCAGATCATCGGGATCGAGAAGTCCGACGCGGTCCTCTATCTGAAGAACCTCCAGCCCTCCGTCGACGACGCGGTCGCCCAGTCGTCCGTCAAGACGAAGATCGACGCGGCCTCCCTGACCACGCTGGAGAAGCACGGCAACGAGGTCGGCGGGCACGCGGCCTCGCACGACACCTCCGAGAACGAGGAGCTGTCCGGCCTCGACCCGCACATCTGGCTCGACCCGGTGCGCTACGCCCAGGTCGCCCAGGGCGTCGGCAAGGCCTTCGAGAAGGCCGACCCGGACCACGCCGCCGACTACAGGAAGAACACCGCCGCCCTGGTGAAGAAGCTGGACGCGCTCGACACCCAGTTCAAGAACGGCCTCGCCGACACGAAGTCCAAGGTCTTCATCACCACCCACGCCGCCTTCGGCTACCTCGCCGAGCGCTACGGCCTGACCGAGGAGGCCATCAACGGCCTCGACCCCGAGTCGGAGCCGAGCGCGGCCCGCGTCAAGGACCTGGAGACCATGGCCAAGGCCGACGGCGTCACCACCGTGTTCTACGAGACGCTCGTCAGCGACAAGACCGCCAAGACCATCGCCGCCGACGCCCGGCTGAAGACGGACGTCCTCGACCCGATCGAGGGCATCACCGCCAAGTCCCGCGGCAGGGACTACTTCGCGGTCCAGGAAGCCAACCTCAAGGCGCTCCAGCAGGCACTGGGCGCCAAGTGACACGCCAAGGGACAGGAGACGACGAGATGAGCGGCGAGCCCGTCATATCCCTGCGCGGCGTCACCGCCGAGCTGGGCTCGCGCCCCGTCCTGCGCGGCATCGACCTCACCGTGCACCGCGGTGAGGTCGTCGCGCTGCTCGGCGCGAACGGCTCCGGCAAGTCGACGGCGATCCGCACGATCGTCGGCCAGGTGCCGGTGAGCGGCGGCGAGGTCGAGCTGTTCGGCACCCCCCGCCGTACCTTCCGGGACTGGTCGCGGGTCGGCTACGTCCCGCAGCGCACCACCGCGGCCGGTGGCGTGCCCGCCACCGTCACCGAGGTCGTCTCCGCCGGCCGCCTCTCCCGCACCCGCTTCGGCCTCTTCCGCAAGGCCGACCACGCGGCCGTACGGCACGCGCTCGGCCTGGTCGGCATGGCGGAGCGGGCCAAGGACAACGTCGAGGCGCTCTCCGGCGGCCAGCACCAGCGGGTGCTGATCGCCCGCGCGCTGGTCGCCGAGCCCGAGCTGCTGATCATGGACGAGCCGATGGCGGGCGTCGACCTGGCCAGCCAGGAGATCCTCGCGCAGACCCTGCACGAGCAGGTCGGGCAGGGCACCACGGTCCTCCTCGTCCTGCACGAACTGGGCCCGCTGGAGCCGCTGATCGACCGCGCGGTCGTCCTCCGCGACGGCTGCGTGCTCCACGACGGCCCGCCCCCGCGCGCCGTCGGCCAGCACGCCCTCCCCGGCCACGACCACGTCCACCCCCACGACGAGCACACACCACTGCGCACAGGACTGCTGAGCTGATGGACTTCCTGAACTACGCCTTCATGCAGCGGGCCCTGCTCGCCGCCGTCCTGGTCGGCATCACCGCCCCCGCCGTCGGCATCTACCTGGTCCAGCGCCGCCAGGCCCTGATGGGCGACGGCATCGGCCACGTCGCGATGACCGGCGTCGGCCTCGGCTTCCTGCTCTCGACGTCCCCGGTCTGGATGGCGACGGCGGTGTCGGTGCTGGGCGCGATCGCGATGGAGCTGATCCGCTGGTACGGCCGTACCCGCGGCGACATCGCGCTCGCGATGCTCTTCTACGGCGGGATGGCCGGCGGGGTGATGCTGATCAACCTCGCGCCCGGCGGCTCCAACGCCAACCTGATGTCGTACCTCTTCGGCTCGCTGTCGACGGTGTCCGAGTCCGACGTGACCGCGATCTGCCTGCTGGCGGCCTTCGTCCTGCTGGTCACCCTCGGCCTGCGCCGGCAGCTGTTCGCGGTGAGCCAGGACGAGGAGTTCGCGCGGGTGACCGGACTGCCGGTCCGGGCGCTGAACCTGCTGACGGCGATCACGGCGGCGGTGACCGTGACGGTCGCGATGCGGGTGGTGGGCCTGCTGCTGGTCTCCGCGCTCATGGTCGTTCCGGTGGCCGCGGCCCAGCAGCTGAGCCGCAGCTTCGCGGCCACGTTCGCGATCGCCGTCGCGATCGGTGTGACGGTGACGATCGGGGGCACGATCACGTCGTACTACCAGTACGTCCCGCCGGGTGCGACGATCGTCCTGCTGACCATCGCCGCGTTCATCGTGCTGAGCGTGCTGGCCACCCCGCTGGCCCGCCGACGCGCCCGCGCGGCCGCCGCGCGACGGCCCGCCGGGGATCCGGCGGAGTGCGCGATTCCGGCCACCCGGGGGGCCGCCGACGAGGTCGGCGTCTGAACGCCCTCGGCCCGGGCTGGCACAATGGCCCGGCAGAGGCAGTGACGTGAGGAGGCAACCGGTGACGACCGCTGGACAGCCCGTGAAGGGCCGCTCGACCCGTCAGCGGGCAGCCGTGGCGGCGGCCCTGGACGAGGTCGAGGAGTTCCGCAGCGCGCAGGAACTGCACGACATGCTCAAGCACAAGGGCGACTCGGTCGGCCTGACCACGGTCTACCGCACGCTCCAGAACCTCGCCGACGCCGGCGAGGTGGACGTCCTGCGCACGTCCGAGGGCGAGTCGGTCTACCGCCGTTGCTCCACCGGCGAGCACCACCACCACCTGGTCTGCAGAGCCTGCGGCAAGGCCGTGGAGGTGGAGGGCCCGGCGGTGGAGACGTGGGCCGAGGCCATCGCCGCCGAGCACGGGTACGTCAACGTCGCCCACACCGTGGAGATCTTCGGTACGTGCGCGGACTGCGCGGGGTCCGCGGGGGGCTGCTCGGCTACGCGCGCGTGAGGTGCCGGTCGAGGATCGCGCGCAGCCGGTCGACGTCGGCGGGGTCCGGGAGGCCGCGCTTGGGCAGCACGGTGAAGCACGAGGCGTTCTTGTCGTCGCTGTAGGTGACGAAGGCGTCCTTCGTCTCCCGATAGCGGGGCTGCGCCGCCCAGTTGACCGACGTCGTGCTGTTGTCGGTGGCCATCGTCAGCCCGGCGTCCCCCACGGTCGCACGGTACGTGCCGTTGCGGGCGGCGAGCTTGAGGAAGGCGCGGGCCTGGAGCCGGGGTGTGAGGCACAGCAGGACCACGGCCAACGGCATCCAGATCAGCAGGAACCAGTCGGGCCGCTCGCTCCCCGCCACCGAGAGGGACCCGTTCAGCACGAAGGCGAACGCGATGAGACCGAGGGCCCAGTGCCGCAGCCACCTCCGCCGTCTCAACCGCTCGCGTTCCCGCAGCGCCCCCAGGAAATCCTCCGCGACCGGCCGGTAGGCCAGCTCCACCACGCCCTGTCCGGCGTCCCGCCCCATGTCCATGACCATGGGGCGGATCGTACCGGCGCCGGTCAGCTCCGGTCGAAGCACTTCTCCAGCTCGTTCAGGTCGTAGAACTTGCTGTGCTTCGAGATCGGCTTGCAGCCCGCCTTGAAGGCGATCTCCTTCTCGTTGTAGAGCATCCGCACCAGGTAGTCGTCGCCCTTCTTGAAGACGTCCCACTGGATGTTGGAGGCGAGGGAGGCGACCTCGGCGCCGCGCCACGTGTTGTTCGCGTACGTGTACGTCTCGCCCGGCGTCGCCGCCTTCTCGCTGCCCGGCAGCCGCATCAGCGCGGCCAGCGGGATGATCTCCTCGGCGTGCGTGAAGCGGAGTTCCGCGCCCAGCGTGCTGGTGCCGTCCCGCTTGGCCTCGACCTGCTCGAAGAAGTCGTCGAGCAGGACGTCCGCCATCTTGTAGGTGATGTCGCTGTCCGAGAAGCTCGGGCCCTTCTGGTAGAAGTCCTCGGCGTCGCTGAGGTAGCCGAACCAGGCCGCGTCGCGCGGGGCGATGTAGCGGTCGAAGTCCCAGCCCTTGCCGTCCGGGCTCTCCTCGCCCATGGCGGGCGCGATGGCGTAGAGGTTGTAGACGGCGGTGGCGGCGGTGATGTCGTCGGCGGTGGCGGCGAACTCGCCGTTCACGATGCGCTGGACGAAGGCCGGCTTGAAGATCCTGCCGAGGACCCGGGCGGCCGCCTTGTGCGAGGCCGGCTGGTCGGTGATCGACTTCAGGGTCGAGGCGAGGCGCTCGTCGCTCGCCAGCCACTTCTGGTAGTCGGCGCCGCCGGCCGACTTGTGGAAGTAGAGCAGGTTCTTGTCGACGCGGGCGGTGCCGAGGGAGGACTTCAGCGCCGGGTCGGCGTCGGTGAGGGCGGTGGCGAAGACCGTACCGCTGTCGACCGCGCGGCCCTGGCCGGAGCTGACGACGTCGATCTTCTCGCCGTTCTCGGCGATCGAGGAGAAGAGGGACGGCAGGCGCTTCTCCAGGCGGACGGCGGTGGCGCGGAGTTCGTCCTTGCCGCGGCCGCTGAGGTTGCCGTACCCGATCGCGCTCATGGCCGCTTCGAGGGCCTGCACGTCCGGGCCGAACTTCTCACCGCGCGCGGTGAGTTGGCCGTCGGCCTGCGCCTGGTTCCAGAGCGCGAGGATCGTGTCGCCGTCCTCGCCGTCGGTGGCGGAGCGGGAGCCGTGCCGGGAGACGTTCTCGGTGAAGACGGCGGTGTAACCGGCGGGTGGCTGCTGGTAGGTGCGCGGGTTCTGGCCGGGGGAGTAGACGGCCTTGGTGCCGTAGCTGTCGCGGTGGGTGAGCCCGGTGTCCGTGGCGTGCGCGGGCAGCGCGGTCAGGAGCAGGGCGCCGAGCGAGAGGACGGGGATGACGCGCTTCATGAGGACCGTTCCAGAGGCGGGAGACGACCGGGGGTGGCCAGCGATGGATCTTCCGCATCCTCGACGGCCCTCATGAACGCCGAATGGCCGTCAGATGCCGGAGGGGTTCTCCTCCGTACGGCCCTCCATGGCCAGCAGTTCCTCGTTGGGGATGGCGCCGCCGAACCGCCGGTCGCGGGAGGCGAATTCGACGCACGCCCGCCACAGGTCACGGCGGTCGAAGTCGGGCCACAGCACGTCCTGGAAGACCAGCTCGGCGTAAGCGCTCTGCCAGAGCAGGTAGTTGGAGGTGCGCTGCTCGCCGCTGGGCCGCAGGAACATGTCCACGTCCGGCATGTCCCCGTAGTACAGGTGCTTCTGGATGGTCTTCTCGGAGATCTTCGACGGGTCGAGGCGGCCCGCCTTCACCTCCTCGGCGATCGCCTGCACCGCGTCGGCGATCTCGGCCCGGCCGCCGTAGTTCATGCAGAAGTACAGGGTGAGCAGGTCGTTGTCCTTGGTCTGCTCCTGGGCGACCAGGAGCTCCTTGGCCACCGACTTCCACATCCTGGGCATCCGGCCCGCCCAGCGCACCCGGATACCGAGTTCGTCGAGCTGGTCACGGGTCTTGCGGATGAAGTCGCGGTTGAAGTTCATCAGGAAGCGGACCTCTTCGGGTGAGCGCTTCCAGTTCTCGGTGGAGAAGGCGTAGAGCGAGATGTTCCGGACGCCGATCTCGATGGAGCCCTGCAGCACGTCGAGGACGCGCTCGGCGCCGACCTTGTGGCCCTCGGTGCGGGGCAGCCCGCGGTCCTTCGCCCAGCGGCCGTTCCCGTCCATGACGATCGCCACATGGTTCGGGACCAGCTCGCCCGGGAGCTTCGGCGGGCGGGCGCCGGACGGGTGCGGTTCCGGCGTCCTGTACTCGCGGCGCTGGCGCCCCAGGATCCCGCGTACGACCATGTGCTTCTCGTCTCCCTCTGGCTTTTCCCGCTAGCTCTTCCCGCTAGCTTTTCTCTACGTACCTGAGCGAGCGCAGCCCGCGCTCCAGATGCCAGTGCAGATAGGCCGACACCAGCCCGCTGCCCTCCCGGACGTGCCGGGCCTCGGCCGCGTCCGCGGTCTCCCAGTCTCCCGTAAGCAGCGCGCCGAGCAGAACCAGGGTCTGCGGAGAGGGTACGACGCTGCCGGCCACCCGGCAGTCGACGCAGACGCTGCCGCCGGAGGCGACCGAGAAGAAGCGGTTCGGTCCGGGCATGCCGCACTTGGCGCAGGCCTCGAAGCTGGGCGCGTAGCCGTTGACGGCGAGGGAGCGCAGCAGGAAGGCGTCGAGGACGAGGTGCGGGGCGTGCTCCCCGCGGGCGAGGGTCCGCAGACCCCCCACGAGCAGCAGGTACTGCTGCACGGCCGGCTCGCCCTCGTGGTCGGTGAACCGCTCGGCGGTCTCCAGCATGGCCGTCCCGGCGGTGTACCGCGCGTAGTCGGTGACGATCGCGCCGCCGTACGGCGCGATGGTCTCGCTCTGCGTGCACAGCGGCAGCCCGCGCCCGATCAGCTCGCTCCCCCGGGCGAAGAACTGCACGTCGACGTGGGAGAACGGTTCCAGCCGGGCCCCGAACTTCGACTTGGTCCGCCGAACGCCACGGGCCACGGCCCGCACCCGGCCGTGTCCGCGGGTGAGCATCGTGATGATGCGGTCCGCCTCACCCAGCTTCTGGGTGCGCAGCACGATGCCGTCGTCGCGGAACAGGCTCATGGGCCCATTCTGCCCTGCCTTCGGAAGGGGGCGTGGGGCAAGGCGACCTTCAGGACGCCTCGCCGCGGCTGCGGGCGTTGGCGTGGGCGGTGGCCGCGCTGAGCCGTTCGGCCTGGGTGGCGACGCGTACGGCGTCCGGGTGCGCGTCCCACTCCCGTCCTCCCCCGTACGGCCGCAACTGCACGTAGGGGCCCTCGTGGCCCATGACGATGCCCAGCCGTCCGGTACGGGTGTCGACGGCACAGGAGCCGATGGGGAGGTTCATCGCGTTCACCTCACCTGGCTCCCCCGCCCCTGGGAATTTCACGCTTCGCATCACCGGTGTGGCGCTGCGTGCCTAGACTCGGCCGGAGTCTGTCCCGGGACCCGCAGCGGGCCGCGGCGGCCGCTACATCAGGCCCGCGCCCGCGAGGTACTTCGCCACGCACTCGGTCTCCTCCTGCGACAGCGGCACCTGGGGCTCGGCGGTGGCCGGGCAGTCGATCACCCCGCGCAGGTGCAGCGCCGCCTTGAACGCCCCCAGCCCCGCCGAGCTGCCGCCCATCCGGGCCGGGTTCCCGACGCCGGTCATCCGGAAGAGACCGCACAGCCGCTCCTGCTCGGCCCGCGCCCGCTCCCAGTCGCCCGCCCGGCAGAGCCGGTCCAGGCGGACGTACCCGTCCGGGTCGACGTTGGCGAGGCCCGGGACCGCCCCGTCGGCGCCCAGCGCGAGCGCCGAGTCGACGGTCAGCTCGGACCCCGTCAGCGCGCTGAAGCCGGACAGCCCCCTGCTGCCCGTGACGACCTCGCGGAAGCCCGCCAGGTCGCCGCTGGAGTCCTTCAGCCCGGCCAGCACCCCGTCGGCGGCCAGTTCGAGCACCAGGTCGGCGGGGAGCTTGGTGTGGACGGCGACCGGGATGTCGTACGCGATGACCGGAACCGGGGACCGCTCGGCGACCAGGCGGAAGTGGCGGGCGATCTCGGCGGGGTGGGTGCGGGTGTAGAACGGGGCGGTGACGACGACCGCGTCCGCGCCGGCCGCGGTGACGGACGCGACGTGGTCCAGGACCCGGGGGGTCGTCATGTCGATCACGCCCGCCAGGACCGGGAGCCGGCCGGCCACGTGGCCGACCACCGTCTCGGTGACCAGCCTGCGCTGCCGGTCCGTCAGGTACGCCACCTCCGACGTCGAGCCCAGCACGAACAGGCCGTCCACCCCGGCCGCCGTCAGATGGTCGACGAGCCTGCGCAGGGAGGCGACGTCCACCTCGCGGTCCGGTGTCAGGGGCGTGCAGACGGGCGGTACGACACCGGTCAGCGGGGTGGGCAGCGTCATCAGGGCTCCCTGGGCAGGCTGTGGCTCGGCTGGTCCTCCTCCACAGGATCCACGGGGTGATGACAGCGGTAGCGGTGACCGGGCCGTGACGCGGCCGAGAAGTCAGGCATGCGGACGGCACACGCGTCGTCCGCCCGCCAGCAGCGGGTGCGGAACGGGCACCCGGACGGCGGCCGGGTCGCCGACGGCACCGGCCCCGTGAGCGGGATGGGGTCGATCGGGTTGAGCAGACCCGGGGTGGCCGAGAACAGGGCCCGGGTGTACGGGTGCCGGGCGTGGTCGGTGACGTCGGCGGCCGGGGTGTCCTCGACGATCCGGCCCAGGTACATGGTGATCACCCGGTCGCTCATCCGCCGTACCGTCTGGATGTCGTGGGAGACGAAGACCAGGGCGAGGCCGAGGCGTTCCCGCAGGTCGAGGAGGAGGTTGAGGATCTGGGCGCGGACCGAGACGTCCAGGGCGCTGGTCGGTTCGTCCGCCACCACCAGGTCGGGGTCCAGGGCGAGGGCGCGGGCGATCGCGACGCGCTGGCGCTGGCCGCCGGAGAGCTGCCCGGGGAGGGCCTCGGCGAGGGCCCGGGGCAGGCCGACGAGGCTCATCAGCTCCCGTACCCGGTCCTCCCGTTCGGCCTTCGTGCCGCGGTCGTGGACGTCCAGCGGGTCGCGCAGGATACGGCGTACGGACAGGCGGCGGTTGAGGGCCGTCGACGGGTCCTGGAAGACCATGCCGGTGCTCGCGCCGACGGTCGTCCGGCGTTCGGCCTGCGGCATCGCCCACAGATCGCGGCCGTGGAAGGTGACCGTCCCGGCCGTCGGCCGCTGGATGCCGACCAGCACCTTCGCCAGCGTCGACTTCCCGCACCCCGACTCGCCGACCACACCGACCGTCTCACCGGGCGCCACGGTGAGGTCGGCGCCGGTCAGCGCGTACACCCGGTCCCGCCCGAACACGCCCCCGCCACGGGCCCTGTGGACCACGTCGACACCGGTCAGCTCCACCGCGCTCACGTCACCGCCTCCGTGCTCGCCGCCAGGTCGACGGCCGGGTGGTGGCAGGCCGCGGTGTGGGTGGGGGTGCCGACGAGGCCCGGTGGTGTCGTACGGCAGACGTCGGTCGCCGCCGGGCACCGGTCACTGAAGCGGCACCCTGCGGGGAAGTCGGCGGGGGACGGCACCACGCCCCTGATCTGGGTGAGCCGCTCGGCCCCGGACTCCAGCGACAGCACGCTGCCGAGCAGGCCGCGCGTGTAGTGGTGGGTGGGGGCGCCGACCAGTTCGGCGGTGACGCCGGTCTCGACGATCTGCCCGCCGTACATCACCACCACCCGGTCGGTGACGTCGGCGACCAGGGCGAGGTCGTGCGAGACCAGGATCAGCGCGAAGCCGAGTTCCTCGCGGAGGCGGAGCAGGAGCTCCATCACCTGGGCCTGGACGGTGACGTCGAGGGCGGTGGTGGGTTCGTCGGCGATGATCAGGCGGGGGTCGCGGGAGAGGGCCATCGCGATCAGGACGCGTTGGCGCTGGCCGCCGGAGAGTTCGTGGGGGTAGCTCCGCAGGGTGCGGGTGGGGTCGAGGCCGACGAGGGTGAGGAGTTCGGCGGGGGTGCGGTGTCCGCCGCGTCTCACCAGTTGCTTCAGCTGGGCGTTGATGGTCATGGAGGGGTTCAGGGAGGACAGGGCGTCCTGGTAGACCATCGCGATCTCGTGGCCGAGGAGGCGGCGGTGGGGGGTGGTCAGGTCGACGGGCGGGTGCGGGTCGGTGGGGGTTGCTCGCGCAGTTCCCCGCGCCCCTTTGGGGCGCGTCGACTCACCGGCGTAGTAGTCGATTCGGCCCGTTACCCGTGCCTCCTTGGGTTGGAGCCCCATGATCGTGAGTGCGGTCAGGGACTTTCCGCAGCCCGACTCCCCCACCAAGCCCAGGACTTCGCCGGGATGTACCTCGAAACCGATGCCGTCGACGATGTTCACGCCCCGGTGGCGGTCGGCGAAGCCGATGGTGAGGTTGTGGACCGACAGCACCGGCGGGCCCTCCTGGGAGGGCAGGGGCCGGGCGCGTCGGCGCAGTCGCTCCCCCGCCTCCGCCAGGCCGGGCAGCTCCAGGACCGCACCGGGCTCGCCGGCCTCCACGGGATCGGACTCCGCCGGCTCCGGCTCCCTCGCCGCCGGTGACGCCCACGCGTCCGAGACGCCCTCGGAGAGGATGTTGAGGGAGAGGACCGTGAGGAGGATGAGCAGGCCGGGGAAGAGGGTGGCCCACCAGCCGCCGGTCAGGACCATGTTCTTGCCGTCGGCGATGACGCTGCCCCAGGACGGGTCGGGGGGCCGTACGCCCGCGCCGATGAAGGACAGGGACGCCTCGAAGACGATGGCCTCGGCGACCTGGACCGTGCAGAAGACGAGGACGGGGGCGAGGCAGTTGATCGCCACGTGGCGGACGACGATGTGCGGGGTGCGGGCGCCGATCACGCGTTCCGCGGTGACGTAGTCCTCGCCGTACTGGTCGAGGACGTTGGCGCGGACGACCCTGGCCACCGGCGGGGTGAACAGGAAGGCGATCGCGCAGATCAGGACCGTGATGCCGCCGCCGAAGACGGCTACCAGGACGGCGGCGAGCGCGATGCCGGGGAACGCCATCACCACGTCCAGGCAGCGCATCAGGGTCTCGTCGACGGCCTTGCGGGAGGTGGCCGCGAGGGCCCCGAGCAGGGCGCCGGCGACCAGGGCGAGGCCGGTCGCGCCGAGGCCGATGGCGAGGGACCAGCGGGCGCCGTACATCAGCCGGCTGAGGATGTCCCGGCCGAGGCTGTCCTGGCCCATCCAGTGGCCGGCGGAGGGGTGGCCGGTGCCGTCGACGGGGGCCTGCTGCGTGAGGGGGTCGTCGGGGGCGAGGAGGGGGGCGAACACCGCCACCAGGACGATCACGGTCAGGAAGGCGAGGGCCGTCTTCGACAGCGGTGACAGCCTGCGCAGGCGTACGCCGGGGCGGGCGAGGGCGGCGGTGAGGGCCGCGCGGGTGAACGTCGTCATGTGGCCTCCCTCAGGCGCGGGTTGACCAGCAGGTAGAGGATGTCGATGACGAGGTTGACGACGACGAAGCCGGTCGCGGTGGTGAGGACGACGCCCTGGACGACGGCGGGGTCGCCGTTCTGGACGGCGTCGATCATCAGCTTGCCCATGCCGGGGAGGGCGAAGATGGTCTCGATGACGACGGCGCCGCCGAGCAGGTAGCCGACCCGCAGGCCCAGCACGGTCAGGGGGTTGACCAGGGCGTTGCGCAGGACGTTGCGGCCGACCACGACATGGGGCGGCAGGCCGCTGCCGATCGCGGTGCGGACGTAGTCCTTGTCGAGTTCCTCGACCACCGAGGTGCGGACGATCCGGGTGAGCTGGGCGGCCACCGGGAGGGAGAGCGCGAGGGCGGGCAGGGCCATGGTCCTGAGCCAGCCGGTGACGGAGTCCTCGGGGTTGATGTAGCCGCCGGACGGGAACCAGCCGCGGTCGACCGCGAGGTACTGGATCATCAGCAGCGCCAGCCAGAAGGCGGGGGCGGCGACCCCGACCAGGGAGAGGACACGGATGGCCTGGTCGGCGGCCCGGTCCCGGTGGATGGCCGCGGTCACGCCTCCTGCCAGCGCCAGGACGACGGCGATGCCGAGGCCGAGGAAGGTCAGCTGGAGGGTGAGCGGCAGGGCGGTGAGGACCTGGTCGAGGACCGGGGTGCGGGTGAGGGCGCTGGTGCCGAGGTCGCCGTGGAGCAGGCCGCCGACGAAGTGGACGTAGCGCAGCGGCAGGGGGTCGAGGAGGCCGTTGCGTTCGCGGAAGTCGTGGAGTTGCTGCGGGGTGGGGTTGGCGCCCTGGAAGAACGCGGACGCCGGGTCGGCGTCGGAGAACCGCATCACCAGGAACACGAACAGGGCGATGCCGAGCAGCAGGGGCACCAGCAGGGCGGTGCGGCGCAGCAGGATGCGCAGGACGGCGGTCATGCGGTCAGGCCCACTGGGCGGTGAGGACGTTGATGCCCGGGTAGGGCTGGGCCCTTATGCCGGTGAGTCTGCGCGGGTCCCAGGCGGTGATCAGCTCGTTGTGGACGACCGGGTAGAGGACGGCCTGTTCGGCGACGACGTCGATGTAGTCCTGGATCATCGTCTTCTTCTTGTCCCGGTCCGGTTCGCGGGTGGCCGCGTCCATGTCCTTGAAGAGCTGCCGCGCGACAGCGTTGTCGGCCCAGCGGGCGTAGCCCATCCACAGGTTCCGGGGGCCGTAGTTGTAGTGCATGATCAGGTCGGCGTCGAGGCCGAACTGGTTGGGGTTCGAGACGGCGGCGACGACCTGGTAGTCCTGTTTCTGGTCCATCTTGGTGAACACGGCCGTGGTCTCCTGCGGGGACAGGGTCGTGGCGACGCCGATCGCGTCCCAGGACGACTTGATGGTGGGCAGGCAGTCGACGAGCCAGCTCACGTTGGCCGCGAGGATGTTCACATGCAGGCCGCTGACTCCGGCGGCCTGCAGGAGGGCCTTCGCCTTGTCGGGGTCGTGGTCGTAGACCGTCTTCGCCCGGCGGTAGGCGGGGTTGGTCTCGTTCAGGAACGAACTCGCCGGTTTTCCGTGACCCTTGAGGGCGACCTCGACGATCTTCGCCTTGTCGATCGCATAGTGCAGGGCCTGGCGGACCCGGACGTCGTCGAAGGGTTTGTGCTGCGTGTTGAACATCAGGAACGCGTTGTTCATCCCGGCGCCGCCGCCGACCGAGAGGCCGCCCTGTTCGAGGCGGGGGATGTTGGCGTAGGGGATGTTGTCGGAGATCTGGGCGCCGGCGTCGGCCCCGGAGATCCGCGCCACGCGGGAGGCGGCGTCGACGATCGTCAGCCAGTTCATCTTCCGGAAGGCCGGCTTGCGGGGGCCGTTGTAGCGGTCGTACGCGGCGAAGGTGGTGTTCGACTTCGGGTGGTGCCCGGTCTGCCGGTACGGTCCCGAGCCGACCGCCAGTCCCCTGATCGCGTCGTCCCAGGCGCCGGGCCGGGAGAACACGTGCTCCGGCATGATCTTGGCGAGGGTGAGGCGGGCGACGCCGTCCGGGAAGGGGAACTTCAGCACCAGGTCGACGGTCCGGGTGTCGACCTTGCGGGCCTCCTTCAGCCAGCTCGCGAAGAAGCCCTGGGCGAGGGTCTGGGTGCCCGGGTCGAGGATCCGGTCGAAGACGAAGACCACGTCGTCGGCGGTGACCGGTCTCCCGTCGTGGAAGGTGGCGCCGGAGCGCAGGGTGAACCGCCAGGTGGTGGCGTTCGCGTCGGCGGGCAGCCGGGCCGCCAGCGCCGGGTAGGGGGCGCGGGTGATCGGGTCGGTGTCGGCCAGGCCCTCGTAGAGGTGGTTGTTGGCGGCCATCGCGAACGCGGACGCGGTCTGGGTGGGGTCCCAGCTGCCGTCGTTGCCGTAGCCGATCACCGCGGTGAGGGTGCGGTCGGAGCCGCTGCCGCCGAGGTCGATCGTGGACTTGGGGCCGCACCCCGTCAGCGAGGACAGGGCGGCTGCCGCGCCCAGCACGCCGGTGTGTTTCAGGAACGTCCTGCGGCCGTGGGTCGCCTCGTCGCGCAACGGTACCTCCAGCGTGGGGTCTGGAAAGGAGACGTCGGACGTCCTGTGTTAGCGCGACCATAAGAGGGGGTTCGGGGGCGGTCAAGGCAAGGCGCGCGAATGGCGTAAACCGTCAGAGGTGGGACCAATGACGCCGTGCGGGCGGGCACATGCCACCGCCGGTGCGCGGGAGTTGGCGCCGCCCGCACGGAGTTGGCGCCGCCCGCACGGAGTCGGCGCCGGCCGCACGGGCGGCGGCCGGCGCCCGGGTGCTACGCGGGAGCCGTCAGCTGGGCGGCCACCGCGGCGCCGTCCAGCCACACGTTCTCCCGGGAGATCCGGCCGTCGCGGAACTCGAAGACGTGCAGGATCCGGAAGGCGATCCGGCGGCCGCCGCCCGGGATGCCCAGGAAGGAGCCCGGGACGGTACCCGTCATCACGTTCTCCATGGTGACGGCGTCGTCGGAGTAGTAGGTGCGGGTCCGCTCCTCGCTCTCGGCACGGAAGTCCTTGCACAGCTGCCGGTAGAAGTCGAGCGCCGCCGGGATGCCGTGCTTCGGGCCGTTCGGGTCGCCGACGACGTCGTGCTCGATGTCGTCGGTGTAGACGGCGACCGAACCCTCCGGATCACCGCGTTCCTCGGCGGTCATGTGCGCCTCGATCAGCGCTTCCATTGCGGCGGGTGTCATGGAGCCCATGGTCGGGAGCCCCCTCTCTCGTCACGCCGCGCACTCCTCGCGGAGCCCGCGGCCCCCGTAATGAGACAGTGCTACCGTAATGAGAGAAGTTTCTCACGACAAGAGGGGAATCTCATCATGGAGGGGAGCGAAGGAAGCATGAGGGGCGCGCAGGACGGCCGGCGCAACCAGAAGCTGCGCACCCGGCGGGCGCTCGTCGACGCTGCCGCCGAGCTGCTGCGCGAGGGACACACGGTCACCATCGCGGACGTGGCCGAGGCCGCCCGGGTCTCGCCCGCCACCGCCTACCGCTACTTCTCCGGCCCTCAGGAGCTGATCCGGGAGACCCGCACCCTGCTGCGCAGCCCGGACGTCACCGCGGACCTGCCCGCCGACGCCGCCGGGCGGGTGGACACGGTGGTCTCCCGGGTCGCCGACATGCAGCTGGCGAACGAGCCGGCGTGGCGGGCCATGCTGAGCGCGAGCCTGGAGCGGTACTTCAAGCGGACCGGCGGCGAGCCGGCGGAGGGCTCCGACGACGAGCCGGCGGAGGACTTCCCGGTCCGCAGCCGCACCCGCCTCGACCTCTCCCGCACCGCCCTGGACCCCCTCGCCACGACCCTCCCGCCGGCCGCCCTGCGCCGGCTGACCATGGCGCTCACCCTGGTCTACGGCGTGGAGGCACTGGTCTCGACCCGTGACGTCTGCGAACTGGACCCCGAGGAGGCGAAGGACGTCATGCGCTGGGCGGCCCGGGCCCTGCTCGACACGGCGCTGCGCGAGGAGACAAGGGGCTAGGCGCGCACCGCGATCCGAACGACAGGGCCTACGGCAGGGTCTTCTCGTAGGACGCGTCCTGGTCGGAGTCGTAGACGAGCTTGCCCCTCGCGTCGTAGCCCTTCAGGTGCGGGGCCGCGGTGACCTGCTTGTCCAGGGTGCCGGTGGCGACGAACCAGCCGTGGTCGAGGACCACCTCGCCCGCGCTGCCGCCGTAGGAGACCGTCATCGTGGCCACCGAGGCGCGCCGGCCACCGATGATCCCCCAGCGGAACGGAAGCTTCCAGTTGCCCTTGTCGATGGCCGACTGCTGGTACAGCTTGCCGCTGTTGATGTCCGGGACCACGGGCGTCCGCGCGTCGCCGAAGGGGTCCCCGACGCTGGTGTTGAGACCGGAGGCCGCGCCGTCCTTGACGGTGCAGATGAGCCGGGCCGGCACCGGCTTCTCCCGTACCGCGACCACGAAGTAGCCGTCGCCGGGGGCGTTGGAGTCCCCGGTGCTGCGCATCGCCAGGATGATCCGGTAGTCGGCCGGCCTGCCGAGGTCGGTGTAGGTCGGGTCCTTGGGGAGGCGGTGCGCCTTGTTGTAGTCGAGGCACTTGCCGAGCCCCTCGGCGGCCTGGTCGAAGGTGATCCCGTCCAGCAGCTGGTGCGCCGCGGACACCGGGCGCGCCGGGGCCGACGGGGTGACCGACGGCGCCGAGGGCGACGAGGCCGACGAGGTCGACGAGGTCGACGAGGCGGCCGGGGCCGACGGGGTCCCGGCCGGTGCCGGGGTCGACGCGGTGGCCGGACCGGTCGGTGCCGGGCGCGCACTGGTCAGCACGGTGGGGCTGGGCCCGGCCGGGCTCGTCGTGGTGCCGCCGCCCAGCGCGTACGCCCCGACCGGCACCACGGCCAGCGCCGCCAGTGCCGCACCGCCCACGGCCAGGCGCCGCCGCCGCTCCAGCACGCCCCGCCGGCGGATCTCCGGGTAGGGCACCGGCGACGGCCGGACCAGGGACGCGTCCCCCGCCAGCAGCGCCCGCACCCGGGCCTCGAACTCCGGCTCGGCCGCCCCGCCCTGCTTCTGACCGCTCACCTGCTGCCTCCCTGCACGGGCGCCGCGTGGCTCATGGCCTGCGCGAGCCCCGGAACCGTACGCAACTTCGCCAGGCCCTTGGACGCCTGGCTCTTGACCGTGCCCGGCGAGCAGCCGAGCACCTCGGCGACCTCCCCCTCGGACAGGTCCTCCCAGTACCGCAGCACCACCACCGCACGCTGCCTCGGCGGCAGCCCGGCGAGGGCCGCGAGCAGTGTGCCGCGCTCGTCGGCCCGGGACACGGCGTCGTCGTACCCCGCGCGCTCCGGCGGTGCGTCGGTCAGCGCCTCGGTGACCCGGCGCTTGCGGAACCGGTCGCTGTTGCAGCTGACCAGCATGCGGCGGACGTACGCCTCCGGATGGTCGGTCCGGGAGACGCGCCGCCAGGACCGGTAGGCCTTCGCCAGCGCGGTCTGCGTCAGGTCCTCCGCGTGGTGCGGGTCACCGGTGAGCAGATAGGCGGTCCGGACGAGATGCGACCACCGCGCTCTGACGAACTCCTGGAACTGGACCTCTAGTTCGGCCTGCATCAGCCACCCCCTCGCCCTCCAGACCACCGGATCCGTGGATTCGGTTGCCCGGCCGGGAGAAGCGGTCCCGCTCAGGGGGCCGCGATACGGCGGAACTCGATCGTGTCGTACGCCGTCTTCGTACCCGTCTCGTACAGCACCCCCACGGTCCTCTTGTCCACCTGGACCAGGTCCGAGTAGGCGGCCTTCCGGTCGGACAGGGTGAGGATCCTGTCGAAGGTGATGCCCTGGTCCGTGCTGGTCCACAGGGCCATGGCCTTGCGGGCCGTCGGGACCGAGGGGGCGGAGAAGAGCAACGGGGCCTCGCCGCCCGGGAGCTGGAGGACGGAGCCCTCGACCACCGGGACCTTGGACAGGGTCGGCTGGACGGTGTAGGGGGCGTCCAGGGTCTCGCCGCCGTCGCTCGACCAGGCCTCCAGGCGGTTGCCGGGACTGGAGCCGTTCTGGTCGCGGGCGTTGAAGTAGAGGCGGCCGTCGGGGAGTTGGGCGGCGGTGGTCTCGTTGGCGTTGTCGTGGCCGGTGTAGGAGTCGTCGACGAAGCCGAGGTGCCAGCTGTGCCCGTCGTCGTCGCTGTAGATCGCGTGGCCGCCGTAGTACCTGGCTTCCCGGCCGGTGTCGGCGGAGCCGGCGCGCGGGGCGGCGGAGTGGTCGGCGGCGACGACCAGGCGGCCGCGGTGCGGTCCCCGGGCGAGCGCGACGGCGTGCCCGGGGCCGGTCGCGTACCAGCGCCAGCCGGAAGGTTTCACCTGGGCGGTGATCTCGTGCGGGCGGGTGAAATGGCGGCCGTCGTCGCCGCTGCGCTGCACGTACACCCGGCGGCTCTGCGCCTCGGTGACCTGGCCGCGCATGATCTGGTCCTCGCTCACCGAGCCGTCGTTGTACGAGGTCACCAGGACGACCTGGCCGGTCCGCGGGTCCACCACCGGCGCCGGGTTGCCGCGGGTGTCCCCGTCGCCGGCGGCCACCACCCGGAGCGGGTCCCAGGTGCAGCCGCCGTCGGCGGAGCGTCTCAGCACGACGTCGATGTCACCGCTGTCCCCGGTGGTGGTGTGCCGGCCCTCGGCGAACGCGAGCAGGGTGCCGCGCGCGGTGCGGACGACGGCCGGGATGCGGAACTGGGCGTAGCCGCCCTCGCCGGAGACGTACGGCACGGAGGACTCGCAGCCGGCCGTCGCCCAGGCCTTGGGCCCGGCCGTGAACGCCCCGACCAGCAGGGCGGCGGCGAGGGAGATCCGGCTCGCGCAGGTCACAGGAGACACTTGACTCACTCTTCCATGGTGCTCCCGGCCGCCTTCACCGCATCTCCACAACGGCCGAACGGGTCGGCCGGTCTGGCGTGCCGTCAGGCCGTGGAGCGGGTCATGTCGGGCTCCCGCGCGCCGGGCTGACGTCGTGCATTGCGGTGGCGGCCGGTACCGGGGCCGCCAACGGCGCCCGGGTACGGGTTCGATGACGATCCGCCCGGCTCCCTACGGCCACGCGGGTGAACGGCTGCCGGTCGCCGCCCGGCGACCGGCTCAGGACGGCGTGCGCGCCGCCGCCAGCAGCCGGCTCACGTCGTCGGCGCAGATGGTCAGGGCCGCGCCGACCGTGCCGAGGACCTCGCGTTCGGCGTTGGTGTAGGGGCCGTCGGCGAGCGCGATCCGGGCGCCCTGCAGGAGCAGCGCCTCCCGCCCGGCGGGGGCGAGATGCGGGGCCAGCGGGTCGAGGGCCTCGTGCAGTTCTATCGCCAGGCTCGCGCGGTACGGCTGCTCGAAGACCCGCCCGGTGTCCGCGACGAGGGCCTCGACCAGCGCGCTCAGCTGGTCCTCCGTGGCCTCCTCGAAACCGGCCGCGCGGACCGCGCCCGCCGCCGCCTCCAGGGCCGTACGGGCACAGGTGCCGCCGGCCGCCAGGACGGCCAGGGCGACGGTGTGCACGGCGTCGCGGAGCATCGCCGAGAAGCGGGAGGTGGTGGGGTGGTCGAGGACGTCGGTGCCGTAGTGGTGGCGGCAGGCGGCGCACTCCACGACCGGCCCGGTGGTGCCGCGCGGCAGCACGGGCACGCCGAGCAGGGTGAAGCGGCGTCGGCCGGTGAGCCGCTGGTAGTTGCGGTCACCGCCGCAGCCGGGGCAGAAGAACTCCCCGTCGCCGACGGGTGTCCAGGCGGTGCGGGTGCCCAGAATCCGGGCAGGCCTGGCGGTTCGGCAGTCTCGTCCCCGTACTGGCAGCACGTCGCACCTCCGTAACGCCGTGGCAACATCGCCACCGCTGGCGTGATGTTAGCCACATGGAGGAGCCGGAGTCAGTACCCCGTACGAGACCAGTCCGTGACCTGCACAACGAGATGGCCGGGAAACGACGGGGCCCTGATCGCCACGAGAGCTGATCAGGGCCACTGAACCGCCGGTCAGACGGGTTATCGCGTCGCGCGGTTGACGGCGGAGACGACCGCCTTCAGCGACGCACGCGTCGTGTTCGCGTCGATGCCGATCCCCCACAGGATCTTGCCGTCGATCGCGCATTCGATGTAGGAGGCGGCCTGCGCGGAGGCACCCTCGCTCATCGTGTGCTCCTGGTAGTCCAGGAGACGTACGTCGATGCCCAGGCCCTGCAGCGCGTCGAAGAACGCGGAGATCGGGCCGTTGCCGGAGCCGGTCAGGACGGTGTCCTCGCCGTCGACGGTGGCCTCGACGGTGAGGGTGTCCACGCCGTCGGTGTCGGTGGTCGACTGCCCGGTGCGGACCTGGATGCGGCCCCAGGCGTTCTCCGGGTTCGGCAGGTACTCGTCCTGGAAGACCGCCCAGATGTCGGCGCCGGTGACCTCGCCGCCCTCGGCGTCCGTCTTGGCCTGGATGAGCTTGGAGAACTCGATCTGCATCCGGCGCGGCAGGTCCAGCTTGTGGTCGTTCTTGAGGACGTAGGCGATGCCGCCCTTGCCGGACTGCGAGTTGACCCGGATGACCGCCTCGTAGGAGCGGCCGACGTCCTTCGGGTCGATGGGCAGGTAGGGCACCGCCCATTCGATGTCGTCGACGGTGACGCCCTGCGCGGCCGCGTCGGCCTCCATGGCGTCGAAGCCCTTCTTGATGGCGTCCTGGTGGGAGCCGGAGAAGGACGTGTAGACCAGGTCGCCCACGTACGGGTGGCGCGGGTGGACCTCCATCTGGTTGCAGTACTCCCACGTACGACGGATCTCGTCGATGTCGGAGAAGTCGATCTGCGGGTCGACGCCCTGCGAGAACAGGTTCATGCCCAGGGTGACCAGGTCGACGTTGCCGGTGCGCTCGCCCTGCCCGAACAGGCAGCCCTCGACGCGGTCGGCGCCGGCCATCACGGCCAGTTCGGCGGCGGCCACGGCGGTACCGCGGTCGTTGTGCGGGTGGACGGAGATGCAGACGTGCTCGCGGCGGGAGAGGTTGCGGTGCATCCACTCGAAGCGGTCCGCGTGCGTGGACGGCGTCGAACGCTCCACGGTGGCGGGCAGGTTGAGGATGATCTCGCGGCCCGGACCCGGCTGGTAGACGTCCATCACCGCCTCGCAGACCTCCAGCGCGAAGTCCAGCTCGGTGTCGGTGAAGATCTCGGGGCTGTACTGGTAGCCGAACTCGGTCTCGGGGCCCAGCAGCTTCTCGGCGTACTCCATCACCAGGCGGGTGCCGTCGACGGCGATCTGCTTGATGTCGTCCTTGGAGCCGCGGAAGACCACGCGCCGGAAGACGGGGGCGGTCGCGTTGTACAGGTGGACGGTGGCCCGCCTGGCGCCCTTCAGCGACTCGACGGTCCGCTCGATCAGGTCCTCGCGGGCCTGGGTCAGCACGGAGATCGTCACGTCGTCCGGGATCGCGCCCTCTTCCTCGATGATCGAGCGCACGAAGTCGAAGTCGGTCTGGCCGGAGGCGGGGAAGCCGACCTCGATCTCCTTGTAGCCCATCTTGACCAGCTGGTCGAACATCCGGCGCTTGCGCTCGGGCGACATCGGGTCGATCAGGGCCTGGTTGCCGTCACGCAGGTCGGTGGAGAGCCAGCGGGGGGCTTCGGTGATCCGCTTCCCGGGCCAGGTGCGGTCGGGAATGTCGACCTGCTCGTACTTGCCGTACTTGTGGATCGGCATGGAACTGGGCTGCTGGCGGTTGACCATGATTGCGGGGCTCCTGGTGGGTGTCCGGAAGGACGGCCGACGACGCAACGCGAAGCTCCGCGGGGAGGGAGTCGACCTGGACTACAGGCCCTCGCCGCGGCAGCTAAGAAGAAGCAGCCCGAAACGCATGATGCTCCGCATGCTAGCCGAGCCCCTTCGGACGCGGGGCGCCGTATCAGCATGCGGGACCACGGGAAGAAACAGGACAAAACGTGCGCCATACCACTCCCCCTCACGGAGGGTGGCCAATTGTCACCGTATTTCACCAATCGCGGTTGCAGGTAGTGACATCAGAGTGACTCAGTGCGAAGGTGCGGTGCATGACGACCAACGGGGGCTCTGAGCCCGTCATCCGCCGCACGCCCGTCTTCTGCACGATCGTGCCGCCGCACATCCTCGACCACCTCGCCACCCACGAGGACCAGGCACTCGCCGACTCCGCGCTGCGCACCCTCCAGCACGACTCGGCCCAGCGCACCCGCCGCCGGGTGACCGCGGTCCGCACCGCGGCCGCCGCCGTCGCCGGCCCGGCGCCCGCGACCGCGCAACCCCACCGCACGATCTACGACGCCGAGCACCGCACCGACCTCCCCGGCACCGAGGTCCGCGCGGAGGGGACCGAGCCCGGCCAGGACGCCACCGTCAACCGTGCCTACGCCGGCCTCGGCGCCACCTTCGACCTGTACCTGAAGGCGTACGAGCGCGACTCCATCGACGGCAGCGGGCTGCCGCTGAACGCGAGCGTCCACTACGACGTCAACTACGACAACGCCTTCTGGAACGGCGACCAGATGGTGTTCGGGGACGGCGACGGCGAGATCTTCGTCGACTTCACCACCTCCGTCGACGTCATCGGCCACGAGCTCACGCACGGCGTCACCCAGTACACCGCCAACCTGGAGTACTACGGCCAGTCCGGCGCCCTCAACGAGTCGGTCTCCGACGTCTTCGGCTCGCTCATCAAGCAGTACTCCCTCGGCCAGAACGCCGACCAGGCCGACTGGCTGATCGGCGAGGGCCTGCTCGCCCCGGGCGTGCACGGCGTGGCGCTGCGCTCGATGAAGGCCCCGGGCACGGCGTACGACGACCCGCGCCTCGGCAAGGACCCGCAGCCGGCGACCATGCAGCACTACGTGAAGACCAGCCGGGACAACGGCGGCGTGCACATCAACTCCGGCATCCCCAACCACGCCTTCTACCTGCTCGCCACCGCCCTCGGCGGCAACGCCTGGGAGCGGGCCGGGCAGATCTGGTACGACGTCCTCACCGGCGGCGAAGTGCGGTCGGACGCCACGTTCACGGACTTCGCGAAGCTCACGGTCGCCGCGGCCAAGGCCCGCTACCAGGCGGGCGAGGAGAGCGAGGCGGCCCTCAAGGCCTGGGCCCAGGTGGGGGTGCAGGCCTCCTGACCGTGCGGGGGCGGGGGTGCGCGGCGCCCGGTTCCGTACTACACAGGGACCCATGCGTATTCAGGTGAGGCGCACGGGCGGGTTCGCGGGCATCGAGCGCCGGGCCGAGGTGGACACCTCGGGCCGGTCCGACGCCCATGAGTGGCAGGCCCTGGCCGAGCGCGCGCTCGCGGCCGGCCGGGGCGCTCCGCCGCCCGGCGTGCCGGACGGGTTCGCCTACGAGATCACGGTGGACGGACGGACGGTGTACGCGGCCGACCCGCGGCTGTCCGAGGAGCAACGCGAACTGATCTCACGGGTGTTGAAGGAAGGGGCGTGACCGGGGCCCGTAACGGGTAGTTCACGCCCGGGCGTTGACTTATGTTACCGGGGGTAAGGATGATCCCGGCCATGGCGACAGACGCGGTCCATCCGATTCCCCCCTTCCCTCGGTTCCCCGACGGCTTCCTCTGGGGCGTCTCGACCTCGGCGCATCAGATCGAGGGCGCGGCCGACCTGCGGGAGCCGTCCGTGTGGGACGCGTTCGAGGCGGAACCGGGCCGGATCAAGGACGGCTCGACGGCGGCGGTGGCCTGCGACCACTACCACCGCCACGGCGAGGACGTGGCGCTCCTGGCCGGCCTCGGCGTGGACGCGTACCGCTTCTCGATCTCCTGGCCGCGGGTCCGCTCGGCGGGCGGCCTGGACTTCTACGACCGCCTGGTGGACGAGCTGTGCGCGGCGGGCATCCGCCCGGTCCCGACCCTCTTCCACTGGGACCTGCCGACGGCTCTTCAAGAGAAGGGCGGCTGGCTGGACCGCGACACGGCGGCGCACTTCGCCGACTACGTCTCCACCGTCGCCGACCGCCTCGGCGACCGGGTCAAGAAGTGGATCACCCTCAACGAGCCCGCCGAACAGACCCTGTTCGGCTACGCCCTCGGCGCCCACGCGCCCGGCCGGCAGCTGATGTTCGACGCCCTCCCGGTCGCCCACCACCAGCTCCTCGCGCACGGTCTGGCGGTACGGGCGCTGCGCGCGGCCGGCGCCGCCGACATCGGCATCGCCAACTCGCACGGCCCGACCTGGCCGGCCTCGCAGGAACAGCCGGACCTGGAGGCGGCCGCCTTCTACGACCTCCTCCTCAACCGCCTGTTCGCCGAGCCGATCCTGCTCGGCGAGTACCCGGACGGCATGGGCGACCTGATGCCCGGCGACGTCGCCGCCGACCTGAAGGTGATCGCCGAACCGCTCGACTGGTACGGGATCAACTACTACGCCCCGACCAAGGTCGGCGCCCCGCAGGGCACCGAGATCGAGTTCGGCGGGCTCACCCTCCCCGCCGAACTCCCCTTCTCCGTCCAGGACATCGAGGACGTCCCGGTGACGGACTTCGGCTGGCCGGTCGTCCCCGAGGGCCTCACCGAACTCCTCACCGGCTTCCGCGACCGCTACGGCGACCGCCTCCCGCCGGTCGTCATCACCGAGAACGGCTGCTCCTACGAGGGCCTCGACGACCAGGCCCGGATCGCCTACCTGGACGGCCACGTCCGGGCGCTGCACAGGGCGGTCGAGGCCGGCGTGGACGTGCGCGGCTACTTCGTCTGGTCGCTCCTCGACAACTTCGAGTGGGCCGAGGGGTACGCGCGCCGCTTCGGCCTGGTCCACGTCGACTACGCGACGCAGGAGCGGACGCCGAAGTCGTCGTACGCCTGGTACCGGGACGTCCTGCGGGCGCAGAGATGACGACGCTCCGGGAACCCGCCGCCGCGCTGGCGGAGCCGGTCGAGCGGGTCGGCCGGGGCTGGACGTCGGCGCTCTCCCTCGCCAACGGGGCGATCTGGGTCGGCTGGTACGGCCCGCTGCAGATCCTGCTCGCCTCCCAGGCCAAGGACTTCGCGCCCGGCTCCGGAATGTCGAAGGAGACGATGCTGGCGTGGGTGACCGGCGTCGGCGCGCTGGTGTCGCTGGCCGCGAACCCGGTCTTCGGCGCGCTGTCGGACCGTACGACGTCCCGCTGGGGCCGCCGTACGCCGTGGATCGTCGCCGGCACGGCGGGCGGGGCGCTGTCCCTGCTGGTCCTCGCGGGCGCCGGCGGCATGGGGACGATGATGCTGGGCTGGTGCCTGGTCCAGCTCACCCTGAACGCGGCGTTCGCGGCGGTCACGGCGGCGGTGCCGGACCGGGTGCCGCGGCTCCAGCGGGGTTCGGTGGGCGGCTGGCTGGGGGCCGCGCAGATCCTCGGCGTGGTCGGCGGCACCGGCCTTGCGACGGCCGCCGGGGGCGTCGGGGCGGGCTATGTGGCGTGCGCGGTGTTCACGGCGCTGGGCGTCCTGCCGTACGTGCTGCGCTACCCGGACCTGCGGCTGGCGCCGGAGGACCGGCCGGGGTGGTCGTGGCGGGGCTTCCTGGCGGGCTTCTGGCTGAGCCCGCGCCGCCATCCCGACCTGGGCTGGGCCTGGCTGACCCGCTTCCTGATCAACCTGAGCAACGCGCTGGTGCTGCTGTACCTGCTCTACTACCTCCGCGACCGCCTCCACTACTCCGACCCCGACCAGGGCGTGCTGATCCTGACGGCCGTCAACGGGCTGACGCTGGTGGCGACGGTCGTGGTCGGCGGGGTCTGGTCGGACCGGGTGGGCCGCCGCAAGCCGTTCGTGATCTGGTCCGGGATGCTGATGGCGGTGGCGACGGCGCTGCTGTCGGTGTGGCAGACCTGGCCCGGGGCGATCGTGGCCTCGGCGGTGCTGGGCGTCGGCTTCGGGGTGTTCACCTCCGTGGACTTCGCGCTGATGACCGACGTCCTGCCGAAAGCCCTCGACCGCGGCAAGGACCTCGGCGTCATCAACGTCGCCAACGCCCTGCCGCAGGTCGCGGCCCCCGCCCTCGCCGCGCCGATCGTCACCTACCTCGGCGGCTACCGCGTCCTGTACCTGGTGGCGGCGGTGATCGGGCTGGCGGGGGCGTGGCTGGTGGGGCGGATCAGAGGGGTCGACTGATCGGGTCCGGCGACGGCAGCGCCCCGCAGGGGCGCGGGGCCGTATCGGATATGCGGCTGCCGCCGCGCGGGCGCGACCAGCCACGACGGCGCCGCAGTCGGCCGACGTTCCGGCGGAGCGCTCGGCCCGGCCTACAGGGCTCCGGCGTCCCGGGCCGTCCAGGCGCTCGGGTAGATCGGCCGGAAACCGAGATCCCGGCGGATCTTCCGGTTCGACATGATCCCGTGCCAGGGGTCGCGGTCGGTACCGGTGGACAGGTCCTCGGGCGGCTCGACGCCGGCCAGCCGGTACAGCTCCACGGTCGTGACGGGCGCGTCGTCGGCAATGTTGTAGACCGGGCCGTTCACCGCGGGGGCGTACAGCAGCCGCATCAGCCCCTGCCCGACGTCCGCGTGGTGGGCCATCTGGAGCCGCTGCGCGGGGGCCCAGCGCGCGGCCCAGGGCAGCGCGTTCGCGATGTGCGGGTCCCCTTCGCCGTAGACGAACGGCAGCCGCCCGATCCGCACCTCCATGCCGCCCGCCAGGGCGAGCAGCTCCCGCTCGGCGGCCGCCTTGGACTCGGGGTACGCGCCCCACATCGCGCCGCCGGGCCGGCTCTCGTCGTCCTCGGTGAGCGGGCGGCCGCGCCCGGATCCGTACACGTTCCCGGTGCTGACCTGCACGAACCGTCGTACACCGGCGCTCAGCGCGGCCCGCCCGAGGGCCACCGCCGCGTCCCGGTTGACCGCCCAGGCCTCCTCGTCCGGCACCCCGCGGAAGGCGGCGGCGACGTTCACGACCGCGTCCGCCCCGGCGACGGCCTTGCCGAGCGCCTCCTCGTCCCGCAGGTCACCGACGGCGACCTCGGCACCCAGGGCGGCGAACGGCTCCCCGCGGGCCGCGTCCCGCACCAGCACCCTTACCCGCTCGTCCCCTTCGGCCTGTGTGATCAGCCGCGGCACGAGCCGCCGCCCGACCTGCCCGGTCGTTCCGGTGACAAGAGTGATCATGGCCTGCTCCTTCGCTCTGGTCCCACCACCCTCGCCCCGGTCCTCCGCCACCGGGAGAGACCTCCCGATCGGGGGACCGGCGGTCCCTGGATAAGCCGGGCGCCGCAGGTCACCCTGGAGAGGTGAACCGCCCCGAACTCGCCGACTTCCTGCGTCGCGCCCGCGCCCGCCTGGACCCCTCCGACGTGGGCCTGCCCCCCGGCGCCCGGCGGCGCACCCCGGGGCTGCGGCGCGAGGAGGTGGCGTCGCTGGCCGGCATGTCCGCCGACTACTACACGCGCCTCGAACAGTCCCGGGGCCCGCGCCCGTCCCGCCAGATGCTGACGGCGCTGGCCCGCGCCCTGCGCCTGACGGCGGACGAACGGGACCACTTGTTCCACCTGGCCGGTGAGGAGCCCCCGCCCCGGGAGGCGACCGGCACCCATGTCGGCCCGGGGCTGCTGCTGGTCCTGGACCGGCTGCACGACACCCCGGCGCTGGTGACGACCGACTGCGGCGAGGTCCTCGCCCAGAACGCGCTGTCGCGGGCGCTGAGCGGCGACGTCCTGGCCCGCCCGGCACGCGAACGCAACCTGCTCCGCCGCTACTTCCTGGACCCGTCGGCCCACGACGTGTTCCCGCCCGAGGACCGCCCGGCCCGCGCCCGCGAACACGTCGCCAACCTCCGGGCGGTGGCCGCCGCCCGCCCCGCCGACCCGGTCCCCGCCGCCCTCGTCGCCGAACTGCGCGCCGGCAGCGAGGAGTTCGCCCGACTCTGGGCCGCCCACGAGGTGGCGGTGCGCCGCGCGACCACCAAACGCTTCCTGCACCCCACGGTCGGCCTACTCGAACTGGACTGCGAGGTCCTCATCAACACCGACACCCACCAGCACCTCGTCATCCACACGGCCCGCCCGGGCACGGAGTCGTACGAACGCCTGCAACTGCTCCGGGTGGTGGGGCTGCAGGACATGAGCACGGCCGTACGGGGTCACCAGGTGTGAGCCACGTCCACTACGAGATGGTTGGCCGTCTGGAAGACCCGGAACGGCAGGCGGGCGCGGACGCCCAGGCCCGCCTGGGTGTACCCCTCGGAACCGCCCGTGATCTTGAACTCCCGGAAGGTCCGGTACCCGGTGACGTCGACGGACGGAAGCGCCGGGTAGGGCTGTCCGGTCGCCGGGTCGTAACGCGGGGCGAACAGCGAGATCTCCAGAATGGCGCCGCCCTTGATCGGAACGACGACGTCGGACGGGTCCTGGTGCAGGACGTCGACATAGTGGACGTGGTAGCCGACCGGGGCGGCCGACGTGCCCTGGGCGTCGAAGACCAGCCGGTCGTAGCACTCGTGCTGCCCGGCCCGCACGTCGGTCAGCCGCCTGGAGGCGGCGGGGTCACCGCTCTTGTCCAGGCTTCCCCACGTCACGGCGCAGTCCACGGCCGTCGGCGCGGCCACCGCCGGCACCGTGCCGGCCAGCAGGCCACCGCCCGCCAGCGTCATCGCGGCCAGTGCAGTACCTATGCGTTGTATGCGTCGCATGACTACCCCCCGGTAGTTCGCGTAGGTGTGTGCCTTTTCAGACCGACGACCGTCCGGAAGGTTGTACGCGGGGGAGCAGTCCATTGCGACGCAGGGGCCCCTTCCGGCACCGACGACCGCCCTGTGGCACCGCGGTTCTCCGCAGGACCCTAGAACCCCAGCCGCCGCAGCTGCTTCGGGTCCCGCTGCCAGTCCTTCGCGACCTTCACGTGGAGGTCCAGGAAGACCGGCGTGCCCAGCAGCGCCTCGATCTGCTTGCGGCTCTTGATGCCGACCTCCTTCAGGCGCTTGCCCTTGGGGCCGATGATGATGCCCTTCTGGCTGGGGCGCTCGATGAAGAGGTTGGCGTGGATGTCCAGGAGGGGCTTGTCCGCGGGGCGGTCCTCGCGCGGGAGCATCTCCTCGACGACGACGGCGATGGAGTGCGGCAGCTCGTCGCGGACGCCCTCCAGGGCCGCCTCGCGGATCAGCTCGGCGATCATGACCTGCTCGGGCTCGTCGGTGAGGTCGCCCTCGGGGTAGAGCGCCGGGCCCTCGGGGAGCAGCGGGACGAGGAGGTCGGCCAGCAGGTTCACCTGCTTGTCGCCGACCGCCGAGACCGGCACGATCTCGGCCCACTCGAAGCCCAGCTCCTTGCCGAGCTGGTCGATGGCGATCAGCTGCTCGGCGAGGGTCTTGGAGTCGACCAGGTCGGTCTTGGTGACGATCGCGACCTTCGGGGTCTTGCGGATCCCGGCCAGTTCCTTGGCGATGAAACGGTCACCCGGACCGATCTTCTCGTTCGCCGGGAGACAGAAACCGATCACGTCCACCTCGGCCCACGTCGTGCGGACGACGTCGTTGAGACGCTCGCCGAGCAGCGTGCGCGGCTTGTGGAGGCCCGGGGTGTCGACCAGGATCAGCTGGGCGTCCTCCCGGTGCACGATCCCCCGTACCGTGTGCCGCGTCGTCTGCGGCTGGTTCGCGGTGATCGCCACCTTCTGCCCGACCAGAGCGTTCGTGAGGGTGGACTTGCCCGCGTTGGGGCGGCCCACGAAACAGGCGAAGCCCGCCCGGTGGACGGCCTCCGACGGTTCCGACGGCTCGGTTGACTGGCTGCGAACGCTCATGCCCCCCATTCTCCCTGATCGTCGAGGCGCCGCCGCACCGTGAGATTTCGGTAACCCCGACGCAACGAAACGTCACGGAAACACGACTGTACGCAACCGGAAACGGGGAGCGGTGACCCTCTGACGAGCCCCGACCGACGTTGGAGACGCCCGTGTTCCTCTCCGCCGCGCACGCCGACACCGGTGACACCGCCTGGCTGCTCGCCGCGACCGCCCTGGTCCTGCTGATGACCCCGGGCCTGGCCCTGTTCTACGGCGGCATGGTCCGCACGAAGAGCGTCCTCAACATGCTGATGATGAGCTTCGTGTCGATCGCCCTGGTGACGGTGGTGTGGCTGGCGGGCGGCTACTCGCTCGCCTTCGGGGACGACCTCGGGGCCGGGCTCCTCGGCGACCTCGCCCACGCGGGCATGAGCGGCCTCGGTCCCGACAGCGTCCAGGGCACCGTCCCCACCCTGCTCTTCGCCACCTTCCAGCTCACCTTCGCGATCGTCACGGCCGCGCTGATCAGCGGCGCGATCGCGGACCGGGCGAAATTCGGGGCCTGGCTGGTCTTCGTCCCCGTCTGGGCGCTGCTCGTATACGTTCCCGTCGCGCACTGGGTGTGGGGCCCGGG
This sequence comes from Streptomyces sp. NPDC001980, assembly GCF_040296885.1. NCBI lineage: Bacteria > Bacillati > Actinomycetota > Actinomycetes > Kitasatosporales > Streptomycetaceae > Streptomyces > Streptomyces sp. NPDC001980. Next base: position 276,629 of record NZ_JBEOYD010000001.1, on the reverse strand, counting down.
TGGCTGGATCGCGCACCGCCTCGGCGCCCTCGACTTCGCCGGCGGCCTGCCCGTCGAGATCACCTCCGGCGCCTCCGGTCTCGCCCTCTGCCTGGTCCTCGGCCCGCGGCTCGGCTTCAAGAAGGACGCGATGCGGCCGCACAACCTCCCGATGGTCGTCCTCGGCGCCGGTCTGCTCTGGTTCGGCTGGTTCGGCTTCAACGCGGGCAGCGCGCTCGGCGCCAACGGCCTGGCCGCCGCCGTCTTCCTGAACACCCTCGCCGCCGGCTGCACCGGCCTGCTCGGCTGGCTCTTCGTCGAGCAGAAGCGCGACGGCCACCCCACCACCCTGGGCGCGGCCTCCGGCGCGGTCGCCGGCCTGGTCGCCATCACCCCGTCCTGCGGCTCGGTCTCCCTGCTCGGCGCGCTGGTCGTCGGCCTCGCCGCGGGCGTGGTCTGCTCGTACGCGGTGAGCTGGAAGTTCAAGCTGGACTACGACGACTCGCTGGACGTCGTCGGCGTCCACCTGGTCGGCGGGATCATCGGTACCCTGCTGATCGGCCTGTTCGCCGAGAAGGCCATGACCGGCGGCGCCGAGGGCCTCTTCTACGGCGGCGGGGCCGTCCAGCTCGGCAAGCAGGCGGTGGCGGTCGTGGCCGTCGCGGCGTACGCGTTCGCCGTGACGTACGGCATCGGCAAGGTGCTCGACAAGGCGATGGGCTTCCGGGCGGCCGAGGACCAGGAGCACACCGGCCTGGACCTTACGGTGCACGCCGAGACCGCTTACGATCACGGGGTCCTGGGCCACGGCGCCCCGGTCGCCCACTCCGTCGTCCCCACCGCCCAGAAGGTCAACAGCCAGCCATGAAGCTCATCACCGCGATCGTGAAGCCCTACCGCCTCGACGCGGTGAAGACCGCGCTCCAGGAGCTCGGCGTGCACGGCCTGACCGTGACCGAGGCCAGCGGCTACGGCAGGCAGCACGGCCACACCGAGGTGTACCGGGGCGCCGAGTACCGCGTCGACCTGGTCCCCAAGGTCCGGATCGAGGTCGTCGTCGAGGACGCCGACGCCGAGCCCGCGATCGAGGCGATCGTCAAGGCCGCGCAGACGGGGAAGATCGGGGACGGGAAGGTGTGGGCGGTGCCGGTGGAGACGGTCGTACGGGTGCGGACGGGCGAGCGCGGCCCCGACGCCCTCTGAGTGACCGGGGGAACGGCTTCCCCCTGCTCCTGCGGCCCCGGCGCGCCCGGGCGAACAGCGCACCGGCCGCCACCCCGGCAGCGAAGACCACCGCCACCACCAGCCACGGCAGCGCGAGGAACGACGCGCTCGCCGACTCCCTGGTGCCGGTCGCGCTGGCCGTCAACGTCACGTTGCCCCAGTCGAGTTGGGGCGCGTCCCGCCAGCGCGCGGTGAGCTTGACCCGCTCCCCCGGCAGCAGTTCGGAGGGGACCCCGGTGAGATCGCGGCTGAGCAGTGTACGGCCGAACAGGCCCTCAGCCCGCAGCCGCACCTTGGGATCCAGGGTGACGTTCCCGGTGTTGTGCAGGGTGTAGGAGATCGTCGCCGTGCTGGCGCCGAGGCCGGGCACGAGCGGCTGGTGGTGGCTGATGTGCACGTTCTCGACGGCGAGGGCCGGCAGCGTCGGCCCGCTCACCCGCAGGTAGACGCGGGCGCCGACGGCCCGCTGCACGCCGAGCGCCAGGGAGCCGGCCCCCGGATCGACCTTCTCGTCCAGCGCGACGATCGCACCGGGATGGTCGCCGGGCTCGGCTCCCTGCGGCACGTGCAGCGTGAACGGAACGGTGACCGTCCTGTGCGGCGGGACGGTGACCCGCGCCTTCCCGAGCTTCGCCCAGGCCCCCACCCCCCGCATCTTCTCCTTCACCGTCCGGACGGCGAAGCCGCCATCCCGGGCGGTGTTGTAGGCGTCGGCCGCGTACAGCCGGAAGGTGAGCGGCCTGCCGGTCTTGTTGGCCACGGCCACCTTGTCGGTGATCGTCTGCCCGGGGTCGAGGGAGAGGTAGAAGTACGGCCGCGCCGCGATCTTCGAGGCGACCGGATAGACGGACCAGCTTCCGTTGTCGGCGGCGCGCGCGGGACCCGCCGTGCAGAGGACGCCGAGGATCAGGCTCAGGAGGAGGACATACGGCTTGACGCGACGCATGGGTGCGGACCCCCGGTCGGAAGCGGGACGGGTGGCGACCGGGTCTCTCGTGACATGAAAGCCCGGTCGCCACAAGGGAGTCGGCTCAGGTGAGCGTCAGGGTCAGGACTCCGGAGTACGACCCCGGAGGCGTGAACGCCGGTACGTCCAGGGAGAGTCCGGCGTCGACCGTGAACTCACCGCCGGTGAGCGTGGCGTCCGGCGTCGACGCGAGGGTCGCTCCGGAGCTGCCGACGGTGCCCGCCGAACCGGCCGCACAGGTGCTGGGGCTGCCCGCCTTGGTCGCGCAGCCCGGCGTCCAGCTCAGCTTCCCGGCGTCTATCTTGGCGCCGGGACCGGTGAAGTCGGTGACCTTGCCGGTGAGCGACCAGCCGGCCGGCCCGCCACGGAAGTCCTTGACGGTGACGGTCTGCAGGTTGCCCGTGGACGCCCCGCCCTGCCCGAAGTCCACCGCCGACAGCGCGACGGAGTCCCCGGCCTGGGACATGGACAGGGTCCCCGCCTTGACGGTGGTCGTCAGCTTCTGGCTGCCGGGCGGCACCGGCGTGGTGTCGTTGACGGTGTAGGCGGCCGGTCCGGCCCCCAGGTCATCGCTCCATGCGCTCCCCTCGTACGCCACGATCCCGGTCGTCGTCTTGTCGTTGACGACGATGGGTGCGCTGAAGGAACCGTCGGAGCCCGCGGTCGCCGTGGCGGTGTCGGCGGTCTGGCTGCCGCCGGACCGCCCGGCGAGTGTCACGGTCGCGCCCGGCGTGAAGTTCTGCCCGCTGACGGTCACGCTGTCACCGGGATTGCCGGAGGCCTTGCCGAGGCTGATGGCACGGGTGTTGACCGGGGTGGTCGAGGTGGCCGTGACGGTCTCCGACACCGGGGCGGGCGGGTTGGTGACCGTGCACGGGGTGTCCAGCTCCAGGATGTAGCTGGTGTGGATGTTGTAGTCACTGGGCGAGAGCGTGATGGCGCCCGGCGAGGTGACGGTGAACGTCCCGGTCATGGAGAACGACGGGAAGACCCCGTACCCCGGCACCGGATCGTTCTTCTTCGGCCCGGTGACCGTGACGTCCCCGGTCTGCGCCCCGCCCAGCGTCACCTTCCCGGTCGGCGTCATGATGTCGGCCGGCAGGGCGAGGGCGGTGGGGTTGTTGGCGGCGGGCGTGACCACGGTGTAGGTCACGGTGACCGTGTCGCCGACCTTGGGGCTGGTGTTGTCCACCGAGATGTTGGCGGTGGTGGTGCCGTCGATCGGCGGGAGGCCCGCGACGGCGGGCGGGATGCAGTGCGTGGCGAAGTCGACGTTCGTCCCGGCGGCACCGGCCGGGCAGGCCAGCGCGCCACCCGCCGTGACCGCGAGCGCGGTCGCCCCGAACAGTGAGATCCAGCGCCACCGTCGGGATCTTCGTGATCTTGGGGGTGAACCCATGGAAGCCCCCTCCTGAGGGATGCGGGCGCAGCGGCTCCTCTGCGCCGACAGGGGGCCATTGATGTGGAGGCCGCGTGAGAAGTCAATGGAGATGCCGCAGAAACCTGACGGTTCATCAGCTTCTGCGGCATCCGGAACGAACCCGTCAGCGGGCTCAGTCCATGACGAACGGTCCGGGCGACTGGGCGGCGCTCGACGTACAGGTGACGGTGATGCCGAAGATGACCATCTTCAGCGAGCCGCCGTAGAAGTCGAGGCTGTCGCCGGAGGCCACGGTGCCGGGGAGCGGGCCGACGGTGACCGGGGCGCCGGTGGCCATGGCCGGGTTCACGGTCCCGCTGAAGACACGGGCGCTGCCGGTGGAGTTGGCCAGGGTGAGCGTGGAGGTGATCGAGTTCGCCGACAGGGCGAGCGGGGCGGTGATCGCGCTGGAGGTGAGGGTGATGGTGGACGAGGTACCGCTCTGTGTCGCGGTGAGCGTGGCCGCACCGCCGCCGAAGATGCCGCAGCTGGCGGTGACGGTGGCGGTGGTCGGGGTGACGGCGGCGGCCGAGGGCGCGAAGGCCAGCGCCGTGGCGGCGAGGGCCCCCGCCGCGAGTGCCGCACCGGTGGCTGTTCGTTTCATGGGGATCGGGCTCCCTTCCCGTTGCGTGGGAATGCCATGTGGGGATGGCGACCCCGGTCCGGGTGGGTGCGGACACACCGCGGGGCCGAATCTGACGGTCCGTCGGAACTTACGGTCCCATTGATACGCGAGAGACGCAGACCGACAAGGTTGAAATTTGGCCGACTGCGGGAAGGGGGCGACGGTGCGCGAGCAACCACGACGGCGCCGCACCCGCCCACTCATGCCCGCCACCCCGAGTCAACCCACCCCACCCCTCCCCCGACGGAGTCAGAGAAGGGCTCGCTTCTCAGCGGAGCGAGTCGGGTGGGCTGGTGGGCTGGTGGGCGAAGGACTAGGCAGAGGCAGTGAGCCGAACCTCCCCGTCCGCCCCCGCCAGCAGCACCGGCGTCCCCGGCCCCCCAAGATCCCGCACCGCGGCCAGGTCCTCCGCCGAAACCCCGTCGGCCCCCGACACCACCGCCGCCGCCTCCAGCGACTCCGCCCCCGACGCCACCGCCATCGCCACCGCCGTCCGCAGCGCGCTCAGCTTCAGCGAGGCCAGCTCCACGGTCCCCGCCACATACGTACGGCCCGTCGAGTCCCGTACGGCCGCCCCCTCGGGCACCCCGTTGCGGGCCCGGGCCGAGCGGGCCAGGGTGACGATCTTGCGGTCCTCGGCGCCAAGCGCGTTGCTGTCGGTCATGCCCCGAGCATACGAACAACCCGGACCGGCCCCCGCTCCTCCCCCACCGCCGGACGGAGTCAGCCGAGGGTCTGGACGATCTGACTCCGTACGGCCGCGGCAGACCCGGCGTCCCCGCCGCTCCCGGGCCCCCGCCCCGCGGGCTACCGCGACTACGGCCGGTCCAGCCGCAGCCGCTCCGCCCTCGGCAGGCCGGCGACGACGAGGTCGTACGAGTCCTCGATCAGCTCTTTCACGAGCCGGTCGGGGAGGTCGCCGTCCACGGTCACGGTGTTCCAGTGCCGCTTGTTCATGTGATACCCCGGCGCGATCAGCCCCTCGTGGTCGGTGCGGAGCCGCACCGCGTCCTCGGGGGCGCACTTGAGGTTGACCTTGAGGGGCTTCGCGTCGATCCAGCTCAGCGCGAACATCTTGCCGAGCACCTTGAAGACGGAGATGTCCGGGTTGAACGGGAAGTCCTCCTCGGCCGCGTTGAAGGAGAGGCAGAAGGCACGGAGCTGGTCCGGGGTCACTCGGGGTCGTCCTCCGCGGTGTCGCGTACCGGCACCGGCTCCACCAGTACCGTCACGATCTTGTTCCGGCGGCCGGCGGCCGACTCGGCGGTGAGGGCCAGCCTGCGGCCGTCGGGGAGTTCGACCTGGGCGGAGGCACCGGCGATCGGCACCCTGCCGAGGGCTTTCGCGAGCAGGCCGCCGACCGTCTCCACGTCCTCGTCGTCGTACTCCTCCAAGCCGTACAGCTCGCCGAGGTCCGTGATGTCGAGGCGGGCGGTGACCCGGTAGCGGTCGTCGCCGAGGTCGGTGACGGGCGGGAGTTCACGGTCGTACTCGTCGGTGATCTCGCCGACGATCTCCTCCAGGATGTCCTCGATGGTGACGATCCCGGCCGTGCCGCCGTACTCGTCGATGACGACGGCGACGTGGTTGCGTTCCTTCTGCATCTCGCGCAGCAGGTCGCCGGCGTTCTTGGTGTCGGGCACGAAGAACGCGGGCCGCATCGCGGTGGAGACCAGGTCGGACTCGGACTCCCGGCTGATGTGCGTCTTGCGGACCAGGTCCTTCAGGTACACCATCCCGACGATGTCGTCCTCGCTCTCCCCGGTGACGGGGATCCGGGAGAAGCCGGAGCGGAGCGCGAGGGTGAGGGCCTGGCGGATGGTCTTGTACCGCTCGATGACGACGAGGTCGGTGCGCGGGACCATGACCTCCCGCACGAGGGTGTCGCCGAGTTCGAAGACCGAGTGCACCATGCGGCGCTCGTCGTCCTCGATCAGCGACTCCTTCTCGGCGAGGTCGACCAGGGCCCGCAGTTCGGCCTCGGAGGCGAACGGGCCGCGCCGGAAGCCCTTGCCGGGGGTGAGCGCGTTGCCGATGAGGATGAGGAGATACGGGATCGGGCCCATGATGCGGGCCAGCGGCAGCAGCACGTACGCGGCGGCCGTCGCCGTGTTCAGCGGGTGCTGGCGGCCGATGGTGCGCGGGGAGACGCCGACGGCGACGTACGACACGAGCACCATCACGCCGATCGCGGCGAGCAGCGCCTGCCAGGTGGTGGGGATCTCCTGGAGGCAGGCGTAGGTGACGAGCGCGGCGGCCGCCATCTCGCAGGCGACGCGGACCAGCAGCGCCACGTTGAGGTAGCGGGTCGGGTCGGCGGCGACCTGGGCGAGCTTGGCGCTGCCGCGCCGCCCGGACTTCACCGCCTCCTCGGCCCGGAAGCTGGAGACGCGGGCGATACCGGCCTCGGCGCAGGCGGCCAGCCAGCCGACGACGACCAGCACGACCGCGCCGAGGACGATCTGCGGACTCATACGAGGACGACCCGCCCGGCTAGGAGACCGTCGGCGCCGGCGAGGGCCCGGTCAGGCCCTGCTCCGCACGCCAGCCGTCCACGATGGCCGCCTGCAGGCCGAACATCTCGGCCTTCTCGTCGGGCTCCTCGTGGTCGTAGCCGAGCAGGTGCAGCACGCCATGGACGGTGAGCAGCTGGAGCTCCTCGTCCATGGAGTGCTGGGTCTCGGCCTCGGCCCCCTGCTTGGCGGCTACCTCCGGGCAGAGCACGATGTCGCCGAGCAGCCCCTGCGGCGGCTCGTCCTCGTCCTTCGACGGCGGCCGAAGCTCGTCCATCGGGAACGACATGACATCCGTCGGACCCGGCAGGTCCATCCACTGGATGTGCAGCTGCTCCATGGCGTCGGCGTCCACGACGATCACCGAGAGCTCGGAGAGCGGGTGGATGCGCATCCGTGCGAGCGCGTAGCGGGCGATGTCGAGGATCGCCTGCTCGTCGACCTCGGTTCCGGACTCGTTGTTGACGTCGATCGACATGGCGCTGTGCTTGTCTACTTCCCCTTGTGCGCGGACTTCGAGCGGCCGCCCTTGTGCGTGCCGTTCTCGGTGCCGTGCGTGCTGTCGTACTTCTCGTACGCGTCGACGATACGGCCCACCAGCTTGTGCCGTACGACATCGTGGGACGTCAGCCGGGAGAAGTGCACGTCGTCCACGCCGTCCAGGATGTCCTGCACCTGGCGCAGACCGGACTTGGTGCCGTTGGGCAGGTCGACCTGCGTCACGTCACCGGTGATCACGATCTTCGACTCGAAGCCGAGCCGGGTGAGGAACATCTTCATCTGCTCGGGCGAGGTGTTCTGCGCCTCGTCGAGGATGATGAAGGCGTCGTTGAGCGTACGGCCTCGCATGTACGCCAGCGGCGCGACCTCGATGGTCCCGGCCGCCATCAGCCGCGGGATCGAGTCCGGGTCGAGCATGTCGTGCAGCGCGTCGTACAGCGGCCGCAGGTACGGGTCGATCTTCTCGTAGAGCGTGCCCGGCAGGAAGCCGAGCCGCTCGCCCGCCTCGACCGCCGGCCGGGTCAGGATGATGCGGTTGACCTGCTTGGACTGCAGGGCCTGCACCGCCTTGGCCATGGCCAGGTAGGTCTTGCCGGTACCCGCGGGCCCGATGCCGAAGACGATCGTGTGCTTGTCGATCGCGTCGACGTACCGCTTCTGGTTGAGGGTCTTGGGGCGGATGGTGCGGCCGCGCGAGGACAGGATGTTCTGCGTCAGAACCTGGGCCGGGGTCTCCTCCGGTCCCTCCCCGTTCTCGCTCGCCCGCAGCATGGCGATCGAGCGTTCCACTGCGTCCTCCGTCATCGGCTGCCCGGTGCGGAGCACCAGCATCATCTCGTCGAACAGGCGCTGTATGAGGGCGACTTCACGGGCATCGCCGACCGCGCTGATCTCATTGCCCCGGACATGGATGTCGGCCGCCGGGAAGGCCTTCTCGATCACGCGCAGCAGGGAATCGCCGGATCCCAGCACGGTGACCATGGGGTGCTGGGCGGGAACCTCGAACTGAGCTCGGGCCTGCTGCTGCGCGGGAGTGTGAGCTGTGGGTGTCTGAGTCATGGGCCGGCGCTTAAGGCCTGCGGTTCCTCCTCGTCACGGCCGCGTAGCTGAGGGCGGCCTCGCGATATCTAGCGTACGACGCGGGACTGACAACGCCGTAGGCCTTTTCACAGCGGAAGGCGCCCCCGCTGCGGCCGTGAGCCCTGCATGCGCTCCTGCACGCCGGGGCAGAATCCGTGCCGTCACTGCCATCACGTGGTCGGGGGGCCGCGTCCGCTCCAGGCCACCTGTCCGTACAGAAAGCAGGTAGCCGTGCTGCTGCGTCTGCCCACGTCGGTGTCCGAGGCCCGCGACTGTCTGGCCGAGGGGGCGATCCCCGTCGGCGGAGCGACCCTGATATGGGCCGCGTGGCAGCGGGACGGCTTCCCGGAACAGGCGGTGTCCCTGCGGAAGGTACCGGAGGCGACGGCGATGGGGAACGGGGTGCTCGGCGGCGCGGTGCTGCTGGGTCAGGTGGACGACCGGGTTCCGGAGGTGCTGCGGCAGGCCGCGAAGGGCGTCGGAACGGGGGCGGTACGCCGGGCGGCGACGGTCGGCGGGAACGTCGCCGGGTCCAGCCTGCGGGACCTGCTGCCGGCGGCGATCGTGCTGGACGCGCGGGCCGACGTGCTCACGGCGGACGGGGTGTACGAGGTGGACCTCGCCGAGGTGCAGGCCAAGTCCCCGGTGCTGCTGGCGCTGCGCTGGCGGGAGCCGGTGACGGGGGCGTACGCGAAGGTGGCCGACCCCGCGGGCGGGGAGGTCCCGACGATCGTCGCCGCGGCGGTGGACACGGAGGGTGTGCTGCGGGTCGCGGTGCGGGAGGGGTATGCGGTGAGCAGCGGGGGTGTGGGGGCCGACGGGGGCGGGGTGGAGGAACTGTTCGCCGGTGCGTTGTCCGGGGTGTCGGAGGCGGGGCGGGCGCTGGTGCGTCAGCAGGCTGCCAGGGTGCGGGGAGAGTAGGCCGGGGTGTGCCGGTCTCGTCGTCGGGCGCGGCCCGGCGGGGGCTGATCGCGCAGCCGCCCTTTTTCAGCTACCCAGCCGCGGGCAGTCGTGCCGCTGGGGCGGCACGGGTGGGCGCGGGCGGCACCCCGCCAACGCGGGCGAGTGAAACCCCCCGGCGCCGGCCCCCACGCACCCGCACCGTCGGCAGTCACCCCGCGCGTCCGAACCCGATCGTCGGTACCGCCCTCCGCAGCGGCCACGGCCTCACCTGGTCCTCCTCCGGTACCAGGCCCTCCAGGAACGCGTACCGTCGCAGCGCCGCCGGATCCTGCCCCGCCACGGACTGCACCTTGCGCCACCACGCCCCGATCTCCGACCACCCGGGAGCGGACAGGGAGCCGCCGAACTCCTGGACGGACAGGGCTGCCGTGAGCCCCGCGAAGGCGAGGCGGTCGGCGAGCGGCCAGTCGGCGAGCGTGCCGGTGACGAAGCCCGCGACGAAGACGTCCCCCGCGCCGGTCGGGTCGAGGGCCTCCACGGCGATCGCCGGGACCTCCGCGGACTCCCCGGTCCGCCCGTCGACCGCGTACGCCCCCTCCGACCCGAGGGTCACCACGGCGAGGGGCACGTACTCGGTGAGGGCGTGCGCCGCGGCCCGCGGGCAGTCCGCGCCGGTGTACCGCCGGGCCTCCTCCGCGTTGGGCAGGAACGCCTCGCAGTGCTCCAGGTCGGCCAGGCCCGCGAGGTCCCACGCGCCCGTGTCGTCCCAGCCGACGTCGGCGAAGATCCGGGTCCCCTCGGCGGCCGCCCTGGCGATCCAGGGGTTGCGTTTGCCGGGCGTGAGGGAGGCGACGGCGGCGCGCGCACGGGCGGGGTGGCCGGGTGCGTTCTGCTGGCGGAACAGGGTGTCGGCGGGCGGCTCGTGCCCGTGCGAGACCATGGTCCGCTCCCCCTCGTACGCCATGGAGACGGTGACCGGCGAGTGCCAGCCGCGCACGGTCCGGGACGGGGAGAGGTCGATGCCCTCGCCCTGGGCGAGCGCGTCCCAGCAGTACTCGCCGTAGTGGTCGTCGCCGAAGGCGGCCGCGAGGGAGGTCTTCAGGCCGAGGCGGGCGAGCGCGGTGGCCATGTTGGCGACGCCGCCGGGGCTGGAGCCCATGCCCCGGGCCCAGGACTCGGTGCCGCGCACCGGGGCGCTGTCGAGGCCGGTGAAGACGATGTCGAGGAAGACGGTGCCGGTGAGGTAGACGTCCCAGGGCGGATCGTCCGGCGTGCGCAGGGCGGCCAGCGGGTCGACCTGCGCGGCGCAGTGCGGTGTTGTTGCTCCCCTGTCGTCGTCGAGGTACTCCGGTTCCTCTCCGGCGAACGCGTTGGACGCGGTCACGGTGCGCTCCCTGACGTGATGCGGATCCGGCCAGTCTGCACCATGTCACGGGAGCGGCGGCCGCTCTCGCCGTACGACCGCCCGATCGGGCGGCGCTACCAGCGGGGCACGGCCGGGGTCGTCCAGCCCTGGTCGGCCGCCCGCATCGCCGCCGCGTCGTCGCGGTCGCGGAGCGTGCCGTCGTCGTCGAGCCACCGCCGGTGCAGCCGTCGTACCTTCTCCCGGTCCAGTTCGACGCCCAGTCCCGGGGCGTCGGAGACGGTGACCCGGCCGCCGTCGAAGACGAGGCGTTCGGTGAGGACGTCCTCGGACTGCCAGGGGTAGTGGGAGTCGCAGGCGTGGTGGAGGTCCGGGACGGTCGCGGCCACGTGGGTCATCGCGGCGAGGCTGATGCCGAGGTGGGTGTTGGAGTGCATGGAGACGCCGACGCCGAAGGTCCGGCAGACGGCGGCCAGTTGCCGGGTGTTGCGCAGCCCGCCCCAGTAGTGGTGGTCGGAGAGGACGACCTGCACGGCCCCGCGCGTGAACGCCTCCGCGATCTCGCCGAAGGTCGTCACGCACATGTTGGTCGCGAGCGGGACGTCCGTGCCCGCCGCCACCTCCGCCATCGCCGGGGTGCCGAGCGCCGGGTCCTCCAGGTACTCGAGGACGTCGCCGAGTTCCCTCGCGACCTTCAGCGAGGTCGCCACGGACCAGGCGCCGTTCGGGTCCAGCCGCAGCGGGTGCCCGGGGAACGCCTCGGCCAGCGCGCGTACGGCCGCGATCTCCTCCTCCGGCGGGAAGACCCCGCCCTTGAGCTTGAAGGAGGTGAACCCGTACCGCTCGGCGAAGCGGCGGGCCTGCGCCACCACCCCGGCCGGGTCGAGCGCGGCTCCCCAGTCGTCGGGTTCCGCGGGCACGCCCTCCGGGTGCGCGGCCCACTTGTAGAAGAGGTACGCGCTGTACTCGACCGCGTCGCGCACCTTCCCGCCGAGCAGTGCGTGCACCGGCAGCCCGAGCGTCCTGCCGAGGGCGTCCAGGCAGGCGACCTCGAACCCGGAGACGACGGACAGCCGCAGCTTCTCGGCGGTCTGGACGCCCCGCAGCCCGCCGACGTCGACCTGGCCGCCCACCCGGGCCGCGTCCACGGCGACCTCGTCGGCCACGCCGAACAGCCCGTTCAGGTCTGCGACCTGCCGCCCGCGCAGTTTCTCCGCGAACGGCCGGGCCAGCTCCAGGTACTTGGTGTCGCCGTAGGTCTCCCCGACCCCGACCACCCCGTCCGCGGTCTCCACCTCCACGATCAGCCGGGGCGTGTACGGCTGGTGCACGCCCTGCGTGTTCAGCAGCGGCGGGTCGGCGACCAGGATCGGGGTGAGGCGGACGTCGGCGATCGTGGGATTCACCGGGACGCCCCCACGAGGTCGAGGCCGGTGCCGAGCAGAGCCTCCAGGTCGGCCAGGTCGGCGGCGGACGGGTCGGTGAGCGGGGCGCGCACGGGACCCACCGGCCGGCCGCGCAGCCGGGCCGCCGCCTTCACCAGCGAGACCGAGTATCCGGGCACCCGGTCGCGCAGTTCGACGAACGGCACGTAGAACTCGCGCAGCAGCTTGTCGGCGGTGCCCCGGTCGCCGTCGCGGAGGGCGGCGAAGAAGGCGTCGGCGATCTCGGGGGCGAAGGCGTGCACGGCGGAGGAGTAGGCGGGGACGCCGACCGTGGCGTAGGCGCGGGCCTGGATCTCGGCGGTGGCGGCGCCGTTGAAGAAGAGGAAGCCGTCCGGGGCGGCGAGGGTGAGCCGCTGGAGCCGGTCGAGGTCGCTGTGCCCGTCCTTGAGGCCGATGACGCCGGGGATGCGGGCGATCCGCGCCACCGAGTCGGCCGTGTAGGTGACCTGGCCGCGCTGGTAGACGACGAGCGGCAGCCCGGTCCGGCCCGCGATCGCCTCGACCTGCGCGACCAGTCCCTCCTGCGGGGCGGCGACGAGGTAGTGCGGCAGCACCAGCAGGGCATCCGCCCCGGCGTCCTCCGCGATGCGCGCGAACCGGACGGCCTGCGCCCAGCCGTACCCCACCCCGGCGACCACGGGCACCCTCCCACCGGCTTCCTCGACCGCCGCCGTCACGACCTGCCGGTACTCCTCCTCGTCCAGCGAGAAGAACTCCCCGGTCCCGCAGGCCGGGAAGAGGGCACCGGGCCCGGCGGCCAGCTGCCCGGCGACGTACGCCCGGAACCCGTCCACGTCGAGGGACCCGTCGGCGCGGAACGAGGTGAGCGGGAACGACAGCACCCCGCCCGTCATCCCGTCCCGCAGCCTCCGCACCACATGCTCCGGCCGTCCGGCCACCGTACCCATCTCCTCATCTCCCCATGTAGATGACATCCACGTATAGAGACTGAGACTAGATATGCGAACGCACCCCGTCAACGGCGCACACCACCCCCGCCCCCATACGATCTGCACATGTCCGAGACAGCAGGGGTCCGCGAGGTGAAGTCCGCGGCGCGCACCGTGGAGCTGCTGGAGCTCCTCGCCGCCCGCGGTGACCGCCCGGCCCGCCTCCAGGAACTGGCGGACGACCTGGGCGTCCCGCGCAGCTCGATGTACGCCCTGCTCCAGACACTGATCGCCAGGGGCTGGGTGCGCACCGACACCACCGGCTCCCTCTACGGCATCGGCCTCCGCACCCTGCTGACCGGCACGAGCTACCTGGACTCCGACCCGCGCGTCCGCCTCGTCCGCCCCTACCTCGACGAGGCCTCCGAGGTGCTCGGCGAGACGATCCACCTGGCCCGCCTGGACGGCCCGGACGTGGCGTACCTGGCGACCCGGGAGTCCCACGAGTACCTGCGCACGATCAGCAGGGTGGGCCGTCGCCTCCCGGCCCACGCGGGCGCCCTCGGCAAGGCGCTGCTGGCGGAACGCCCGGACGCCGGCCTCCCCGAGGGCCCCTACCAGCCCCTCACCCCCCACACCCACACCACCCCGGAGGCCCTCTCCGCCGACCTGGCCGAGGTCCGCGCCCGCGGCTACTCGATCGACCGCGAGGAAGGCGTCCTGGGCATCACCGGCTACGGCTTCGCCCTGCGCTACGACACCCCGCCCCAGGACGCGATCAGCTGCTCGGTACCGGTGGCCCGCCTGACACCGGAGCACGAGGACCAGATCGTGGCCGTGATGCAGGAAATCCGCACGAGAATCGAATCAGCGACAACGGGCGGCACGGTCAACTGGCGCTGAGAAGCGGCGCGTTCGAGGGCACGAAACTGTGTCGACAGGCGACCGAACAGCCAACCGAGGGACGCGGAGCTGTATCGACAAGCGGCTGAACAGCCAACCAAGGGGCGCTGGGGGTACCCCCGGCCGAAGGCTGGGGGAGGAACTGCGCGACCAGCCCCCACTCACCCGCACCCGCCACCCCACCGAACCCCCACGGCGCGCGGCGCATCTACCCCCTCCCCCGCACCCGAAACCCAACCGTGCCCCACATCACACCCCCCGCCCTTTTTCCAGTCCCCCTCCCTTGATACAAATTCTCCGCGCGTTCCTGTCCCTCGACGGCCTGCGCCCAACCCCTTTCTTGAGCCGCTCCTTTCGCATGCCCTGGGAACGCCCGTGTCCGCCCCCCGCACCACCCCCGGGCCCCTCGTCGCCCTCTTCACGGCCGGGTACCTCGCCCCGTACCTCCTCCCGACCACCGTCGGCCGGCTCGCATCGGGGCTCCCCCTCTCCGCCACCCGGGCAGGCGCCGTCGGCAGTGCCCTGCTGCTGAGTTCGGCGACGGCCGGCTTCCTCCTCGCGTCCCGGGTCGACCGCGTCGGCCCCCGCACGCTCGCCCGCCTCGGCCTCCTGCTCGCGGTCCTCGGCTACGGCGGGGCGGCCCTGACCACCGCCGTCCCCGCGGTCGTCGCCGGCGCGGTCGTCGGCGGCTTCGGCTCCGGCACGGTCACCGCCGTCGCCGCCACCGGCATCGCCGCGCAACGAGACCCCCACCGCACCACCACCCTCGGCCTGCTCGGCGTGTCCGCCCTCGCGGGTGCCGTCTATCTGACGGTCCCGCACCTCGGCCCCGGCCACGCCCAGCCCCTCGCCGCGCTCGCGCTCACGGCACTCGCGGTCTGGCCGCTCACCGCCCGCCTGTCCCCCCGCAGTGCCCCGGCCCTCCCCCGCACCGCCGCCAACTCCCGGCTGCCCCACCTCCGTTCGGGCCTGCTGCTGGCCGCCGCGATGCCGTGCTGGTCGGCCGCGCAGAACTCGCTGTGGGGCGTCAGCGGCCGGATCGGCCTGACGCAGGCCCATCTCGGCGAGGCGACCGTCGGCGCGGTGTTCGCGGTGGCGCTCGGCACCGGCCTGCTCGGCGTGGTCGGCGCGGGCGCCCTCGGCCCGCGGCTCGGCCAGGCCCTGCCCATCGGTCTCGGCACCGTGCTGATCGCGGGCTGTATCGCGCTCAGCGCGTCCGCGACCGACCTGACGACGTTCGCCTCCGGCGAGATCGCCTGGAACCTGCTCTACCCGGTGGTCCTGTCGTACGTCATCGGGCTCGCCGCCGCCCTCGACCCGCGGGGCCGCTGGGCGGTGCTGGTCGGGTCGGCGTCGTCGCTGGGGACGGCCGTCGGCCCGCTGACCGGCAGTCTGCTGGCGGCGCGGGCCGGTTTCCCGGCGATGGGGACGGTCCTCGCGGTGGGCCTGCTGGCGGTCGCGGTACCGCTGACGGCGGTGGCGCTGCGGCGCAGGACCACCACCGTCGCGACCGGCCCGGCGCTCGCCGACGGGACGCCGGTACGGCTGGACGTCGCGGCCTAACCGAACTCGAACGCGTCCACCTCGGCGAGGTACCGCGCCCGCAGCTCCTCGTCGTCCTCCAGGAAGGACGCGAGGAACGAGTTGCGGGCCAGTTCCCGCATCTGCTCCCTGGACAGGCCCAGGGCGTCGCGCACGGCGTGGTAGTTGTCGGCGACGTAGCCGCCGAAGTAGGCCGGGTCGTCGGAGTTGACCGTGCACAGCAGCCCGGCGTCGATCATGGCCGGAAGCGGGTGTTCGGCGAGCACGTCGACCGCGCGCAGCCGGACGTTCGACAGCGGGCACAGCGTCAGCGGGATCCGCTCCCGCACCAGACGCTCCACCAGCCGCGGGTCCTCCATGCACCGCAGCCCGTGGTCGACGCGTTCGACGCCGAGCACGTCCAGCGCCTCGGTGATGTACTCCGGCGGTCCCTCCTCACCGGCATGGGCCACCCGCCGCAGCCCCAGCGCGGCCGCCGCCTCGTACACCTCGCGGAACTTGACCGGCGGATGCCCGACCTCGGCGGAGTCGAGCCCGATACCGGTGATCCGGTCGAGGTAGGGCTTCGCCGCCTCCAGCGTCGCCATCGCCGACTCGGCGGACTCGTCCCGCAGGAAGCACATGATCAGGCGGGTGGAGATCCCGTGGTTCTCGGCGCTGCGGCCGAGCGCCCGCCACAGGCCCTCGACGACCGTCCCCATGTCCACGCCCCGCGCGAGGTGCGCCTGCGGGTCGAAGAAGATCTCGGCGTGCCGCACGCCCTGCGCGGCGGCCCGCGAGAGGTACGCGTCGGCGAGGTCGTCGAAGTCCTGCTCGGTGCGCAGGACGGCCATGAGCTCGTAGTAGAGGTTCAGGAAGGACTGCAGGTCCTCGAACTGGTACGCCTTGCGCAGCGCGTCGGTGTCCGCGTAAGGGAGTTCGACACCGTTGCGCGCGGCCAGCAGGAACGCCAGCTCGGGCTCCAGGGTGCCTTCGATGTGGAGGTGCAGTTCTGCTTTGGGGAGGGGCATCAGAGCATGGTACGGCCGCTTCACCTGCGCTTCGGGACCGGCACTCGGAGCAGGTCGTGGGCGACGGTCAGCTCGCCCTCGTAGCCGGCGGCCCGTGCCTGCCGTTCGAAGCTCTCGGGGTTCTCGGGTTCGGAGTAGCGCTGGCTGAAGTGGGTCAGCACGAGGTGCCGTACGCCCGCGTCGCGCGCGACGGCCGCCGCCTGTCCGGCGGTCAGGTGGCCGTGGTCCGCAGCGAGCCGGGCGTCCTCGTCGAGGAAGGTCGACTCGATGACGAGCAGGTCGCAGCCCTCTGCAAGGGCGTGCACCCCGTCGCACAGGCGGGTGTCCATGACGAACGCGAACCGCTGGCCGCGCCGTACCTCGCTGACCTCGTCGAGTGTGAGGTCCCCGAGGACGCCCTCGCGCTGGATCCGGCCGACGTCGGGGCCGGTGATGCCGTGCGCGGCGAGCCGTTCGGGCAGCATGCGGCGGCCGTCGGGCTCGGTGAGCCGGTAGCCGTAGGACTCGACGGGGTGGGAGAGCCTGCGGGCCTGGAGCGTGTAGGCACGGGTGACCGCGAGGTCGCCGTCCGCGTCGACCGGGGCCTCGGTGATGCCGACGGTCTCGCGGTAGGCGGTGGCGTACCGGAGCCGGTCGAAGAAGCGCTGCCCGGACCTCGGGTAGTGCGCGGTGACCGGGTGCGGGACCTGGTCGAGGTTGATGCGCTGGATGACTCCGGCGAGGCCGAGGGAGTGGTCGCCGTGGAAGTGGGTGACGCAGATCCGGTTCAGGTCGTGGGCGGCGACGCCGGCCCGCAGCATCTGCCGCTGGGTGCCCTCGCCGGGGTCGAAGAGGATGCCCTCGCCGTCCCAGCGCAGCAGGTAGCCGTTGTGGTTGCGGTGCCGGGTGGGGACCTGGCTGGCGGTGCCGAGGACCACCAGTTCACGTACGGACATGGCGAGTTATCCGGGCGGCCACTGCAGGCCGCGGCCGCCGATGACGTGGGCGTGCGCGTGCCAGACGGTCTGGCCGGCACCGCTGCCGGTGTTGAAGACGACGCGGTAGCTCTCCAGCTTGTCCTCGTCGGCGACGGCCTGCGCCTCACGCAGTATGTCGGCGGCGATGGCGGGTTCGCCCGCGGCGAGCTCGGCCGCGTTCCTGTAGTGGACCTTGGGGATCACCAGGACGTGGGTGGGCGCCTGGGGGTTGATGTCCCGGAAGGCGACGGTGGTGTCCGTCTCGCGGACGATCGTCGCGGGGACATGGCCTGCGACGATCTTGCAGAACAGGCAGTCGTCCTGGGGTTCCCCTGCCACGTTTTCTCCTCGACCGGTGATCAGTTCCGCGGGCATCGTATCGTCGTCGGGTGCGCGCCCGGTGGGGGCCGAGCGCGCAGTTCCTCCCCCAGCCTTCGGCCGGGGATACCCCCAGCGCCCCTTCAGGTGGGACCAGGCGCCCTTCCCTACCTCGGCAACGTCGGCGGAGTCTTCGCAGGAGCCGTCTCCAACGCCTCCAGGGCCATCCGTACCGCCTCGTCGAGCTGGGGGTCCCGGCCCGCGCCCCAGTCCTGCGGACGCTGCACGACCTCCACGTCGGGGTCGACGCCGTGGTTCTCGACGCCCCAGCCGTAGCCCTCCAGCCAGAACGCGTACTTCGGCTGGGTGACCAGTGTGTCGTCGACCAGGCGGTAGCGGCTGTCGATGCCGATCACGCCGCCCCAGGTGCGGGTGCCGACCACCGGGCCGATGCCCAGCGCCTTGATCGCCGCGTTGACGATGTCGCCGTCCGAGCCGGAGAACTCGTTCGCGACGACCACGACCGGTCCCCGGGGCGCGTCCCTCGGGTAGCTGAACGGCCGCATGCCGCGCGGCAGGTCCCAGCCGACGATCCGCCGGGCCAGCTTCTCCACGACCAGCTGGGAGGTGTGCCCGCCGCGGTTCTCGCGGACGTCCACGACGATGCCCTCGCGGGCCATCTCCACGCTCAGGTCGCGGTGGATCTGGGCCCAGCCGGGCGCCTGCATGTCGGGGACGTGGAGGTAGCCGAGGCGGCCGCCGGACAGCTCGTGGACGTGGGCCCTTCGGTCGGCCACCCACGCGTGGTAGCGGAGCGGTTCCTCGTCGGCGACCGGGACGACCACCGGGTGCCGCAACTCGCCGCCGCCGGCCGGGGACACGGTCAGTTCGACGGCCTTGCCCGCCGTGCCGACGAGGAGCGGGCCGGGGCCGGTCACCGGGTCGACGGGGCGCCCGGCGACGGCCACGATCGCGTCGCCGGGGTGTACCGCGGCGCCGGGTGCGGCGAGGGGGGAGCGGGCGCCGGGGTCGGAGGTCTCGGCGGGCAGGATCCGGTCGATGCGCCAGCTGCCGTCGGCGTGGCGGGAGATGTCGGCGCCGAGCAGGCCCTGCCGGGCGCCGCCGCCGTGGCCGCCGCGCGGGGTGACGTAGGCGTGCGAGGTGCCGAGTTCGCCCTGGACCTCCCAGAGCAGGTCGACGAGGTCGTCGTGGGTGGCGACCCGGTCGACCAGCGGGCGGTAGCGGTCGAGGACACCGTCCCAGTCGACACCGCCGAGGTCGGGCCGCCAGAACTGGTCGCGCATGATGCGGCCGGTCTCGTCGAACATCTGCCGCCACTCGGCGGCCGGGTCGACGGTCTGCCGGACCCGGGACAGGTCGACGGTGACGTTGGTGTCGCTGTCGTCGTCGTTCGAGGCGCGGCGATCGCTGGGTACGACCTTGAGCTTGCCGTCGGCCCAGAGCAGGACGCGTTTGCCGTCGCCGCTGACCTCGAAGTGGTCGGCGTCGGAGGCGAGGTACTCGATGCGCTGCTGGGCGAGGTCGTAGCGCTCCAGCTCGGTCTTGGGCGCCGGGTCCTCGGGGTGGGCGCGGGAGGCGCCGAGCACACCGCGCACCGGGTGGCGCAGCCAGAGGACGCCGTCCTTGGCGGCGCGGAGCGTGGAGTAGCGGCCGGCCTCGACGGGGAAGGGCACGATCCGGTCGGCGAGGCCCTCCAGGTCGATGCGGGTGGCGGGGGTGCCCTCGGCGTCCGGGGTCTCGTCCTTGTCGGGGGTCTCGAAGGGGCGGCCGTGCCGCTGCGGGCCGAACGGCGAGGGCGTGGTGGCCGCCAGGGTGATCAGGTGCGGGCGGTCGCCGACCACGAACGCCAGGTCGAAGACGTGCTCGTCGTAGACCGGGTCGAAGGAGCGGGTGGAGAGGAACGCGAGGTGCTTGCCGTCGCGGGTGAAGGCGGGGTCGTAGTCCCGGAACCGCAGCGGGGTGGCCTCGGTAACGGTGAGGTCGGTGGTGTGGGCGATGCGGAGCTGGCAGAGCCCGCCGACGCCGGGGTGGGACCAGGCCAGCCAGCCGGAGTCGGGGGAGAAGGCGAGTCCGGAGACGTCGCCGTCCTCGCTGCGGTCGACCTCGCGGACCTCGCCCGTCTCGCGTTCGACGAGGAGCAGCCGTCCGTCGTGGGCGGCGACGGCGACCCGGCCGCCGTCGGGGGCGACGGCGAGGTCCAGGACCCGGCCGAGCTGTCCGGCGGCGATCCGGCGCGGGGTGGCGCCGGGCACGAGTCCGGTGGCAGGGGCGAACTCCAGGGCGTCGTCGCCCTCGGCGTCCGTCACCCACACCACCCACTCCTCCGCGTCCGCGCGGAAGGTGACGGGCAGCCGGGCCCGCACCCCGGGCTGAGCCGCAAGGGCCCGCGCCGGACCGGACCGGTGGGTCACCCAGTGCACGCCGCCGCGCACCAGGACGGCGCTGCCGCGCGCGGTGTGGTCGGGCGAGGCGGAGCTGAACCAGCGGGCCGCCTTGACCGGGTACGGCTGCCGGTCCACCCGGGACCCGCCGAGCCGTATGTCCAGGCGGCGCGGCTCGGCGCCCTCCAGGTCGTCCAGGAGCCAGAGTTCACCGGCCGAGGCGTAGACGACCCGGGTGCCGTCACCGGAGGCGTGCCGGGCGTAGAAACCGTCGAGGGGGGTGTGCCGGCGCAGGTCGGAACCGTCGGCGAGGGAGGAGTACAGCGCGCCGGTGCCCTCGTGGTCGGAGAGGAACGCGATCCTCCCCCACTCTCGGCCTCGCTCGAGCGGGGGGACCCCCGTCCCGGCCCACACGGGGTACTCCAGGTTCCCGTCCAGCTCCGCGTGCAGCCGTACGAACTCGCCGTCCCCCTCGCGATCTATCCACAGTTTGCCGGCCGTACCGCCCCGGTACCGCTTCCACCAGGCCGCCTCCCGCCCCATCGGCGCGGACAGCAGCACGGTGTGCGGGCCGAGGGCGACATGGCCGACCGGGCCGTACGGCAGGACGGTGGACGGGCCGCCGTCCAGCGGGACGGTGTGGGCCCAGCTGCGCCGGAGGCTGGCCTGGCCGTAGGTGGAGATCGCGAGGACCTGCCCGTCGGCGGTCCAGCCGCGCACCTGGGTACGGGAACTCCCCCAGTGGGTCAGGCGGGTGGACGAGCCGCCGTCGACGGGGGCGAGGTGGATCTCGGGGGCGCCGTCGCGGGTGGAGGTCCAGGCGACCGTGGTCCCGTCGGGCGAGATGCGCGGCAGCGTCACGGGGACGTTGTCGGCGCTGACCCGCCAGGCCCGGCCGCCGTCCAGGGGCGCGAGCCATACGTCGTCCTCGGCGGTGAAGGCGACCAGATCGCCGTGGACATGCGGAAATCGGAGGTAGGACCGCGGTCCTGTCGCTGCACCCTGAGTCACTCGCTCAGCCTATGCATCGCGGCGCGTTCCCGGTGGCCGATTTCGATCACTTGCCCTGCACCGGCCAGCACGTGGGGTCGCCCTGGCACCAGATCGTCTTCGTGACGGTCACGGTGGGGCCCGGCTGCTGCCCGTAGGTGGGCGGCCGGTAGGTGCTGTACGCCGGCCCGGGCGTGGCGTCGCAGTTGCCCAGCCCGTTCACCCGGAACCACTCCTTGCCGCCGACCTCGGCGACGAGTTCGCCGCGCACACAGGCCCCGCTGACGGCCTTCGTGACCCGGCCGGTGACGGTGATGCTCCGGCCGTCCTTGGTCCGGCCCTGGCAGTCGACGGAGACGACGGTGGTCGAGGTGGCCGACGGCGTCCTCGTGCCGTTCGTGGTCCTCGCCGACGAACTCGACGAGCCCGACGAGCCGTAGTTGCCGGTGCAGGTGAGCCAGTCGACGTCGACGTGCTGGCGTTTCAGCTCGGCGGTGGCGGTCCGGTCGGTGGTGTAGGCGACCGTCGCGGTGTTCAGGTCGCTCGGCTGACACGCCACCGCACCACCCACGGCGATCACCGCGAGCCCTGTCACGGCCGCCACCCTGGTCCCGCGCGGCCGGCCCCAAATCCGCCTCAATACCCCCATGGAGGGCAGCCTGCCACCGTCCCGCCGGTGGCGGTAGGGGGCTTACGGCCACTCACGTGTTCGGAGAGGTCACCCGTGCCGGTGCGCTGTCCCTCAGGTGCGCAACAGCAGCCACTCCTGCAGTTCCACCAGATTGCCCTCGGGGTCCTTGAGATGGGCGACCCGCATGCGGTCCGTCATCGCCGCCGGCCCGTGCAGAAGGACCGCCCCCCGTCCGACGATCTGCTCGCAGTAGGTGTCGAGGTCGTCGACGCGCAGCACCACCAGCGAACGGTGCCCGGTCACCGCGTCCCCCAGCTCGCCCAGTATCGCGGCCATCATCGCCCGGTCCTGCAGGGCGATCCCCGCCGATCCGGCGTGCGGGCTGAACTTCTCGTACGGTCCCTCGCTCGCCCCCGACTGCGGCTTCAGCCCGAGCACCTCGGCGTAGAAGCGGTAGCAGGCGGCGAAGTCGGTGACCAGGAGCCGGACTTGGGCGAGTTCCACGGCGTGTCCCCCAGGGTGCGGGTCAGGACCACCGGCCGGTGCGGCCGAGGAGCAGGGCCGCGGCCGCCGTTCCGGCGGTCGATGTGCGCATCACGGTAGGCCCCAGGGTGTAGGTCCTCGCACCCGCCTCCTCGAACAGCGCCACCTCGTCCCGGGCGACGCCCCCTTCGGGCCCGACGACCAGCACGATCTCGCCCGCGGCGGGCAGTTCGGCCGCGGCGAGCGGCTCGCTGCCGTGCTCGAAGTCGGAGTGGAGGACGGCGGCGAGGTCGGCCTCGGCCAGAAGTGCCGCGACCTGCTTGGTCGTCGCCGCGTCCGCGACCTCCGGGAACCGCACCCGGCGGGACTGCTTGCCGGCCTCGCGGGCGGTGCCCCGCCACTTCGCCAGCGACTTGAGACCCCGCTCGCCCTTCCACTGGGTGATGCAGCGGGCGGCCTGCCAGGGCACGATCACGTCGACGCCGACCTCGGTCATGGTCTCCACGGCGACCTCGCCGCGGTCGCCCTTGGGAAGGGCCTGGACGACGGTGATGCGGGGAGACGGCTCCGGCTCCTCCGAGATCGACGTCATGTGCACGATCAGCCGGTCCTTGCCCTCGGCGGCCCGCACGACGCCCTCCGTCCAGCGCCCGCGCCCGTCGGTGAGGATGACGTCCTCACCGGGCTGCAGCCGCTTCACGGAGACGGCGTGCCGCCCCTCGGGCCCGTCCAGAACGACCTCGCCACCCGGGGAACCGGGCACGACCAGCGGATCGAGCACGAACACGGGAGCGGTCATCGCCCGTCCCCCTCCGCCGTGGTCTTCGCCCTGGTCTCCGCCTCGGCCTCCTTGGTGGACAACGCTGTCGACGCGGCGGCGAGTTCCGCCGCGAGGGTCTCCACCAGCTGCCCGGCGGGCAGCTCGCGGGCCATCCGGTGCCCCTGCCCGGCCCACAGAGCCATGCCCTGCGCGTCCCCGGCCCGGGCGGCGGCCTTGCGCAGCGGGGAGGTGAGGTGGTGGACCTCCGGGTAGGCGGCGGGCGCGTACGGGCCGTGCTCGCGCATGAACCGGTTGACCAGGCCGCGGGCGGGCCGCCCGGAGAACGCCCGGGTCAGCGCGGTCCGCGTGAACAGCGGGTCGGTGAGCGCCTGCTTGTGCAGGGCGGCGGCGCCGGACTCCGGGGTGGCCAGGAAGGCCGTCCCCAGCTGGGCGGCGCTCGCTCCCGCCGCCAGTGCGGCCGCGATCTGGCCGCCGCGCATGATCCCGCCCGCGGCGACGACCGGGATCCCCACGGTCTCGCGTACCTGGGCGACCAGCGACAGCAGCCCGATCCCGGACCCGTCGTTCTCCGGCACGTCCCGGTGGGTGCCCTGGTGTCCCCCGGCCTCCACGCCCTGGGCGATCACCGCGTCCGCCCCGGCCCGCTCGACGGCGCGGGCCTCCTCGGCGGTGGTGGCAGTGACCAGCGTGAACGTCCCGGCCCGCCGCAGGGAGTCCAGCACCTCCCGCGTCGGCACACCGAAGTGGAAGGAGACGGCGGCCACCGGGTTGTCCAGCAGCACGGCCAGCTTGGCCTCGTACCCGTCGTCCCGGCCGCTGTCCGGGTCGCCGAGCTCGGTCTCGTACCAGGCGGCCTCACCGGCCAGCTGATGCGCGTAGACCTCCACGGCGCCGGACTCGGCATGTTCGGGCTGCGGCATGAAGACGTTCACACCGAAGGGACGGCCGGTCAGTCCCCGCAGCTGCTTGATCTCCTGATACATCCCGTCGGCGGTCTTGTACCCGGCGGCAAGGAACCCCAGCCCGCCCGCCTCGGACACGGCGGCGGCAAGCTGCGGGACGGAGACCCCGCCTGCCATGGGGGCCTGCACGATCGGAAGAGGGAAGAGATCGGTCAGTGCGGAGGACATGACGGCATGTTGTCACGTCCTCCGAACAAGACCGAATCGGGCCGCCCCATTGGCACATGCCAGAAATCTCCCTGCCCGGGGCCCCGACCGCACTGCTCGAAGAGCCGAGCCGGGGGGCGACCCCACCTCTCGATCAACCGAGCCGGGGGGCGACCTCACCCCTCGATCAACCGAGCCGAGGGGCGGCCACACCTCTCGATGAACCGAGCCGAGGGGCGACCCCACCTCTCGATCGACCGAGCCGAGGGGCGACCTCGCCCCTCGATGAACCGAGTCGGGTGGTGGGTGGGCATAGGTCACGGGGGTCCAGGGGGCGGAGCCCCCTGGCGGGGTCGAAGGGGCGGAGCCCCTTCACGGCACCCCGTCAACGCCCGTTGAACGCGTCCTTGAGCCGGCTGAACAGCCCTTGCTGACCGGGCTGGAACTGCCCCTGCGGCCGCTCCTCCCCGCGCAGCTTCGCCAGCTCCCGCAGCACCCGCTCCTGCTCGGGGTCCAGCTTCGTCGGCGTCGTGACCTCGACGTGCACGATCAGGTCACCCCGGCCGCCACCCCGCAGATGCGTGACCCCGCGCCCGTGCAGCGGAATCGACTGCCCGGACTGCGTGCCCGGCCGGATGTCGACCTCCTCAAGACCGTCCAGCGTCTCCAGCGGCACCTTCGTACCGAGCGACGCCGCCGTCATCGGGATCGTCACCGTGCAGTGCAGATCGTCCCCGCGCCGCTGGAACGTGGAGTGCGGCAGCTCGTGGATCTCGACGTACAGGTCACCGGCAGGACCGCCACCCGGCCCGACCTCACCCTCACCGGCGAGCTGGATCCGCGTGCCGTTGTCGACACCGGCCGGGATCTTCACGGTCAGCGTCCGCCGCGACCGCACCCGCCCGTCGCCCGCGCACTCGGGGCACGGCGTCGGCACGACGGTTCCGAACCCCTGGCACTGCGGGCAGGGCCGCGAGGTCATGACCTGGCCGAGGAAGGACCGCGTCACCTGCGAGACCTCACCACGGCCCCGGCACATGTCACACGTCTGGGCGGAGGTGCCCGGCGCCGCGCCCTCACCGTTGCAGGTGTTGCAGACGATCGCCGTGTCGACCTGGATGTCCTTGGTCGTGCCGAAGGCCGCCTCGTCGAGCTCGACCTCGATCCGGATCATCGCGTCCTGGCCGCGCCGCGTACGCGATCTCGGCCCGCGCTGGGACGCCGTACCGAAGAACGCGTCCATGATGTCCGAGAAGTTCCCGAACCCACCGGCCCCGAAGCCGCCCGCGCCCGCGCCGCCGCTCTGCGAGAGCGGATCCCCGCCGAGGTCGTAGACCTGCTTCTTCTGCGGGTCGGAGAGCACCTCGTAGGCGGCGTTGATCTCCTTGAACCGCTCCTGGGTCTTCGGGTCCGGGTTGACGTCCGGGTGCAGCTCGCGCGCGAGCCGACGGAAGGCCTTCTTGATCTCTTCCTGCGACGCGTCGCGGCGCACGCCGAGAACGGCGTAGTAGTCCGTGGCCACTTACGACTCCGCCAGGATCTGTCCGACGTACCGTGCCACCGCTCGTACCGCTCCCATCGTTCCCGGGTAATCCATGCGGGTCGGTCCGACCACGCCGAGTTTGGCGACTGCCTCGCCGCCCGAACCGTAGCCGACCGACACCACGGACGTGGAGTTGAGTCCCTCGTAGGCGTTCTCGTGACCGATGCGTACGGTCATGCCCGAATCACCGGCCTCGCCAAGGAGCTTGAGCAGCACGACGTGCTCCTCCAGAGCCTCCAGGACGGGTCGGATCATGAGGGGAAAGTCATGTCCGAAACGGGTGAGATTGGCGGTGCCGCCGATCATCAGCCGCTCCTCGTTCTCCTCGACGAGCGTCTCCAGCAGGGTGGAGAGCACCGCCGAGACCGTGCCGCGGTCCTCGGCCTCGAAGGCTTCCGGCAGGTCCTCAACCAGCCGGGGCACGTCCGAGAACCGGCGTCCCGCGACCCGGCTGTTCAGCCGCGCGCGCAGGTCCGCCAGAGACGTTTCCCCGAAGGGCGCCGGGCAGTCGACCATCCGCTGCTCGACCCGTCCGGTGTCGGTGATCAGGACCAGCATCAGCCGGGCCGGCGCGAGGGAGAGCAGTTCCACATGCCGCACGGTGGACCGCGTCAGCGACGGATACTGCACGACCGCCACCTGCCGGGTCAGCTGGGCCAGCAGCCGGACGGTCCGCGCCACCACGTCGTCGAGGTCGACGGCGCCGTCGAGGAAGTTCTGGATGGCCCGCCGCTCGGGCGCGCTCATCGGTTTGACGCCGGCCAGCTTGTCGACGAACAGCCGGTACCCCTTGTCGGTGGGGATCCGCCCCGCGCTGGTGTGCGGCTGGGCGATGAACCCCTCGTCCTCCAGGGCGGCCATGTCGTTGCGCACGGTCGCCGGGGAGACCCCGAGGTTGTGCCGTTCGGTCAGCGCCTTCGAACCGACCGGTTCCTCGGTGCCGACGTAGTCCTGGACGATGGCGCGCAATACCTGAAGCCTGCGTTCACTCAGCATCCGGCGCCACACCTCCAGAAAGTCGTCCCCGCGGCCTTTCGGTCCCTTCGGGCCTTTCGTCTGGCACTCTGCGAACGCGAGTGCCAGCATCCCCGGCCCAGTGTACGGCCGTGGGGTACTGACTGGGCAAGGTCGGTCAGGACCCATGGCGTTCTACGGCTAGCGTCGCGGCATGACGGTGACTTGGGAAGAGCTGGGCTGGGAGCGGGTGGCCGAAGGGGTCGGCCGGTGCCGGCTGCCGGGCTGGGACTGCACGGCGGGTCTGGTCCTGGGCGCGGGCACGGCCCTGATGGTGGACGCCGGGTCGAGCCTGGCGGAGGGCGCACGGTTGCGTACGGAGGCGCAGGCGCTGGCCGACCGCCGTGTGACCCATCTCGCGCTCACCCATCCCCATTTCGACCATGTCTTCGGCGCGGCCGCCTTCGCGGGCGCGGACCTGTACGCGGCGGTGGGCGCGGAGGCCGTCCTCGCCCACGACCGCGAGGAACTCCGCCTGGACGCGATCCGCAACGGCCTGCCGTCCCCGGAGGCCGAGGAGGCGACGGACGCCCTTCCCCTCCCCCGCCACCTGGTCTCCGGCGAGTGGACCCTCGACCTCGGCGACGGCCGCCAGGCCCTGCTGGCCAACGTGGGCCCCGGCCACACTCCCCACGATCTCGCGGTCCTGGTCCCCGGCGACCCGGAGGTGGTGTTCTGCGGCGACCTGGTGGAGGAGTCCGGCGACCCGCAGGCCGGCCCCGACGCCGTACCGTCGCAGTGGCCTGCCGCCCTTGACCGCCTCCTCTCCCTGGGCGGCGACCGCGCCCTGTACGTACCCGGTCACGGAGCGGTGGTGGACGCGGCGTTCGTGCGGGCCCAGCGCGACGCCCTGGCGGCCCGTTTCGGCGTGTCGTAGGCGCGCCGGTTCGGCTTCTCCTATCGTCATCCGAATGCGCCAGTACTCCGCCGACCTGACCCCGCCGTGGAAGAGGCCGAAGCCGGTGCCCGAGGTGGCCGCCGAACCCGGTCTGGTGGTGGAGGAGCCGGGTACCGGTTTCTGCGGCGCGGTGATCCGCTGCGAGGCGGGCACGGTCACTCTGGAGGACCGCTTCGGCAAGCACCGCGTCTTCCCGCTGGAGCCGCGCGGCTTCCTCCTGGAGGGCCGGGTCGTCACCCTCGTACGCCCCGCGTCCGGGGGACCGGTACGCCCCTCCCGTACCGCCTCCGGCTCGGTCGCCGTCCCCGGCGCACGCGCGCGTGTCGCCCGCGCGGGCCGCATCTACGTGGAGGGCCGCCACGACGCGGAACTGGTCGAGAAGGTCTGGGGCGACGACCTGCGCATCGAGGGTGTGGTGGTGGAGTACCTGGAGGGCGTCGACGACCTCCCCGCGATCGTCGCCGAGTTCGCCCCCGGCCCCGACGCCCGCCTCGGCGTCCTCGTCGACCACCTGCTCCCCGGCACCAAGGAGTGGCGCATCGCCCAGTCGGTCACCAGCGACCACGCCCTGGTCGTCGGCCACCCGTACATCGACATCTGGGAGGCGGTGAAGCCGTCGTCCCTGGGCATCGAGGCGTGGCCGCGCGTCCCGCACGGGCAGGACTGGAAGACGGGGGTGTGCCGCGCGCTGGGCTGGCCGTCGGAGAACACGGGCGCGGTGTGGCAGGCGATCCTGGCGCGGGTGGGCTCTTACAAGGACCTGGAGCCGGAGCTGCTGGGGCGGGTGGAGGAGCTGATCGACTTTGTCACGGGAGCCGGTGACGCCTGACCCCGGTGAGGGTCCCGAATTCGCTCGTGTCCAGCTCGGCGCCGAGCAATTCGAGCAGCACCGGATCGCCGAACTTCGTAATCCACTGACCTCGGTAGTCGGCTTGGTCTCCTTCACCCACGGGGTCGGACAGCAAGACGCAATGCGCCATGATCGGATCGATGATCAGGTAAGCAGGGATTTTGCCTGCCGCATAGATGGACCGCTTGATCCCGTAGTCCCGGTCGACGCTCGTCTTCGAGACCACTTCGACCACCAAGGTGACCAATTGGGACGGCACCAGATTGCCTGAGGCCGGAGCCACCCCCCGTTCCAGCACCACTAGGTCCGGAATGGGCTCACTGGCCTCATCAATGATGTCCAGATCCGTCGTCTGGAGACGTTCCCAGCGCTTGCGCGGGATCTGGTCCTGCACTTCCGTCACGATCCGGTTGTGCACCAGATCGGGAGCGGCCATCATCACGATTTCCCCCCGGAGGAGCTCAACCTTGATGCCCTCGGGAGGCTCGAACCTCTCGAAGAACTTGGTCATCCCGCGCTCGTCCACAGCGGTCATCTCCGTGGCCCTCCGGTTTCTGCCGCCGTCAACTACGGCAGCAGCCTACGAAGCAGATTACGGACCGAACCGGCGTTCCGCACCGATTCACTCGCCCGAGTGATCAGTCCACCAGATCCCTGACCACCGCATCCGCCAGCAATCGCCCCCGCAGCGTCAGCACCGCCCGCCCCTCCTCGTACGGGCCGTCCTCCAGCAGGCCCTCCCCCAGCGCCCGCCGCGAAGCCGTCAGCCCCTCCTCCTTCAGCAGCTCCAGCGGCACCCCCTCCCGCAGCCGCAGCTCCAGCAGGATCCGCTCCACCCGCCGGTCCTCGTCCGTCAGGACCTCGCGCCCGGCGCCCGGCGACCGCCCGGACGCCAGCGCCGCCGCGTACGCCCCCGGGTGCTTCACGTTCCACCACCGCACGCCCCCCACGTGCGAGTGCGCCCCCGGCCCGGCGCCCCACCAGTCGGCGCCCCGCCAGTACAGCTCGTTGTGCAGGCAGCGGCCCGCTTCCGAGGTGGCCCAGTTGGACACCTCGTACCAGTCGAAGCCCGCCCCCGCCAGCACCGAGTCGGCGATCAGGTAGCGGTCGGCATGGACGTCGTCGTCGGTCATCGGGACCTCGCCCCGGCGGATCCGGCGGGCCAGCTGGGTGCCCTCCTCGACGATCAGCGCGTACGCCGACACGTGGTCGGGCCCGGCGCCGATCGCCGCGTCCAGGGAGGCCCGCCAGTCGGCGTCGGACTCGCCCGGGGTGCCGTAGATCAGGTCGAGGTTGACGTGCTCGAAGCCGGCCGCGCGGGCCTCCGCGACGCATGCCTCGGGGCGTCCGGGGGTGTGGGTGCGGTCGAGGACCCGCAGCACGTGCTGCCGTGCGCTCTGCATGCCGAAGGAGATCCGGTTGAAGCCGCCCTCCCGCAGGGCCGCCAGGTAGGCCGGGTCGACGGACTCCGGGTTTGCCTCGGTCGTGATCTCCGCGTCGGCCGCGAGCCCGAACTCGTCGCGGATCGCGCCCAGCATCCGGACCAGATCGGCGGCGGCCAGCAGCGTCGGCGTACCGCCGCCCACGAACACCGTGCGCACCTCGCGCGGGTCGTCGCCGAGGACCTTCCTGGCCAGCCTGACTTCATCGATCAAGGTGTCCGCGTAGTTGTCGCGGGAGGCGAGGACCCCGCCGGTGCCGCGCAGCTCGGTCGCCGTGTAGGTGTTGAAGTCGCAGTAGCCGCAGCGGGTCGCGCAGTAGGGGACGTGCAGGTAGAACCCGAGGGGGCGGGCGGCGGCACCGGCGAGCGCGGACGCGGGGAGCGCGCCGTCGTCGGGGACGGGCTCGCCGTCGGGGAGTGCGGAAGGCATGTCCTCCATTGTCCCGTACGACGCCGGTTACTCCGCCTGGAGGACGAGCAGCGCCAGGTCGTCCTCCGGCTGTCCGCCGCCGAACTCGTGGACGAGCCGTCTGATGCGTTCGGCGATCAGGTCGGCGTTCAGCCCCGCGCAGCCGGCCAGCGCCTGCGCGAGCCCGTCGCCGTCGTCGAACTGGCGGCTGCCGGAGCGCCGCTCCGTGACCCCGTCGGTCACGCACAGCAGGCTGTCGCCGGGGGCGAGCTCGATGGTCTCGCTGGTGTACGTCTCGTCCTCGACGACACCGAGCAGGGTCTGCGGGCGGGCGGCGGTGCGGACCTCGCCGTCGGGGCCGAGGAGCAGCGGCAGCGGGTGCCCGGCGGAGGCGAGGGTGCAGCGGATGCCGCCGCCGTCGAGGGGGGTGAGTTCGCCGTAGAGCAGGGAGAGGAAACGGGTCTGCGGGCCGTCGCCGGGCGGCATGGCGCGGCCGCCGGCGGCGACCAGGGCACGGGCGGCGGCGTCGGCGGCCTCGGTGGCGTCGTCGAGGAGGAGCTGGTTGAGGCGGTCGAGGACGTCGGCGACCCGGTAGCCCTCACGGGCGAGGAGCCGCAGCCAGGGCCGGGCGAGGCCGATCACCACGGCGGCCTCGGGGCCCTTGCCCTGGACGTCGCCGACGGCGAAGCACCAGCGGCCGTCGCCGGCCGGGAAGAGGTCGTAGAAGTCGCCGCTGGGGCCGCCCTTGTCGCAGGGTTCGTAGACGAGCGCGCTGCGCACGCCCGGGATCTCGGCGACCGCGCCGGGCAGCAGTCCGCGCTGCAGGACGGCGCTGATGGTGGCCTGGCGGGCGTACTGGCGGGCCGCGCCGATGGCGAGGGCGACCCGGCGGCCGAAGTCCTCCACGAGGCCGGTGATCTCGTCGGGGATGCCGTCCGGACCGGAGCGGCCGATGACGAGCGTGCCGAGCGGGCGGCCGCCCGCGATCAGCCGGTAGGCGAGCGCCGAGCCGTGGGTGCCCTGCGGGCCGAGCGCCGCGCCGGGCCAGGGGTACGGCTCGGGCCCGGACCGTAAGCCGCTCTGCGCGCACGGCGGGTCCTTCTCCAGGGCGCGGCGCAGTTCCTCGATGCGGTTCTCGCTGCCGTGCCAGACCCGGGCCAGCCGCGGGCCCCCGGCGCCGGCCGGGTCGCCCCAGCCGCCCCCGCGCCCGGTCGCCTCGTCCTCCAGCCACACCGCGCACCAGTCGGCGAGCCGCGGCACGATCAGCTGGCCGGTGAGCGCGGCCACCAGGTTCTCGTCGAGCTGGCCGGCGAGCAGGTCGGAGGCCTCGGCGAGGAAGGACAGCGCGCCCCGGTTGACCCAGTCCCGGTCGCGTTCGGGGCGGTGGGAGCAGTCTCCGCGCTCCGCCGCGGCCGCGTGCTCGTGCGGGGGCGCGGGCGGCTCGGGGGCGAGGATCTCGGCGACCTTCAGCTGCCGCTCGTCGGGGAGCGTGCCGCCGCGGCCGGTCAGCCGCGCCCACACCGACTTGGCGCCGGTGCGGTACGTCACCCCCCAGGACTCGGCGAGCGAGGCGACCAGGCGCAGCCCGCGCCCGAACTCCGGTGTCTCGTACGGCGTCTCCCCCGGGTGGTCGCGGGGCGCGCGGGAGGGGTGGTGGTCGGTGACCTCGACGACGAGCGCCGTCTCCTCCTGCTCCTCCAGCCACCAGTCGACCTCGACGTCCGTGCCGGCGTGCACGACGGCGTTGGTGACGAGTTCGCTGACGACGACCATGGCGTCCTCGGCGACCCGCTGCTGCTCCGGGCGGAGGAGGCCGCACTCGGCCCACTCGTCGAAGGAGGCGCGCAGCAGGGCGCGGGCGGAACCGGGCGCGAGGGGGCTTCCGGGCAGGGTCGCGCGCCCCTGCGCACGCGGGCCCGCGGTGTCGTACGCGGGCGCCGCGTCGTGCGCAGGCGCCTCACGGACCCGGGAGACGGTCTCCCGTTGCGTGGGTATGGCCCCCATGTCCAGCTCCCCGAGCAGTTCGGACGAATACATCCCGATCGATGCGGACAGAGTGACAGACTGGCTGCGCCCATAAGCACCGAGTTACCGAAGTGGGCCGCCATGAGTGAGAACAGTGCTACGCGTGTGCTCGAAGACGGACAGAAACCGGAACAACTCCGAGCATCCGCACTGCGCCCTCTGCTCGCCGCGATGACCGCCGCCCGCGACGGCGACTTCACGAAAGTCCCGGAGACCGGGACCGACGGGACCACCGGGGAGGGGATCGTCGCCGAACTCACCGCGGTCTTCAACCAGATCATGGACCGCGGCATTCACTTCAACACCGACCTACGACGCGTGAAACGGGAGCTGGTGCGCCACGGCCGGCTGGACGAACGGCTGTCGGCGAGCCCCGGCCAGGGCGCCTGGACGTCGCGCGTCAACGACGTCAACCAGGTCCTCGACGCCCTGGTCGCGCCGGCGGCGAACGCCACGCGCGTGCTGGACGCGGTGGCCGGCGGCGACCTGACCCAGCGGGTCGACCTGCACGACGGCAGCCGCCAGCTCCGCGGCGACCTGCGCCGACTCGCGCGCGCGGTGAACACGATGGTCGACCAGCTGTCCCTGTTCACCGGCCAGGTGACCCGGGTCGCGCGCGAGGTCGGCACCGAGGGGCGGCTCGGCGGCCGCGCCAAGGTGCAGGGGCTGTCCGGCAGCTGGCGGGACGTCACCGAGGCCGTCAACACCATGGCGTCCCGGCTGACCGCGCAGGTCCGTGACATCGCCCTGGTGACGACGGCGGTGGCACGCGGCGACCTGACCCGCACGGTGACCGTCGAGGCCACCGGTGAGCTGCTGGAACTGAAGCTCACCGTCAACACGATGGTCGACCAGCTGTCCGCGTTCGCCGGCGAAGTCACCCGCGTCGCCCGCGAAGTCGGCACGGAGGGCCGGCTGGGCGGCCGCGCGCAGGTACGGGGCGTGTCGGGCGTCTGGAAGGACCTGACGGACAACGTCAACTTCATGGCGTCGAACCTGACCTCCCAGGTCCGCAACATCGCCCAGGTGACGACGGCCGTCGCCAACGGCGACCTCTCGCAGAAGATCATGGTCGACGCGCAGGGCGAGATTCTCGAACTGAAATCAACCATCAACACGATGGTCGACCAGCTCTCCGCGTTCGCCGACGAAGTCACCCGCGTCGCCCGCGAAGTCGGCACCGAAGGAAACCTCGGCGGCCGAGCGCAGGTCAGAGGCGTGTCCGGCGTCTGGAAAGACCTGACGGACAACGTCAACTTCATGGCCGACAACCTGACGTCCCAGGTCCGCAACATCGCCCTTGTCTCCACGGCCGTCGCCCAGGGCGACCTCGGCAAGAAGATCACGGTGGAGGCGAAAGGCGAGATCCTCGAACTGAAATCAACCATCAACACGATGGTCGACCAGCTCTCCGCGTTCGCCGACGAAGTCACCCGCGTCGCCCGCGAAGTCGGCACCGAAGGAAACCTCGGCGGCCAGGCGCAGGTCAGAGGCGTCTCGGGCGTCTGGAAGGAACTGACGGACAACGTCAACTTCATGGCACTGAACCTGACGTCCCAGGTCCGCAACATCGCCCAGGTGACGACGGCCGTCGCCAACGGCGACCTCTCCAAGAAGATCACCGTCGACGCACGCGGCGAGATCCTCGAACTCAAGGACACCGTCAACACGATGGTGGAACAACTGCGGGCCTTCGCCGACGAGGTGACCCGCGTCGCCCGCGAGGTCGGCACCGACGGCCGGCTGGGCGGCCGCGCCCAGGTCCTCGGCGTCTCCGGGGTCTGGCGGGACCTGACCGACAACGTCAACTACATGGCCGACAACCTCACCTCACAGGTGCGCAACATCGCCCAGGTGGCGACGGCCGTCGCCCAGGGCGACCTGTCGCGGAAGATCGACGTGGACGCGCGCGGCGAGATCCTCGAACTGAAGACCACCATCAACACGATGGTCGACACCCTCTCCTCGTTCTCCTCCGAGGTGACCCGGGTGGCCCGCGAGGTGGGCTCCGACGGCCGGCTGGGCGGCCAGGCCCGCGTGGAGGGCGTCTACGGCACCTGGAAGCGCCTGACGACCAACGTGAACGAACTCGCGCTCAACCTCACCACCCAGGTCCGCGCGATCGCCGAGGTGGCCTCCGCCGTGGCACAGGGCGACATGTCCCGCTCGATCACGGTCGAGACCCGCGGCGAGGTCGCCGAACTCAAGGACAACATCAACCTGATGGTGGCCAACCTGCGCGAGACGACCCGCGCGAAGGACTGGCTGGAGTCCAACCTGGCCCGCCTCGCCGCACTCATGCAGGGCCACCGGGACCTGATGGAGGTCGCCGACCTCATCGTGCGCGAGCTGACCCCGCTGGTGAACGCCCAGTACGGCGCGTTCTTCCTGGCCGATCCGGACGAGGACGGCGCCGCCGTGCGCACGGCCGTACCGGCCAAGGGCCTCGCGTTCATCGCCGGCTACGGCTCCGCACAGGGCGCGACGGTCGAGACCGGCGGCCTCCCCGTGCACGGCCTGGTCCGCCAGGCGGCCCGCGAGAAGAAGCGGATCCTCGTCGAGGAGACCCCGCCGGACTACATCAAGATCAACAGTGGTCTCGGGGAGGCCGCGCCCACCACGATCGTCATCATCCCGATCCTCTTCGAGGACAAACTCCTCGGCATCATCGAACTGGCCTCCTTCTCCCGCTTCTCCGACGTCCACCTCGCGTTCTTCGACCAGTTCGTCAACACCATCGGCGTGGCGATCAACACGATCATCGCCAACTCCCGCACGGAGTCCCTGCTCGGCGAGTCACAACGGCTGGCGATGCAGCTCCAGGAACGCTCGGACGAACTTCAGAAACAACAGGCGGAACTACAGCGCTCGAACGCGGAACTGGAGGAGAAAGCCGCCCTCCTGGCGACCTCTTCGCAGTACAAGTCGGAGTTCCTGGCGAACATGTCCCACGAACTGCGCACTCCGCTGAACTCTCTGCTGATTCTGGCCCGGCTGCTGTCCGACAACCCGGACGGCCGTCTCTCCGACCAGGAGGTCCAGTTCGCGACGACGATCCACCGCTCCGGCTCGGACCTGCTCCAGCTCATCAACGACATCCTGGACCTGTCGAAGATCGAGGCCGGCCGGATGGACGTACGCCCCAAACGCCTCCCCCTGATCAAACTCCTCGACTACGTCCACGCGACCTTCCGCCCGCTGACCCTGGACCGCGGCCTGGCCTTCGAGGTGACCGTCGGCGAGGACGTGCCGCGCGAGATGTACTCGGACGAACAACGCCTCCAGCAGATCCTGCGCAACCTGCTCTCCAACGCGATCAAGTTCACCGCCAAGGGCCGTGTGGAGCTGCGGGTGCGCCGGGTGAAGGACCCCGAGCACCACTACGTCCACGACAGCGACGAGGTGATCGCCTTCGAGGTGTCGGACACCGGCATCGGGATCGCCGCCGAGAAACTCCCGGTCATCTTCGAGGCGTTCCAGCAGGCCGACGGCACCACGAACCGCAAGTACGGCGGCACCGGCCTCGGCCTCTCCATCAGCCGGGAGATCGCCGGCCTGCTGGGCGGCCGGATCGTCGCCGCGAGCGAACCGGGCACGGGCTCGACGTTCACGCTGTACGTCCCGGTCGTCAGCCCCGGCCACACGGCGCCCGGGCCGACCCCGCAGAACCACGCCGCGCCGGCCCTCGGCCCGGCACCGGCCGCCGCTCCCGACCCCGACGACTCCTGGCCGGCCCCGACCCGGCTGGAGGCATGGCAGACGGGCCGCGCGGGCCGCGTACTCCCCGGCCGCCGCGTCCTGATCATCGACGACGACATCCGCAACGTCTTCGCCCTCACGCACGTCCTCGGCCGGGTCGGCATGCCGGTGCTGTACGCGGAGAACGGCCGGGAGGGCATCGAGACCCTGGAACGCAACCCCGACGTGGAACTCGTCCTGATGGACATCATGATGCCGGAGATGGACGGCCACGAGACCATAGCGGCCATCCGCCGCGCCCCCCGCTGGACCGGCCTGCCGATCGTCGCCCTCACCGCGAAGGCGATGCCGGGCGACCGGGAGAAGTCCATCGCCCGCGGCGCCAACGACTACGTACCCAAACCGGTCGACGTCGACCGGCTGCTCACCGTCGTCTGCGCACTCCTGGACCCCGACAGCACACAGGACGGCGAGACCACCGACGACGAACGGACGGAGCCATGACCGCTGACGACCGTGCCGGCATCCTCCTGGTCGACGACATGGAGGACAACCTGATCGCGCTGGAAGCCGTTCTGGGGTCGCTGAACGAGCCGATCGTACGGGCCCGCTCCGGCGAGGAGGCGATGAAGGCCCTGCTCCGCCGCCGCTTCGCCGTCGTTCTCCTCGACATCCGCATGCCCGGCATGGACGGCTTCGAGACAGCCGCGAACATCAAACGCCTCGACCAGACGAAAGACGTCCCGATCATCTTCCTGACAGGAGCGGACGAGGACGCGGGATACACGTTCCGCGGCTACGCCACGGGCGCGGCGGACTACCTGACGAAGCCGTTCGACCCGTGGGTGCTGCGGGCGAAGGTCAACGTCTTCCTGGAACTCCACCGGAAGAACCAGCAACTGCAGGAGCTGCTGGCACGGGAACAGGCTGATTTCGGCGAGTTGGGCAAGCGGTTGGCTGTGCTGGAAGACCGCTTGTCCGAAGAACCTCTCGACATAGCAACGCTGAGAAAAGAAGCCAGGGAGCTGCGGCGACTGTTGAGCAGGGCTGAGCGGTCCAACCGATAGGGGCGCTGGGGGTACCCCCGGCCGAGGGCTGGGGGAGGAACTGCGCGACAAGCCACGACGAACCCGCAGCCGCCGCGCAGCCCCCCGCCCTCCCCTACGCTTCGCGCGTCCCCGCGTACATCTCGTCGATGAGGTGCTTGTACTCCCGCTCCACGACCGGCCGCTTCAGCTTCAGGCTCGGCGTGATCTCCCCGTGCTCCACATCGAGGTCCCGGGGCAGCAGGCGGAACTTCTTGACGGTCTGCCACCGCTGCAGCCCCTCGTTGAGCTGCTTGACGTACCCGTCGACCATCTCGACGGTCACCGGCGCGGCCACCACCTCGGCGTAGGACTTGCCGTCCAGGCCGTTCTCCTTGGCCCACTCCAGGATCGAGACCTCGTCGAGGGCGATCAGGGCGGTGCAGAAGTTCCGGTCGGCGCCGTGCACGAGGATGTTGGAGACGTAGGGGCAGACCGCCTTGAACTGTCCCTCGACCTCGGCGGGCGCGATGTACTTGCCGCCGGACGTCTTGATGAGGTCCTTCTTGCGGTCGGTGATCCGCAGATAGCCGTCGGGGGACAGCTCGCCGATGTCACCGGTGTGGAACCAGCCGTCGGCCTCCAGCACCTCCGCCGTCTTCTCCGGCAGCCCGTGGTAGCCCTGCATGATGCCGGGGCCGCGGAGCAGGATCTCCCCGTCGTCGGCGATCCGCACCTCGCAGCCGGGCAGCGGCTTGCCGACCGTACCGGTGCGGTAGGCCTCGCCGGGGTTCACGAAGGACGCGGCGGAGGACTCGGTGAGGCCGTAGCCCTCCAGGATGTGCACGCCGGCGCCGGCGAAGAAGTAGCCGATCTCGGGCGCCAGCGCGGCCGACCCGGAGACGCAGGCCCGCAGCCGCCCGCCGAAGGCCTCGCGCAGCTTGGAGTAGACGAGGCCGTCGGCGACCTTGTGCTTGGCGGCGAGCCCGAAGGGCGCGGTCGCGGCTCCGGTGCGGCGGAAGTTGTCCTGGGTGACCTTGGCGTACTCGCGGGCGACGTCGGCCGCCCACTGGAAGATCTTGTACTTGGCGGCGCCGCCCGCGCGGGCCTTCGCGGCGACGCCGTTGTAGACCTTCTCGAAGATGCGCGGCACGGCGGCCATGTACGTCGGCTGCACGACCGGCAGATTCTCGATGATCTTGTCGACGCGGCCGTCGACGGCGGTGACGTGACCGACCTCGATCTGCCCGGAGGTGAGCACCTTGCCGAAGACGTGGGCGAGCGGCAGCCACAGGTACTGGACGTCCTCGCCGCTGATCAGGCCGGTCGCGGCGATCGCCTTCGCCATGTACGACCAGTTGTCCTGCGGCAGCCGTACGCCCTTGGGACGGCCGGTGGTGCCGGAGGTGTAGATGAGGGTGGCGAGCTGGTCCTTGGTGATCGCACCGACCCGCTCCTTGATCAGCTCGGGGTGCTTCTCCAGGTACCTGGCGCCGCGCTGCTCCAGTTCGGCGAGGGTGATCACCCAGTCGCCGGTCTCGACGCCGGCCGGGTCGATGACGACGACCTGGACGAGGTCGGGCAGTTCGGCGCGCTTCTCGACGGCCTTGGCGACCTGGGCCGCGTCCTCCGCGATCAGCACCCGGCTCTCGGAGTCGGAGAGGATGAACGCCGACTCCTCGGCGTTGGTCTGCGGGTAGACGGTCGTGGTGGCGGCGCCGGCGCACAGGATGC
The DNA here is from genome assembly GCF_040296885.1 of Streptomyces sp. NPDC001980. Classification (NCBI taxonomy): domain Bacteria; kingdom Bacillati; phylum Actinomycetota; class Actinomycetes; order Kitasatosporales; family Streptomycetaceae; genus Streptomyces; species Streptomyces sp. NPDC001980. The sequence continues at coordinate 237,956 of NZ_JBEOYD010000001.1, read as the reverse complement.
CGAGGTCGGCGAGGATCCACTCGACGCGGGTGGAGGCGGCGAGGGCGACCCGCTGCTCGGGCTCGATGCCGAGTTCGATGAGACCGGCCGCGATCGCGTAGACCCGCTCGGCCGCCTGCGCCCAGCTGAGCGACTTCCAGTCGTCCGGGCCCTGACCGGAGGCGGCGGGCACCGGGTAGCGGTAGGCCTCGGCGTCCGGTGTGGCCGCCACGCGATCCAGGAAGAGGGCCGCCACGGACGGCGGTCGGTTCTCGATCAGTGTCTGTGTGTCGGTCACGACATCCTCCGGGGCCCGCGACGGTGCGGCTGGCTCAGTGCGGCTGGGGTTTACTCACGGTGGGGGTCAGTGCTGGTTGTTTAACTCGCGAGTAACTATCGAGCAGGGATCAGAGTAAGCCGCGACCGGCCTGTGCGTAAGGGGCATCGGCCTGTCTGTTTCGCCGCATGTTCGACGCAGAGCGACGCTACGCGCGCGTAGGGGTCCGTCGCACTTTCGTACGACGAACCCCCGTTGTACCCGATTTGCGGCCGCGACCGATTGTTACCCGCGGTTACTTCTTGCTCTTGGCCGACCCCGCGCTGTCATCGCTGGAGAGCACCGCGATGAAGGCCTCCTGCGGAACCTCCACGGAACCCACCATCTTCATCCGCTTCTTGCCTTCCTTCTGCTTCTCCAGCAGCTTGCGCTTACGGGAGATGTCACCGCCGTAGCACTTGGCGAGGACGTCCTTGCGGATGGCGCGGATGGTCTCGCGGGCGATGACCCGGGAGCCGATGGCGGCCTGGATGGGCACCTCGAAGGCCTGCCGCGGAATGAGCTCGCGCAGCTTGGCGACGAGCCGCACGCCGTACGCGTAGGCCGCGTCCTTGTGCGTGATCGCCGAGAACGCGTCGACCTTGTCGCCGTGCAGCAGGATGTCGACCTTGACCAGGCTGGAGGTCTGCTCGCCGGTGGGCTCGTAGTCCAGCGAGGCGTAACCGCGGGTCTTCGACTTCAGCTGGTCGAAGAAGTCGAAGACGATCTCCGCGAGGGGAAGCGTGTACCGGATCTCGACCCGGTCCTCGGACAGGTAGTCCATCCCCAGCAGGGTGCCGCGCCGGGTCTGGCACAGCTCCATGATCGAGCCGATGAACTCGGTCGGCGCGAGGATCGTGGCCCGTACGACGGGCTCGTACACCTCGTTGATCTTCCCCTCGGGGAACTCGCTCGGGTTGGTGACCGTGAACTCGGTCCGGTCCTCCATGACCACGCGGTAGACCACGTTCGGCGCGGTGGCGATCAGGTCGAGCCCGAACTCGCGCTCCAGCCGCTCACGGATCACGTCCAGGTGCAGCAGACCGAGGAAACCGACCCGGAAACCGAAGCCGAGGGCGGCGGAGGTCTCCGGCTCGTAGACGAGCGCGGCGTCGTTCAGCTGGAGCTTGTCCAGGGCCTCGCGCAGCTCGGGGTAGTCGGAGCCGTCCAGGGGATACAGACCGGAGAAGACCATCGGCTTCGGGTCCTTGTAGCCGCCGAGCGCCTCGGTGGCGCCCTTGGCCTGGCTGGTGACGGTGTCACCGACCTTGGACTGCCGGACGTCCTTCACACCCGTGATCAGATAACCCACCTCGCCGACGCCGAGTCCGTCCGCGGACAGCATCTCCGGCGAGTTGGTGCCGATCTCCAGCAGTTCGTGGGTGGCGCCCGTCGACATCATCTTGATCCGCTCACGCTTGTTGAGCTGGCCGTCGATGACACGGACGTACGTCACGACACCGCGGTAGGAGTCGTAGACCGAGTCGAAGATCATGGCACGGGCCGGCGCGTCGGCGACGCCGACCGGCGCCGGGATCTCCTTGACGACCTTGTTCAGCAGCGCGTCCACGCCGAGGCCGGTCTTGGCGGAGACCCGCAGCACGTCGTCCGGCTCGCAGCCGACCAGGTTCGCCAGTTCCTCGGCGAACTTCTCCGGCTGCGCGGCCGGCAGGTCGATCTTGTTGAGCACGGGGATGATCGTGAGGTCGTTCTCCATCGCCAGGTAGAGGTTGGCGAGGGTCTGCGCCTCGATGCCCTGGGCGGCGTCGACGAGGAGGACGGTCCCCTCGCAGGCCGCCAGCGACCGCGAGACCTCGTAGGTGAAGTCGACGTGCCCCGGGGTGTCGATCATGTTGAGGATGTGCGTGCTGCCCTGGTCCGGGCCCTCGGTCGGGGCCCAGGGCAGACGCACCGCCTGGGACTTGATCGTGATGCCGCGCTCGCGCTCGATGTCCATCCGGTCGAGGTACTGAGCACGCATCTGCCGCTGCTCGACCACGCCGGTCAGCTGGAGCATCCGGTCGGCGAGCGTGGACTTGCCGTGGTCGATGTGCGCGATGATGCAGAAATTGCGGATCAGAGCCGGGGCGGTACGGCTCGGCTCGGGCACATTGTTAGGGGTCGCGGGCACGCAGGGTCCTGTCTCTTGAGGCGCCTTATGCCTCGGGTCGGATCAATACGTAGTCTCCATGGTCCCATGGAGAGGGACCGGGGACCGGTTTGGGCCATTCTCCTGCCCGCTGGTACTGTGGGCAGCTGTGTCTCATGCCCTCTCAGCGCGAGGCACGTCTTCAAGAAATCATCGGTACGGGACCTTCGCGGCCCCGGACCAGAACCTGAAAAGGCTCATTCGTGGCGAACATCAAGTCCCAGATCAAGCGGATCAAGACCAACGAGAAGGCTCGGCTGCGCAACAAGGCCGTCAAGTCCTCCCTGAAGACCGCGGTCCGCAAGGCCCGTGAGGCCGCTGCTGCGGGTGACGCCGAGAAGGCCACCGAGCTGCAGCGCGCTGCCGCGCGTGCGCTCGACAAGGCCGTCTCGAAGGGCGTCATCCACAAGAACCAGGCCGCCAACAAGAAGTCGGCGCTTGCTTCCAAGGTTGCTTCCCTCAAGGGCTGAACACTTGATTTGACGCCGGAAGGACCCGGGCGGGCCCTCTCTCATCCGCCCCCGGCCGGCACCCGAGGATCGACGCGCGACCTGCGTTCGCCACGCGGGCGTCGATCGACAGCTTGAACCGAAGGCCCCGGCACCTCGCCCTTCCCCAGGGCGGACGCCGGGGCTTTTCGATATGCCCCGGTGCCTCCCGCGTCCCCTCTTATTACGTGCTACCCCCGGCCGCGTGACCGCGCCGCCCGCGCGATCGTCACCACGGCCTTCTCCAGGGCGTACTCGGGGTCGTCCCCGCCGCCCTTCACGCCGGCGTCCGCCTCGGCGACGGCCCGCAGCGCCACCGCGACCCCGTCCGGGGTCCACCCCCGCATCTGCTGCCGTACCCGGTCGATCTTCCAGGGCGGCATCCCGAGCTCCCGCGCGAGATCGGCGGGCCGCTGCCCGCCCCGCGCCCCCGCGAGCTTCCCGATCGCCCGGACGCCCTGCGCGAGCGCGCTCGTGATCATCACCGGGGCCACCCCGGTCGCCAGTGACCAGCGCAGCGCCTCCAGCGCCTCCGCGGTGCGCCCCTCCACGGCCCGGTCGGCCACGGTGAAGCTCGACGCCTCGGCCCGCCCGGTGTAGTACCGCCCGACGACGGCCTCGTCGATGGTGCCCTCGACGTCCGCGGCGAGCTGGGTCACGGCGGACGCCAGCTCCCGCAGATCGCTGCCGATGGCGTCGACGAGCGCCTGACAGGCCTCGGGCGTGGCGGACCGCCCGAGCGCCCGGAACTCGCTGCGTACGAACGCGAGCCGGTCCGCCGGCTTGGTCATCTTCGGGCAGGCGACCTCCCGCGCCCCCGCCTTGCGCGCCGCGTCGAGGAGGCCCTTGCCCTTGACCCCGCCCGCGTGCAGCAGCACGAGGGTGATCTCCTCGGCGGGCGACCCGAGGTACGCCTTCACGTCCTTGACGGTGTCGGCGGACAGGTCCTGTGCGTTGCGCACGACCACGACCTTGCGCTCCGCGAAGAGCGACGGGCTGGTCAGCTCGGCCAGGGTGCCGGGCTGCAACTGGTCGGGGTTCAGGTCCCGTACGTCCGTGTCGGCGTCGGCGGCCCGGGCAGCGGCCACCACCTGCTGCACGGCACGGTCGAGCAACAGCTCCTCCTGCCCCACGGCCAGTGTCACCGGGGCAAGCGGGTCGTCATCAGCAGTCTTCTTGGCCATCGCGACAAGCATCCCACGGCCCACTGACATCGGGGCCGGCCGCGCCTGCCACGCCCCCGGCCGGCCCGCCCCCGGCCGCCCGCACTCCTACGGCTCCTCCCGCCAGCCGTCCCACTCGCCCGCGAACTCGTTCAGCTCCGCCGGGTCCAGCCGCCCCTGCTCGTCCCTCAGAAGCACCAGCCACTGCGCGTCCTCGGCGTCGTCCTCCCCCGCCAGCGCGTCCCGCACCAGCCGTGGCTCCTCATCGACCCCGAACCGCTCCCCGAGGGCCTCGGAGGCCTCCTCCGCCGCGTCCCGGTCGGGCAGCACCAGGACATGTCTCACATCGCTCACGGCCCCATTCTCGGGCACCGCCGGCCACCGCAACGAGCCGGGCAACCCGGATGAACCGGACGAACCGGAACGCACCACGACGAGCAGGAGCGGGCCGGAGCGGCCGGCTCAGCCCTTCGGGACGATCTGGACGTCCAGGTCGACGCGGATGCTCGGCCCGACCACCGCAATCCCGCGCGCCAGCATGCTCTGCCAGCTCACGGTGAAGTCGTCCCGGTGGAGTTCGGTGGTGGCGCGGCAGGCGGCCCGCACCTCGCCCTCCATGCCGTTGCCGAGCCCGAGGTACTCGGTGTCGAGGGTGATCGTGCGCGTCACGCCATGCAGGGACAGCGCCCCGGTGACGGCCCACCTGGTGCCGCCCCTGTGCACGAACCGGTCGCTGTAGAACTCGAGTGTCGGGAAACGCTGCACGTCCAGGAAGTCCGCCGACCGCAGATGGTCGTCGCGCATCCGGACGCCCGTGTCGATGGTCGCGGCGTCGATCACGACGTGCATGGCGGAGCGCTCCATCCGCTCGGCGATCCGCACCGCGCCCGCGAACGAGTTGAACCGCCCGTGGATCCGCGCCAGTCCGATGTGCCGGGCGGTGAAGCCGATCGAGGAATGCGTCGGCTCGATCTCCCAGTCCCCCGGTGCCGGGAGCTCCGGCGGCTGGGCGACCTGGAGGGTCACGTCACCGAGCGAGGCGAGGCAGTTCTCGCCGACCTGCGCGGTGGCCCGGTACGGCGTGAACCCCTCGGCGGACACCGCCAGCCGGTACTCCCCGGCCGGCACGGTCGTCACGAACGACCCGTAGGGGTCCGTGCCCCCGCTGACCACCGTGCGCCCCATGATGTCGCTGACCGCGAACTCGGCGTTCGGCACCGGTTGGTTGACCGGGTCGAGCACCCGGCAGCTCAGCACCCCGGCGTCGGGCGGGGTCTGCACCGCCGCGAGGGGGCTCGCCCGCTGCACCCGGTTCGTTCGGTTTCCCATCAAGCGGCCGAACATCCTCGCCACCCCTGTACGCCTCGCCACCATCCGTTACCGAAGAAGCATTCGATCACTGATGCGGCTTTCGGGGCAACACGGGCCCACATCGCGGGAATCCGGCGCATGCGCCGGAACTACGCACGAGTAGCACGCTACGCGCCAGTAGAAACACGTTCTCCCACGGCACCCGAATTAGCCATTCCGGTTGACTTTCCCCGGATTTCGCACAGTCGGTACACAGTCCAGCCCGATCCCGAACCGCTCCCGGTAGACCCCGAGCACCTCCTCGTCGTGCTCCAACTCCCGTACCTCACGCCTCCCGTCGGCCGCCGTCTCCGTCAGCGTCCGCCCGCTGAGCGTGATCCGCCCGCCTTCGTCGGTGACCCGGGAACAGACCAGCGACTGCGTGAAGTGCGACGACGGCGAGGTGCAGTGCCACCACGCCCCGGCCGTGAAGTCCCCGAGCACCCGCGGCCGGACCTCCAGCCGGTACTGCGGCTGCCCGTCGCGCAGCACGTCCAGGTCCCCGCCCACCGCGCGGTCCTCGCTCCCTCCTGTCGCCCCCGCCGCGTCCGGCCCGGCCTCCGCGATCCGGAACGTCCCGCCGGGATCGGCCTGCTCGCCCCGCTCCGCGAACGCCAGCGGGTAGTGGCTGTGCGCCCCGAATCCCACGTCGGCGAGCCACTCGCCCCCGTCCACCGTCCGCACCCGCAGCGCGAGATGGTCGTACGGGATCCCGAGCCGCCCCTCCGCCCCGTACACCCGCCCCGCCAGCGGTGTCACCCCGAAACCGAGCGCGGTCAGCAACACCGAGAAGGCGCCGTTGAGTTCGTAGCAGAACCCGCCCCGGCCCGCGCCCACCACCTTCTCCAGCAGCCGCTCCTCGGCCAGCACGATCTCCTCGCCGAGGTGGATCGACAGGTTCTCGAAGGGCACGGTCCGCAAGTGCCGCAGGTGCAGATCGCGCAGGGCGTCCGCGGTGGGCCGGGCCGGGCGGGCGGCTCCGAGCCGGCTGAGGTAGGCGTCGATCCGAGCGGGGTTCACCGAGTTCATGCCCTCAGTCTCGCGCCACGCGCAATTCGCCCGCCTCCCCGCCCGTTCCGCCGCCGGTCACCGCGAGCGCCCCGTCCCGGTCGGTCCGCAGTACCACCGCCCCCACGGCCCGCAGCTCGGCCACCGTGCCCGGTGCCGGATGACCGTACGGGTTGTCCACCCCGCAGGAGATGAGCGCGACCCGTGGCGCCGCCAGCCGCAGCAGCTGCGGATCCTGGTACGCGGACCCGTGGTGGGCCACTTTCAGCACGTCCACGTGGCTCAGTGCGGCGGCGGCCGGTGATCTCAGCAGCTCCTGCTGGGCCGGGGGTTCGAGGTCTCCGAGCAGCAGCATCCGCAGTCCGGCCGAGCGGACCAGCAGGGCGACACTGGCGTCGTTCGGTCCGTCCGGTTCCGGTGCCGGGTCCGGGGGCGGCCACAGCACCTGCCAGTCCAGCGGCCCGGTCCTGCGCCGCTCCCCGGCGACCGCCCGCGTGACCGGGACGCGATGCTCGGCGGCCTCTCTTCTGACGAACTCGGCCTGGTCCGCGGGCTCCTCGAATCCGGTCGTCTCGATCTGCGCCACCTCACGGCCGCGCAACACCCCGGGCAGCCCCGCGACGTGGTCCGCGTGGAAGTGGGTGAGAACGACGAGCGGGATCCGGGTGATGCCGAGTTCCCGCAGGCAGTGGTCGACCAGCGTCGGATCGGGTCCGGCGTCCACGACCACCCCCGTGCCCGCGCCCGCCGCGAGCACGGTCGCGTCACCCTGCCCGACGTCGCACATCGCCAGCCGCCAGCCGGGCGGCGGCCAGCCCGTGACCACCCGGGTCAGCGGCGCCGGGCGTAGCACCAGCAGTACGAGCAGCACCCCCAGCACCCCGCACCACCACGGATGCCGCAGCAACCGCCGTCCCAGCAGTACGACGACCACCGTCACCCCGGCCAGCAGCAGCGCCCCCGCCCAGCTCCCCGGCCAGTCCACGCCCGCACCCGGCAGCCCGGCCCCGGTCCGGGCGATGCCCGCGATCCACCCGGCCGGCCAACTCGCGCACCACGCCAGCACCTTGGCCGCCGGCATCGCCACCGGAGCCGCCGCGAGCGCCCCGAACCCCAGGACCGTGGCCGGCGCGACCGCGAGCTCCGCCAGCAGGTTGCAGGGCACCGCCACCAGGCTCACCCGTGCCGACAGCACCGCGACCACCGGCCCGCACACCGCCTGGGCGGCCGCGGCCGCCGCCAGCCCCTCGGCCAGCCGCTCCGGCATCCCGCGCCGCCGCAGCGCCTCGCTCCAGCCGGGCGCCAGCATCAGCAGCGAACCGGTGGCCAGCACCGACAGCAGGAAGCCGTAACTGTGGGCCAGCCACGGGTCGTACAGCACCAGCAGCAGAACCGCCGTGGCCAAGGCCGGGACCAGGGACCTGCGCCGGCCGGTCGCCAGGGCGAGCAGGGCGACCGCGCCACAGGCCGCGGCCCGCAGCACGCTGGGGTCCGGCCGGCACACGACGACGAAGGCGAGGGTGAGCGCCGACGAGAACAGCGCGGTCGCCCGCAGCGACAGCCCGAGGCGCGGAGCGAGACCTCGCCGCTCGGTCTGCTGGGCCAGTCCCGGCGGTCCGATGAGCAGGGCGAGCAGGATGGTGAGGTTGCTGCCCGACACCGCGAGGGTGTGCGCGAGGTCGGTCGCCTCGAACGCCTCGTCCAGTTCCGGGGTGATCCGTGAGGTGTCCCCGACGACCAGCCCGGGCAGCAGTGCCCGCGCGTCCTCGGGCAGCCCGTCGGTCGCCTCCCGCAACCCGGCCCGCAGCCGTCCGGCCAGCCGCTGCGGCCCGCTCGGCTCCCCCACCACCGCCGGGTCGGGGCGCTCCCGTACCCGCAGCAGCGCCGCGACCCGGTCCCCGCCGGCCGTGGCCGGCGCCAGCCGCCCGCTCACCCTCAGCCGTGTGGAGGGCAGCAGCCCGAGCCACCGCGCCCGGCCGCCACCACCGGGCGCCGGTACCCCCGTGTCCACGGCCACCAGCACCGGTGAGCGCGTCGTCACCGTCGTCCCGTCGCCCTTCTCCACCCGGCGCACCTCGCCGCGCACCAGTACGGCGGCCGGAGTGGCGTGGTCCCCCCGCACACGCGGCCTGGCGGCCCAGGGGTCGCCCGTGAGCTCCACCTCGGCGGTCACAGTGGCGTATGCGCGGGCCAGACCGGGAACCGGTCCGCGGTGTACGTCCGCCCCGTGCAGTCCCGCGGAGGCGGCCGCCCCGGCGACGCAGAGGAGCAGCGCGCCGGCCGAGGCCCGCCGCCAGGCCGTCGGCCGGGCGGGCGTGGCATCGACGGTCCCCGTGGCAGGTCGGGGGCGGGCCCGGCCGAGCCGCAGCAGGATCACCCCGGCGACCAGGCAGACGACGGCGACCGCGGCCGTCCACCCCGGCGGCGCGTCCAGTGCCAGGGCCGCCGTCGCCCACACGGCCAGTGCGGGCGGCACCAGCCGCAGGTCGGCCCGCGCGTCCTGCCGGGCGTGCGCGGAGCCGCCCCGCCGCCCCGGGCCGGCGTGCGCCGACCGGTCCACGGCCGTGGAACCAGGTGCCGCTCCGTCGGTTGCGCGGCTCATGGCCGTACCAGGTCCCGCAGGTCGGAGTAGCGGCGGTCGCCGATGCCCTTGACCTGGCGGAGTTCGTCGACCGACCGGAAACCGGCATGCTGGGTGCGGAAGTCGAGGATGTGCTGGGCCAGGACCGGGCCGACTCCGGGCAGGGCGTCGAGCTGCTCGAGGGTCGCGGTGTTCAGGGAGACCGGGGCGGCCGGGCCCGCTCCCGTCGCGGCACCGCCCACGGCCGGGCCCGGTGCGGCCGGCGGAGCGGGGCCCCCGACGACGATCTGTTCGCCGTCCGTCAGGAAGCGGGCGCGGTTGAGTCCGTCGGTGTCCGTACCGGGCCGCACCCCGCCCGCCGCCCGCAGCGCGTCGGTCACCCGGGAGCCGGCGGGCAGCGTGTGAACCCCCGGATCTCGGACCTTCCCGGTGACATCCACCACAATCTCCCCACCGGGCCTGCCGGTTCCGGGGGTCGCGCCGGAACCGTCGGGCGCACCGGGCGCCGCGGCGGAACCGGCTCCGACGGCGGCGGCTCCGGCGTCCGGGGCCCGTTCCTCGCCCTTCTCGTACGGCGCCTCCGCGCGCACCACCTCCGGCGCGCTCACGGACTCGGTCCGGCCCGTCCAGAAGTGCTGCACGGCCAGTGCCGCGGCCACGACGAGGACCACTCCCAGGGCAACCGCGCCCCGGCGTTCCAGCCCGCAGCGCGTCTGGAGCCACACCGGCATCCGCTCCCGTACCGCGAGCCCGACCCGGGACCGCAGCCCGGGCAGCGCCGGCTCGCGGCGCGCCGTGGCCTCGCCGGCCAGCGCGCGGGCCGACGACATCACGGCCGCCGCCGTGGACAACGCCGCCGCGGCGGTACGCACTCCGGCCGTGGCCGTACGTACCGCGGTCGTGGCCGCGGTCAGTCCGGTCGCCGCGCCGGTGCCGGTCACCGTTTCCGCGCTGGGCGGTCCTTGCCCCGGTCCCGGCCGGGCGACGGCCCGTTCGCCGAAGAGGAGTTCCGCCCGGCGGCGCAGTTCGTCCGCCGGTGCGGGGCGGTGGCGGATGCGGGCCCGGACCGGGGACCGCCGGTGCCGGGTGCGGCCGTCGGAGGTGGGGCCCCGGCCCGGGCCACTGGTCGCGTGTGTCTCGTGTGAGCGTGATCGAAGTGCCATGGGACGAGGATCGGGCTTCCCGCCGAACCGCGATGATCTTGCTCAGTTTCCGTGGACGGCGCCCGAGTTGTGGATAACTCCGCCACCCGCACGAGTGATGGTGGCGAGGCTCGCGCCCGCGGATCCCCAGGTCACCGCAGTGAGACGACCGCCCCGAGCAGCCCGGGACCGGTGTGCGCCCCGATGACCGCGCCGACCTCGCTGACATGCAGGTCGGCCAGCCCCGGCACCCGCGCCCGCAGCCGGTCGGCGAGGGCCGAGGCCCGGTCGGGGGCGGCGAGATGGTGCACGGCGATGTCCACCTCGGCGCCGCCCGCACGCTCGGCGGCGAGTTCCTCGAGGCGGGCGATGGCCCGGGACGCCGTCCGTACCTTCTCCAGGAGCTCGATCCGGCCGCCGTCCAGCTGGAGCAGGGGTTTCACGGCGAGCGCCGAGCCGAGCAGGGCCTGGGCGGTGCCGATGCGGCCGCCGCGGCGCAGATAGTCGAGGGTGTCGACGTAGAAGTACGCGGAGGTGCCGGCGGCCCGCTTCTCCGCCGCCGTGACGGCCTCGTCGACGGTGCCGCCCGCCTCGGCGGCCTCGGCCGCCGCCAGCGCACAGAAGCCGAGGGCCATCGCGACCATCCCGGTGTCCACCACGCGCACCGGGACGGGTGCCTCCCGGGCGGCGACGACGGCCGCGTCGTAGGTGCCCGACAGTTCGGCGGAGAGGTGGAGCGAGACGATTCCGGTGACCCCGGTCTCGGCTACCCTCCGGTAGGTTTCGGCGAACACCTCCGGGCTGGGCCGGGACGTGGTGACGGGGCGCCGCTTCTGCAAAGCCTGGGCCAGCGAACGGGTCGAGATCTCGGTGCCCTCTTCGAACGCCCGGTCGCCGAGGACCACGGTCAGGGGTACCGCGGTGATGCCGTGGCGCTCCACCGTCCGCGGCGGCAGGTAGGCCGTTGAATCGGTGACGATCGCGACATGGCGGGACATGAGCTGGAGGTTACCTGGCGTAGCCCGGGTGCGGCAGCCCGCCCCCGGCCGCCCGGACCGGGACCGGCCGGATCAAGTGGTGCTCTCCGGCCGGGGCTTCTTCTGCCAGGGGTACACACGAGGCCGGCCGGGCGGGGTGATCGCGGGCTGCACCGGCTCCTCGGCCGCGGCGGACCGGGGTTGCCCGGGCCAGGTCTGGCGGTCGTCGGGGCCGGCGGCGGCCTCGGGCCACGGCGGCGTCTGCGCGGCCGGGTCCGGCCGGGTCCAGTGCCGCAGGGCGTCCGCCTCGACGCCGATCTGGGTGCTCAAGGTGTCCAGGTCGTCGTCGGCGAAGCGGCGGGCCCGGTCGCGGGCCGCCCAGCGCAGCGCGTCCGCGGACTCGGTGATGCGCTCGGTGCGGCGGCGCAGCTCGGGCAGGCGGGTGGCGAGCGTGGCCCGGTCCGGTTCGGCCTCCAGGCGTCTGAGTTCGCCGTCCAGTTCGTACCCGTGCGCGCTGAGCCGCTGGAAGAGGCCGAGGGACTCCTTCAGCGACTCGTCCTCGGCGACGCCCGCGTGCAACGCGTCCTGGGTGGCCCGCATCGAGGTGCGCAGGGCGAGCCGGAGCTGGGCGATCTCGCCCGCCGGACCGATCTGGACCATGGACTTGGCGCGCAGCGTGTGTTCCTCGACCGTGCGCCGGGCCTGGGTGATCGTGCGGTCCACGCCACGCTTGGCGGCGCCGACCGCCTTGAAGGTGACGTACGCCCCACCGGCGACGAAGAGCAGGAAGAGCACGGCGAATACGGCGATCACGGTCTCCACGGTGCTCCTCCTCGCTGCCCACCACCCCGGCCGTCTCCGGGCACGGTGTGGGTGGCCGTGCTCCTCAACGGTAAACGCAAAGGGCAGGCCCGGAGTTCCGGAAGAACCCCGAACCTGCCCGTAAGGGACCACCCGGAGATGGCCGGCGATGTCACGCCGTGACGATGTTCACCAGCTTCGGCGCGCGGACGATCACCTTGCGGATCCCGGCGCCGCCCAGCGCCCTCACGACCAGCTCGTCGGCCAGCGCCGCCCTCTCCAGTTCCTCCTCGGAGATGGCCGGCGGCACCTCCAGGCGGGCCTTGACCTTGCCCTTGATCTGCACGACGCAGGTCACGGTCTCGTCGACGACGTAGTTCGGGTCGGCCACCGGGAAGTCCCGGTGCACGACCGAGTCGGTGTGGCCCAGCTTGCGCCACAGCTCCTCGGCGATGTGCGGGGCCAGCGGCGCGATCATCAGCACCAGCGGCTCGGCGACCGGACGGGGCACCGCGCCGCCCGCCTTCGTCAGGTGGTTGTTCAGCTCGGTGACCTTGGCGATGGCCGTGTTGAAGCGCAGCCCCTCCAGGTCCTGGCGTACGCCGTCGATCGCCTTGTGCAGGGCGCGCAGCGTCTCCTCGTCCGCCTCGGCGTCGGTCACGGTGACCTCGCCGGTGGCCTCGTCGACGATGTTGCGCCACAGCCGCTGCAGCAGCCGGAACTGGCCGACCACCGCGCGCGTGTCCCACGGCCGGGACACGTCCAGTGGACCCATCGCCATCTCGTACAGGCGCAGGGTGTCGGCGCCGTACTCGGCGCAGATCTCGTCCGGAGTCACCGCGTTCTTCAGGGACTTGCCCATCTTGCCCAGCAGGCGGGTGACCTTCTCGCGCTGGTAGTAGTACTCGCCGCCCAGTTCCTCGACCTCGGCGGCGGGCACCGGGAAGCCTCGGCCGTCGCGGTAGACGTAGGCCTGGATCATGCCCTGGTTGAACAGCTTGTGGAACGGCTCGGCGGACGAGACGTGCCCCAGGTCGTACAGGACCTTCGACCAGAACCGGGCGTACAGCAGGTGCAGCACGGCGTGCTCGGCGCCGCCGACGTACAGGTCGACACCGCCGTGCGGCATGCCCTCGCGCGGGCCCATCCAGTACTGCTCGATCTGCGGGTCGACCAGCTGCTCGCTGTTGTGCGGGTCCAGGTAGCGCAGTTCGTACCAGCAGGAACCGGCCCAGTTGGGCATGGTGTTGGTCTCGCGGCGGTACTTCTTCGGTCCGTCGCCCAGGTCCAGGGTGACGTTGACCCAGTCCTCGTTGCGCGACAGCGGCGTCTCGGGCTGGGTGTCGGCGTCCTCCGGGTCGAAGGTGCGCGGCGAGTAGTCCTCGACCTCGGGCAGTTCCAGCGGCAGCATCGAGTCGGGCAGCGCGTGGGCGACGCCGTCCTCGTCGTAGACGATCGGGAAGGGCTCGCCCCAGTAGCGCTGGCGGCTGAACAGCCAGTCGCGCAGCCGGAAGTTGACGGTGCCCTCGCCGATGCCCTTGCGGGCCAGCCACTCGGTGATGCGGGCCTTGGCCTCGGCGACCGGCAGGCCGTCCAGCCTGATGTCGTCGTTGGACGAGTTGATGATCTTCGCGTCGTACGAGCCGAAGGCGTCCTCCCACGTCGACGTGTCGGTGCCGCGGCCGTCGGTCGGCTCGACGATGCAGACGATCGGCAGCTCGAAGGCCCGCGCGAACTCGAAGTCGCGCTGGTCGCCCGCCGGTACGGCCATGATCGCGCCGGTGCCGTAGCCCATCAGTACGTAGTCGGCGATGAACACCGGGATCTTGTCGCCGTTGACCGGGTTGGTCGCGTACGCGCCGGTGAACACACCGGTCTTGTCCTTGGCCTCGGCCTGCCGCTCCACGTCGGACTTGGCGCCGGCCTGCGCGCGGTACGCGGCGACGGCGTCGGCGGGGGTGGCGTGGCCGCCGGTCCACACGCCGTGGGTGGCCTCGGGCCAGGCGTCCGGGACGAACCGGTCGACCAGCGGGTGCTCGGGTGCCAGCACCATGTAGGTCGCGCCGAACAGGGTGTCCGGGCGCGTGGTGAAGACGGTGATCTTCTCGCCGTCGATCGGGAAGTCGACGCGGGCGCCCTCGCTGCGGCCGATCCAGTTGCGCTGCTGCAGCTTGATGGCCTCGGGCCAGTCCAGCTCGTTCAGGTCGTCCAGCAGCCGGTCGGCGTAGGCGGTGATGCGCATGTTCCACTGGCGCAGCTTGGCCTTGAAGACGGGGAAGTTGCCGCGCTCGGAGCGGCCGTCGGCGGTGACCTCCTCGTTGGCCAGCACGGTGCCCAGGCCGGGGCACCAGTTGACCGGCGCCTCGGAGGCGTAGGCCAGGCGGAACTCGCCCAGGACGTCGCCACGCTCGGTCGCGGTCAGCTCGTTCCACGCGCGCGTGTGGCCCGGTACGGCACGGTCACCGGACTCGAACTGGGCGATCAGCTCGGAGATCGGGCGGGCCTTGTCCGCCTCGTCGTCGTACCAGGAGTTGAAGATCTGCAGGAAGATCCACTGGGTCCACTTGTAGTAGTCCGGGTCGATCGTGGCGAACGACCGGCGCTTGTCGTGGCCCAGGCCCAGCCGGCGCAGCTGGACCTTCATGTTCTCGATGTTGGCCTCGGTGGACACGCGCGGGTGCGTGCCGGTCTGCACGGCGTACTGCTCGGCGGGCAGGCCGAAGGCGTCGAAGCCCAGGGTGTGCAGGACGTTGTGGCCGTTCATCCGCTGGAAGCGGGCGAAGACGTCGGTGGCGATGTAGCCCAGGGGATGACCGACGTGCAGGCCCGCACCGGACGGGTACGGGAACATGTCCATGATGAACTTCTTGGGCCGGGCGACCACCCCGGGGTCGCCGGCCAGGTCACCGGTGGGGTTCGGCGCCGCGTAGGTGCCGTCGGCGTCCCAGAAGTCCTGCCAGCGTGCCTCGATCTCGGCCGCCAGGGCGGCCGTGTAGCGGTGCGGCGCGGCCTCCGCCGACGTGGCGGCGGCAGCGGGGTTCGTCTCGCTCATGATCCTCAAAGCTCCATCGGTCGTCTCTGCCAGCGACTGCGAACGTTCTAGAAACGAAAAATCCCCTCACACAGGAGGGGACGCCGCGCCGATGCCGACCAGCCGTTCGTCCGGCGGTCGGGACTGATCAGCGCGGCCCGCTAAGCAGAAGGCGTACGGCACGCATGGCGTCAGGGTACCGCAGCGCTTGAGCAAGCTGCGACGCGCTTGCGTATCAATGGTTGACACGTGTGTCTGAGGCGACCATCGGGACGAGAGTTGAACCAGGTTCAAAAATTACTTCGCGTAACGCCCGCTAAGGGACATCGCAAGGGCT
Source organism: Streptomyces sp. NPDC001980 (assembly GCF_040296885.1). NCBI lineage: Bacteria > Bacillati > Actinomycetota > Actinomycetes > Kitasatosporales > Streptomycetaceae > Streptomyces > Streptomyces sp. NPDC001980. The sequence goes on along the minus strand of NZ_JBEOYD010000001.1, from coordinate 222,634 downwards.
GCATCGCTCTTTGATAACAACGCAATAACTCAAACCTCGTACTGATCGGTATGGCGCCACTTAGGCTGCGGCACCGGGACCGCTTTCCCGAACTGCTCGGAGTTGCCCCCATGAACCCTCGTCGTAGTAACAGCACGCTTCCCAAGCCAGGCCGTTCGGCCTGGGGGGTGGCGTCCGCTGTCGTCCTGTTGCTCATACCCGTGGTTGTGCTGACCGGAGGCAGCCAGTTCCAATCGTTCCTGAACTTCGGCGCGGGCGTGCTCTCGCTCGTCTCGCTGAGCTGCTCGGTGATCTGGGGTCTGATCGCACAGGACCGCATCTTCCTCAACACCCGCCAGCGCATCGTCGGCCAGGCGGTGCACCGGACGACCGCGGTCGCCTCGATCGCGTTCCTGCTGGTGCACATCGTCACGAAGATCGCACTGGATCACACCGTGGTGATCGCCGCGATCATTCCGTTCTCGCTCGGCATCACCGGAAGCGCCGGCCTGATCGGACTCGGTTCGCTGGCCGGACTGCTGATGATCTTCGTAGGCGTCACCGGCGCCCTGCGCAGCAACTTCGCCGCCCCGGCCGTCGTCGCGGCCCGCTGGCGGGCCATGCACATGCTGGCCTACCCGGCCTGGTGCGCCGCGCTGATCCACGGCCTGTACGCGGGCCGCGCGGCGAAGCCGTTCTTCATGATCTCGTACGACCTGTGCCTGGTCGGCGTGATGGCGGCGCTGGCGCTGCGCGCCGCCCCGCGCCCGTTCAAGCGGAGGGTCGCCGACCGTCTCGTCTCCGTCCTCGGCAGTTCGGAGCGGCCGGAGCTGGACGATCTGGACGCCAGCCGCGCCCGGGTGGGCGAGTCCGGGCTGCCGGGCTACGAGGCCATGCGTGAGCGCGAGCCGAGGCCGTCGCGCGCCGACGCCGCGGCCTCGCAGTCGAACCCGCTGTTCCCGTCCGGGGCGGCCGCCGCACCCGGCCCCGATCCGGCGTCCGGCTTCGCCGCCGCCTACCGGGCGACGGCCACGCCCGGCCAGCCCCAGTCGCCGTTCGCGGCCGGCCAGACGGCGCGCATGGAGCGCATGGACGGGCCGTCCAGCACCTCGGGCAGCTGGCCCATCCCGTCGCCGCCGCCGGTCGGCGAGGCCCCCCGGTCGGCGTACGACCCGATGCAGGACACCGGATACAACATCCCGGCCTATGGCAATCCGGGCGCCGGCGGCACGGGCGGACGTGATGTGTACGACACGGGTGAGACGAATGCCCGGTACGGGACGTACAACTCGAATGACACGTACAACAGCGGTCCCGCCAACGAACCACCGCCCGGTGCCTCCTTCGACGCCCCGGGTTCGGGCGAACCTTGGAACACGCCTTCCGGAGGCTATAGGTGAACGAGGCCCTGCCCGACGTCCCAGAAGTCCGCGTGGTCGGCCTTCCGCAACTCACGTCGGGCTTCGACCTTGTCGAAAGACTCGATCTGCCCATGCACCTCAAGGTGCACGGGCCGCTCGAGCCCTTGGGCGGGGAGCAGCTCGCGCAGCTCTCCGAACGCATCAACCTGAAGGGCCGCGGCGGCGCGGGCTTCCCCTTCCACAAGAAGCTGCGCTCGGTCGCCGAGGCCGCTATCAAGCGCGGCGTACGGCCGGTCGTCGTCGTCAACGGCAGTGAGGACGAGCCGGCCTGCCGCAAGGACACGGTGCTGATCAACCGTGCCCCGCATCTGATCCTGGACGGCGCGCTGCTGTGCGCCGAGGCGCTGGGTGCCCGCACGCTCGTGGTGGGGGTCACCCGGGAGTCCACACAGCGCTCCATGGAGCAGGCGCTCGCCGAGCGCGGCCTGAGCAACGGCCGGCGTTCGGCGTTGAAGGCGTTCGTCCAGCGCAACCCGGTCCGCATGGTCACCGGCGCCGCCGCGTCGCTGGTCCGCTCGATCGACGGCGGCCCCGCGATCCCCCCCGGCCGCAAGACCAGTGCCTCGCAGAACGGCGTCGGCGGCGCGCCCACGCTGCTGTCGAACGCGGAGACGTTCGCGCAGCTGGCGATCGCCGCCCGTATCGGCCCGGAGCGCTACGGCAACACCGGCCTGTACGACGAGCCGGGCACGGTCATGCTGACGGTCTCCGGCGCGGTCGCCCGCCCCATGGTGATCGAGGTCCCCACGGGTGTGCCGCTGCGTTACGTCCTGCAGCTGGCCGGCGCCCCGCCGGTGCCGCAGGGTGTGCTGACCGGCGGCTACCACGGGAAGTGGATCGACGCGGCCACGGTCAACGAGGCGATCGTCTCCCGCAACTCGCTCGACGCGGTGGGCGGTGCGCTGGGTGCCGGGGCCATCCTGCCGATCACGCAGGAGACCTGTCCGCTGGGCGAGTCGCTGCGGGTCGCCCAGTGGCTGGCGGAGGAGAGCGCGGGACAGTGCGGTCCCTGCTACCTGGGTCTGCCGGCGGCCGCGCGCGGCATGGAGGACATCCTCAACGGCGGCGGACCGGCCGCCCTGGAGGCGCTCAAGCAGGTCGCGAAGAACGTGAAGCGGCGCGGGGCGTGCTCGCACCCGGACGGCTCCGCGATGTTCCTCGAGTCGACGATCAAGGCCTTCACCGACGACCTCGCCGCGCACGTTCTCGGAAACGGCTGCGGACGGCCCGTGGAGGGCGTTCTGCCGCTCTTCGAGGACGGCAAGATGCCTACGGGCATCCCGGGCGGCGGAGAGCCCGAGGACAACGGCGGCGGCAGCCGGCAGAAGATCTACGTCGACTGGACGCTGTGCCGGGGCCACGGTCTGTGCGCGGACATCCTCCCGGAGGTCTTCGAACTGGGCGCGGACGGTTTCCCGACGGTCGCGCAGGCGAAGGTGCCCAGGTTCGCGGAGGCCAAGGCGCTGCGCGCGGTGCGCCGCTGCCCGGCGCTCGCCCTGCGCCTGGAGGAGGACACGCGCTCGCAGGCGCCGGCCAAGAACCTGCCGGTTCTCTCGCAGGGCCGCGGCCGCCGGGCACTGGGCCGCTGATCGCACCTTCACGCACGCGTGGGGCGGGTCACCCTGATCGGGTGGCCCGCCCCACGCGTGCGAGAGGAGTCCGCGGAGGAGTTCCCGCGGACAAGGTTTCCGCGTGCTTTCGGGACAACGACGACCGGGACAACGAGGAAGGCGGACCATCCGTTCGGATGATCCGCCTTCGACTTCTGTGGAGCTAAGGAGAATTGAACTCCTGACCTCCTGCATGCCATGCAGGCGCTCTACCAACTGAGCTATAGCCCCGCGTTTTGGTCCGCCCGGTTTCCCTGGCGGCGACGCCAACATTACACGGTCGACGGGGTGCACCACCAAATCGTTTCCGTTCTGTACGGATACGGAGGCTAGTGTCGGACTTTGTGACCGTGATCGCGTTCTCCGAGGCCCGGCGCCGGGTGCCGGTGGCCCTGGGGGCGTGTCTCCTGTCGTTCACGGCGTTCTGGGTCGCCCAGCGGGCCGCACACGTCTCGATGATCGACCTGATGGTCTACCGGGCGGAGGGGGCGACCGTCCGCGCGGGCGGCGATCTCTACGCGCTGCGTACGACGGCGGCCCATCTGCCGTCCACCTACCCTCCGTTCGCGGCGCTGCTGTTCATCCCGCTGACGCTGCTGGACGTCACGAGCATGCGCACCCTGGCGACGGCCGGGAACCTGGTCCTGCTGCTGGTGTTCGTCGGGCTGTCGATGCGGCTCGTCGGACACACACGCGTGGAGCACGTCCTGTGGGCCACGGCGGCAGCGGTGTGGTGTGAGCCGGTGTGGACGACCGTGCGCTACGGGCAGGTCAATCTGCTGCTGGCCGTGCTGGTGCTGTGGGATCTGTCACGTCGTCCCGCCGAACGTCCGGACCGCTGGGCGGGGGTGGGGGTCGGGCTCGCGGCGGCGGTCAAGCTGACCCCCGCCCTGTTCGCGGTGTTCCTGCTCGTCAGCGGCCTGGCCGCGCACCTCGCCGGACGGGACGGCGGCCCGTGGCTGCGGCACGCGCGCGGGGCGGCCGCCGTCTTCGCGGGGGCGACCCTGCTGGCGGCGGCCGTCCTGCCCTACGACTCGTGGCGGTTCTGGACCGGGATGGTGTTCCGGACGGGACGGGTGGGGCAGGCCGAGGAGACCGCGAATCAGGCCCTGCGCGGCGTTCTGGCGCGTCTGCTGCACACTCCCGACCCAGGAGCCCTGTGGGCCGCCGCGGCGGCCCTGACGGCCGTCCTGGGGCTCGCGGTGGCGGTGACGGCGGAGTTGCGCGGCCGGCGGGCCTGGGCGGTGGCCGTGTGCGCGGTGACCGCGCTGCTGATCAGCCCGGTGTCCTGGTCGCACCACTGGGTGTGGTGCGTGCCGGTGGTGCTGCTGCTGTGGACCCGCGGGCACCGAACGGTGGCCGCGGGCACCCTGCTGGTCTTCTGCTCGTACGCCCTGTGGTGGGTGCCACACGGGCACGGGCGGCCCGAACTGCACCAGAACGCCGTCGCCTTGACGCTGTCCGCGCTCTACACGGTCACCGGGGTGCTGTTCCTCGCGCTCGCCCGGACATCGTTGCCGAGGCCGGGCCCCGGTCAGGCCGTGACGAACGAATAGAACCGCTTGAGCGTGCAGTGCTCCTCGAGGAGCCGACCGTAGATCGGCTCGCCCTCCAGTTCACGGTAGGTCTCGATCGGGTCGCCCTTTATGATCAGCGCCCGCGCGCATTCCTCGCACCAGTACTGGTAGTCGGGGTTGATCGGCTCCATGTCGCGGACGATGGGGGTACCACTCCCACACCAGTCGCACTTCCGCCTGTGTGCACCCATCGATCAGCTCCAGCTGTGGCCGCAGGCCGTGCACACGTAGGAGATCCCGCCGTTGTCGCCGAGCACTTGGGCGACATGCGCGGAACCGCAGGAAGGGCAGAGCAGCCGGGTGATCGTGTCCCGTATCAACGCCGCACCGAGGAGGTGGCCGCCCTCCTCAAGGATGCTCGCAGGCATCGCTACTCCTCCCGTCGGGCCGCGCCCCCTTCCGGCCGTTTGATTCTGCCACGGCCGGACCAATACGGTCAGCGACGCCTCAGTACCAGTCCGGACACGGCGCCCGCGGCCGCCGTCGCGGCGAGCGCCCATCCGCAGGCTGACAGCGCCTCCGCAGAGGTATACGCCTGCGTGCCCCCAACTGACTCAAGCCGGTTCAAGAACAGTGTGCCGAACGCGGCGACGCCGACGAGCTGGCCGAGCTGGGTGACGGTCGCGAGGAGTCCGCTGGCGTCCGCGGCGTCCTCGGGGCGCACGGTTGCAAGCGCACCGGTGAGCGTCGGGCTGAACGCGAGCGCGAGCCCCGCGCCCACACCGGCGTACGCCACATAAAGCTGCGCGCCCCCGTCGCCGCCCCCGTGGAAGGCCAGCCCGACACCGGCCACGCCCAGGGCCGTGAGCACGAAGCCGGCCGGGGTCAGCGCCCGCTGCCAGGCGGCCGGCCACCTGCGCCAGGTGAGGGCGACCACCCCGAAGACGACGGCGGTCGGGGCGAAGGTGAGACCGGCGCGCAGCGCGCTGTAGCCGAGGCCGCTCTGGACGTGCAGGGTGAGGGTGAAGAGGAATCCGGCGTTGACGGCCATGACGGCCATGATGCGCAGGACGGCCAGGCCCATGCCGGGGTGGCGCAGCACCCGGGGTGCGACGATCGGGGCGCCGCCGCGCCGGGCCAGCCTCGCCTCGTACCCGCAGAACAGCGCGAACAGGAGCACGGCGGCGGCCAGGGACAGCCAGGACCACAGCGGCCAGTCCTCCTCCTGGCCGAGCACCAGCGGGACCGTGAGCAGCGACACGGCGGCCCCCAGCAGGACCAGGCCGGGCAGGTCCAGGCCGCGTGCCCGTTCGGGAGCGGATCCGGCGCCGGGCGGCAGGACCCGCCGGCCGAGGACGAGGAGTACGGCGCCGACCGGCACGTTGACGAGGAACACCGGCCGCCAGCCGGTGCCGAACAGGTCGGCGCTGACCAGGACGCCGCCGATGATCTGGCCGGCGGCGGCGCCGACCGCGAGGACCGCGGAGTAGGCGCCGAGCGCCCGTATGCGGGCCTCGCCGGTGAAGGCACGCTGGATGATGCTGAGGACCTGCGGGATCATCACCGCCGATCCGGCGCCCTGCACCAGCCGGAACACGATCAGCTCGGTGGCCCCCTGGGCCAGGCCGCAGGCGAGCGACGCCGTGGTGAACAGGGCGAGGCCGGCGAGGTGGACCCGGCCGTGGCCGAGCCGGTCGCCGAGCCGGGCACCGGTGATCAGCAGCACCGAGTAGGTGATGGCGTAGCCGGCCACGACCAGCTGCAAGTCGGCGCCGGAGGCGTGGAGTTCGGAACCCATGGTGGGGGCCGCGACGTTCACGATGAAGACGTCCAGCACGGCCATGAACAGGGCCGCGAGGACGACCGCGAGGAGCAGCCGGGGCCGGTTGTCAGTGCCGGGTGCTTCACTTTTCGCAGGGGTCGGAGCGGGTGCGGGACCTGGTCCCGTCCGGGATGTCGTCGTCATGCGACCGAGCGTGGCGGCGGGCCAGTACGGGTGCCGAGAGCCCGCCGATGCTGGTACTGGCAGCACCTGGCAGCCGGCGGGGACTGCGCCCACGATGGATGACGTGACGACGGGGGACGGGACGATGGCGACGACAGCACACCGCCGCAGGCCGGAGCTGGCCGCGTTCCTGCGCAGCAGGCGGGCCCGGGTGCAGCCGGCGGACGTCGGGATGCCGCCGGGACTGCGGCGGCGCACGCCCGGGCTGCGCCGGGAGGAGGTCGCCCAGCTCTCGGGTGTGGGCGTGACCTGGTACACGTGGCTGGAGCAGGGCCGGCCGATCAACGCGTCGGCGCAGGTGCTGGACGCGGTGGCGCGGACCCTGATGCTGGACCTGCCGGAGCGGGAGCATCTGTACCGGCTGGCGGAGGTGCCGTTCGCCCCGGTGCCGGAGGGGCTGTCCCGGTCGGTCGGCGTGGAGGTGCAGGGCATCATCGACGCGCTCGACCCGCTGATGGCGGTGGTGTACACCTCGCGCTACGACGTGCTGGCCGCCAACGCCGCCTACCGGGACCTGTTCCTGGTGCCGGAGACGGTGCGGATCGGCGTGCCGAACGTGCTGTGGACGCTGTTCACGGTCCCGGAGGAGACCAGCCCGGTGGTGCACCTGCAGCGTGAACTGCCGGTGATGGTGGCGACCCTGCGTTCCTCCTACGGCAGACATGTCGGCGAGCCGGCCTGGGAGGACTTCATACGGGCGCTGTCCCAGGCCAGTCCGCACTTCGCCCGGTTGTGGGCGAGCGGGGCGGTGGCGCAGCCGGGGCCGCGGGTGAAGACGTTCCGTCATGAGGCGGTGGGCAAGCTGCGGATGACGTCGCAGTCGCTGTCGATCGACGGGATGCCGGAGGCGCGGATCGTGGTCTACACGCCGGAGGACGAACGGACGCGGGAGCGGGTGGCGTTGCTGCGGGAGCGCAGGCAGCGGCTGTGGCCGGTGACGGAGGAAGAGGCCACCGAGATCCTCCGGGAGTGGAACACAAGAAATCCCGCCCTCTGAAGAGGACGGGATTCTCATCACCGATCTTTGACAACTCGACAGTGTGCGGAGTGTCAATCTGTGGAGCTAAGGAGAATTGAACTCCTGACCTCCTGCATGCCATGCAGGCGCTCTACCAACTGAGCTATAGCCCCGTGCGTTCTTCCCGTCTTTCCGCTCGGCGGGGTGAACAAGAAGAACTTTAGCCTGCGACCTGCCGGAAAGTGAAATCCGGGTCCCGGCGAGGGCGGGCGGCCGGCGGATCCTCAGTCGTCGTCGCCGAGGACGGGCTCCGGGAGGGTGCCGGCGTTGTGTTCCAGGAGCCGCCAGCCGCGGGCGCCTTCGCCGAGCACGGACCAGCAGCAGTTGGTGAGACCGCCGAGGCTCTCCCAGTGCTGGGACTCCAGGCCGAGGAGGCGGCCGATGGTGGTGCGGATGGTGCCGCCGTGGCTGACGACCACGAGGGTGCCGTCCTCGGGGAGCTTCTCGGCGTGCCGGAGCACGACGGGAGCGGCCCGGTCGGCGACCTCGGTCTCCAGTTCGCCGCCGCCGCGGCGGACCGGCTCGCCGCGCTTCCAGGCGGCGTACTCGTCGCCGTGGCGGGCGATGATCTCCTCGTGGGTGAGTCCCTGCCACACGCCCGCGTAGGTCTCCCGCAGTCCCTCGTCGCGGATCACGTCGAGGCCGGTGAGAGCGGCGAGCTGGGCGGCCGTGTTGGCGGCCCGCCGCAGGTCGGAGGAGACGATCGTGTCCGGGCCGAGGGAGGCGAGCAGGCGGGCCGCGCGGCGGGCCTGGCCGATGCCGGTCTCGGTGAGCTCGACGTCGGTGGAGCCCTGGAAGCGGCGCTCCACGTTCCAGGCGGTCTGGCCGTGCCGCCACAGGATGATGCGGCGGCCGCGGCCCCTGTTGTCGGTCACCTCGCCCGTGGCGCTCATCACCAGTCCCCGCCCGGCTCGCCGGCGTCCTCGGCGGCCTGCATTTTGGCGTGCTCCGCCGCCTTGCCGCGGGTGGCCTTGGCGTCGGCGGGCAGCTCGATCTCGGGGCAGTCCTTCCACAGCCGTTCCAGGGCGTAGAAGACGCGCTCCTCGCTGTGCTGGACGTGGACGACGATGTCGACGTAGTCGAGCAGGATCCAGCGGGACTCGCGGTCGCCCTCGCGGCGCACCGGCTTGACACCGAGTTCTTTCTGGAGGCGTTCCTCGATCTCGTCGACGATCGACTTGACCTGGCGGTCGTTGGGCGCGGAGGCCAGCAGGAAGGCGTCCGTGATCGAGAGGACGTCGCTGACGTCATATGCGATGACGTCGTGGGCGAGCTTGTCGGCGGCCGCCTGGGCGGCGGCGGTGATGAGCTCGATGGAACGGTCGGTTGCGGTCACTGCGTGGCTTTCCGTCGGCGGTCGTTTGCCCTCAAGGGTCTCACGGACCGCCGGGCGCACCCCACGTGATTACCGGGTCACGTGGGGTGCGGCGGGCCGCCTCAGGAGGAGGACGGCTTGTAGTCCTGGCCGAGGACGACCGAGACGTCCGCGCCGGAGCCGACGGTGCCCTTCCGGACGGCGCCGGTGCCGAGGCCGAGGGTCTTGGCGACCTCGGTGGCGTTCTCCTTGTCGGCGGCGTCGGAGTACAGCACCTTGGAGGTGGCCTGGGTGCCGGAGGCCGTGCCACCTTCCAGGAAGGTGTAGCCGCCGTTGACGAGGACCACGCGGGCCTTCTCGGTGTCGTCCTTGACGCCAGTGGCGTTCTGGACGGAGACGCGCACCGCGGATCCCGCCGACGGGCTCTTGGCGGTGCCGCCGAGGATGTCCTTGACGACGCTGGAGCTTGTCTCGGCGCTGAGGGTGCCGTCGCTCTGGACCGGCAGCAGGGCGGTCTTGTAGTCGCCGTCCTTGGCGAGGTCGGCGAGCTTGGCGAGGAAGGTGCCGAGGTCCTTGTCGGTGAGGGACGGGTCGAGGATCTGGGCGAGGGTCTGCACGGTGGTCGTCGCGGCGGAGGCGTCCGAGGACAGCTTGCGCAGCACGCCCTGCATGACCTGCCCGAACCGCTCCAGCTGGGCGTTCTGGGCCTCGCCCGAGGCGCGGTAGGTGGCATAGGCGACGGCGGCCTTGCCCCCGAGGGTCTGGCCCTTGCCCTGGTTGACCAGGGGTTCCTCGCCCTTCTTCTTGGCGTCCGGGGCGGGGACGTCGGCGTTGGTGTCGATGTCGATGTTGCCGACGAGATCGACGAGGTTCTGCAGGTAGGGGGTGTCGAGGCGCCAGGTGCCCTCGATGCTGGTGCCCAGGACGGTGTCGAGCTGGTCACGGGTGCCGGAGGAGCCGTCGTCGTCGACGGACTTGGCGAGGGTCGTGGTGGTGCCGTCGTCGTCGCTGAGGGCGAGGGAGTTGGGCAGCAGGACGGTGCTGCCCTGCTTGATGGTGGTGTTGTCGACGAGCAGCACGGTCGAGGTGCCGCCGCCACCGGTGTTGTGCAGGTGGACGACGACCACGTCGCGTTTCTGGGCGGCCGCCGAGGTCGTCGTGCCGCCCTTGGCGGCGGAGGAGGACAGGCCGGGGATCTTTCCGGCGTACCAGAGGTAGCCGACGCCGCCGACGGCGACCAGGGCGAGGACGACGACCAGGGCGATCATCCGGCTGCGGGCGCGGCGCTTGGCCTCCTCGCGGCGCTCGGTGCGGTTCTCGGTGAAGTTCAGCCAGTCGATGACGTCCTCGGAGTCACCGTCGGGCTGTTCGACGAACGCGAACTGGCCGGTGTGGTAGTCCCGTTCGTCGTCGTCCTGCCGGGGAACGGCGGCGTGGTCGGCCGGTCCGGCCTGCTGCGGGATGTGCGCGGTCTGCTCGGCGACCCGGGGCTGCCGGCCGCTGGTGGCCGCCTGCCCGTAGGGGTCGTAGGCGGCGTGGCCGCCGGTGCCGTACGGGTCGTACGCGGGCATGGCCGGCTGCCGGCCGGTGTCGTGGACGGGGGCTTGCTGCCCGGTGTCGTACGAGGGCGCGGCCTGCTGCCCTCCAGCGCCGCCGGCGTACGGGTCGTAGCCGTAGCCCTGCCCCTGCCCCTGGCCCGCGTAGGGGTCGTACGTCTGCTGCTGTTGTGCCGGGATCTGGCGGTACACCGGCTGCCCGTACTCGTCGTAGCCGACGAGTTCGTACTGGTCGCTTCCGTAGCCCGCGTCGTATCGGTCGTTCACCGGTGCCCCTCTCGGCTCACTCGCCGCGGTACAGCTCGCGCTTGTCGATGTAGCGCACGACTCCGTCCGGCACCATGTACCAGATGGGGTCGCCCTTGGCGACTCTCGCACGGCAGTCTGTGGAGGAGATGGCGAGCGCGGGAACCTCTACCAGCGAGACGCCGCCCTCCGGAAGACCGCGGTCGGTCAGCTGGTGGCCTGGCCGGGTGCAGCCGATGAAGTGGGCCAGGGAGAAGAGTTCTTCCGAGTCCCGCCAGGTGAGGATCTGGCCGAGCGCGTCGGCGCCGGTGATGAAGAACAGGTCGGTGTCGGGGTTGAGGGCGCGCAGGTCGCGCAGGGTGTCGACGGTGTAGGTGGGGCCGCCGCGGTCGATGTCGATACGGCTGACGGAGAACTGCGGGTTCTCCGCGGTCGCGATGACCGTCATCAGGTAGCGGTCCTCGGCCGGCGAGACGGCGCGCGAGGTCTTCTGCCACGGCTGCCCGGTGGGCACGAAGACCACCTCGTCGAGATGGAACTGGGCGGCGACCTCGCTGGCCGCCACGAGGTGCCCGTGGTGGATCGGGTCGAACGTTCCGCCCATGACACCGAGGCGGCGTTTGCCGGTGTGCGCGGGGCCCGCCGGCGTGTACCGCGGCCGTGTCGCCATGTCGTCGGCCTCGTCAGTTGCCGGACCGGTAGGCATGTCCTGCTCTCCCATGCGTGCAGACCCTACCGGCCCGGCCCGCGGGCCCCGCCCGGAGGACCGGTGCCGGGCTCGGTGTCCGGCTCAGCGGTCGCGGTTGAAGCGGGTGGTGATCCACAGCAGAAGCAGCAGGATGACGAAGGCGCTGCCGCCGGTGACGGCCGGGTTGAGGCTGTTGTGGTTGCCGCCGTGCTCCTCGCCCTCTGCGGCGAGGGTGACCAACTGGGCAGCGGCGCTGTGGAGATTCATCATCTGCGGCAGGACCTATCGCGTGTGGACGGGATAAAGATGTCGGCTCATCGTATGCGGGTGCCCCGGCGGCGATCACGCCGACTCCTCCATCGGGGAACGAACCCGGCGGCTCAGTCGTCCTTCTGTTTGTACCCGCGCAGCAGGAACCAGGCGGTCAGTGCGCAGCCGACGAACATGACGACGATGACGACCCGGAGCAGGTCGCCCGAGCCCTGTTGCTGGGCGGCGCTCGCGGCCTGGGTGAGCCAGGCGGCCGGGGGGTGGTGCTCCATGAGGACTCCTTCGGCTGTACTGCCCGCCCACGGTATCTCCGCCTAGGCTGGGCCCTGCCCCGGGGGCACGGCAGACACTCACGCACATGGGGGATGACATGTCCGACGACGGCCACGAGCAGAACGGGCACGAGCACGTGCCGAGCAGGCAGCGCAGGCGGTTCCCGGAGATCTCCTCGCGTGCGTACGAGCATCCGGCGGACCGTTCGGCGCTGGTGGCGCTGCGCAAGCTCAGCGGCTTCGACACGGTCTTCAAGGCGCTCAGCGGGCTGCTTCCGGAGCGGAGCCTCAGGCTGCTGTTCCTGTCCGACTCCGTCCGGGTGTCCGACCAGCAGTTCACCCACCTGAACGACATGCTGCGGGACGCCTGTCACATCCTGGACCTGGAGAAGGTCCCGCCGATGTACGTGACGCAGGATCCGCAGCCGAACGCGATGTGCATCGGCCTGGACGAGCCGATCATCGTGGTGACCACGGGTCTGGTGGAACTCCTCGACGAGGAGGAGATGCGGGCGGTCGTCGGCCACGAGGTGGGACACGCGCTGTCCGGGCACTCGGTGTACCGGACGATCCTGCTGTTCCTGACCAACCTCGCGCTCAAGGTCGCCTGGATCCCGCTGGGCAACCTGGCGATCCTGGCGATCGTGACGGCCCTGCGGGAGTGGTTCCGCAAGTCGGAGCTGTCCGCCGACCGGGCCGGGCTGCTGGTGGGCCAGGATCTGCGGGCCTCGATGCGCGGGCTGATGAAGATCGCGGGCGGCAACCACCTGCACGAGATGAACGTGGACGCGTTCCTGCAGCAGGCCGAGGAGTACGAGGCGGGCGGCGACCTGCGCGACTCGGTCCTGAAGATCCTGAACGTGCTGCCGCGCTCGCACCCCTTCACCACGGTCCGCGCGGCCGAGCTGAAGAAGTGGGCCGAGTCCCGTGACTACCAGCGGATCATGGACGGTCACTACCCGCGGCGCACCGAGGACAGGGACACCTCGGTCGGCGACTCGTTCAAGGAGTCCGCGGCGAGCTACGCCAGTGACGTGAAGGCCTCCAAGGACCCACTGATGAAGCTGGTCACGGACATCGCGGGCGGGGCCGGGGGCCTGGGTGGCCGGGTGAAGCGCGGCTTCGACGGGTTCACGAGCGCGCCCCCGCCGAAGGACGCACCGCCCCGGGACACTCCCCCGGAGGGCGGCGAGGCGTAGAGCCGGGGGCCCGCCACCTCGTCGGCGGGGGTCTGCCCTGTCGTCGAATTTCCGGCTCGGCCGCTCGCTCGGACCCTCGGCTCGGCCGCTCGCTCAGACCTTCGGTTCGGCCGCGGTGGCCAGCGTCCCGCACAGGGCGGTGGCGCTGTCCGTGGCGAACGGGTTCGTGCCCGCGGGGCCGCCCGCCTTGGCCGTCTGGCCGGCCAGCAGGGGGTGCAGGTGGTCGGCGGCGTCATCGGCGCAGGACAGGGGGCCCGCCTGGACGTAGGACACGACCAGCTGGGTCTGGTGCAGGCGTAGGTCGTCGCGGTCGAAGCGGAAGGTCAGCTGGCGGCGCACGGTGAACAGGGAGGCCTGGGCGCCGGCCCGGGCGCCGGTGGGCCGCAGCGCGTAGACGAAGGTGTGGTCGGCGGTGACCTCCAGGGTGGCCGGGTCGGTCTCGGTGGCCGTCAGGTTGCCCTGGACGCGGATCCTCGGGTCGGCGAGTTCAGTGCGGGTGGGGTCGAAGCGGACCAGCCATCCGGTGGGGGCGTGCCGGCCGTCCGCCGCGGGGTGGTCGACGCTCTGGTCGAACTGGTCGAGCTGACCGGGGTCGAGCAGCGCCCGCGCGGGCCGCACCTCGCTGCTGTCGAGGACCTCGGGGTAGAGCGAGGACCGGACGAGGTAGTCCTTGGCCGTGGTCAGGGCGGTGACGACCTGGCTGTCGGAGAAGTGCGCGGTGCTCCGGGCGGCCGGCAGCGGTATCCCCTCGGCGCCGACCTCGTACTGCGCGGCCGGGCTGTGCGCGAACAGCGTCTCGGCGTCGGCGGCGCCGGGCACCCTGGCCTGCGGGGAGAGCGGGATGACGGTCATCCGCAGAGGTTCGACGGGCGGCTGGGCCTCGTCGGTGCCGTAGGGGTGGCGGACGCCCATGTAGATCGCGGTGCCGAAGGCTACGAGGATCAGCACGACGAGGATCAGGGCCTGCCGGGTGAGGCCGCGGCGCAGGGGCGGGCGGCGGCGTACGGCGGGCGCGTGGTCGGTCATGCGTTCGCGTGCGGAGGACTCCTGGAGGCGGGCAGCGCGGACGAACGATTCGTCGAAGACGACGGATCGGTACTCGTCCTCGCCACCCACGGGGCCGCCCTCGGGTGTCCCCTCAGGTGGGTCTCCTGGCCCGCCCATACTCTCAGAGTAGGTCTCGGGAGCCTCAGGTAAACGCCCTGCTACGCGACAACTTCTGACAGGTTCTCACCAGGACTGCCACCAGGGCGGCCGCGGACGGTCAGGGGGTGCGCGGGACCACGGAGACCGCCGGCTTGGCGGACTGGGAGTAGTCGGCGGACACGGAGGGTGCCGCCGCGGTGCCCTGTTCCTGGCCGGTGGAGGGGGGCCTGGGCACCTGGTCGCGGCTGCCGCCCGAGGAGGCGCTGCGGTAGACCGCGGCGAAGGCGAGCGCGACCATGCCGATGCCCATGACGAGGGCGAGCACCCAGGCGACCGGACGGTGCCAGCGGACGTGTTTGCCGTAGGTCCCGGCGGCGCCGTACCGGTCCTCGAGTACGTCGGTGTCGTCCAGGTCGTCGAGTTCGCCGGCGTGCCCGAACTCGGGGCCGTCGGGGCCGTAGCCGTCGTCGTAGCGCTCGCCTCTGGTGTGGGCGCGGCGGGCCTCGGCCTCGGAGGCCTCGGCTCTGGCCTGGGCGGCGGCAAGGAGGCGTTCGACGGCGGTCGGCTCGTGAACCACGGCCGCCTTCACGAAGGCCTCGTCGAAGACCACGGAGTCGAACTCTTCGTCCGACTTTCCGTGGTCATGGTCGTCGTCGGGCTCCCAGCCGTCAGGGAACGGCGTGCCCCCCACGTCCTCCGGCACGGATCCAGAGTAGACCTGGGGGGTCAATTTGGGCAGACCGTATGGAAATTCATAGGCCCGCTGAGACGCCTCTCACGCCGACCCGGTGTCGCGTACGCCCTGCCGCGCACCCGCACGCCGTACGGAGTGCGCGGTTGGGCCGTACGGATGTCAGCGGCGGATGTGGCCGTCGCCGGTGACGATGTACTTGGTGCTGGTCAGCTCCGGCAGGCCCATGGGGCCGCGGGCGTGCAGCTTCTGGGTGGAGATGCCGATCTCGGCGCCGAAGCCGAACTGGCCGCCGTCGGTGAAACGGGTGGAGGCGTTCACGGCGACCGTGGTCGAGTCGACCAGTTGGGTGAAGCGGCGGGCGGCCTGCTGCGAGGTGGTGACGATGGCCTCGGTGTGCCCGGAGGTCCACAGCCGGATGTGCTCGACGGCCCGGTCGAGGGAGTCGACGACGGCGGCGGCGATGTCGTACGACAGGTACTCGGTCTCCCAGTCCTCCGGGACCGCCTCGACGACGGTCGCCTTGGAGTCCTCGGCGTAGGCGAGGACGCGTTCGTCGGCGTGCACGGTGACGCCGGCCTCGGCGAGGGCGTCCAGGGCGCGCGGCAGGAACTCGGCGGCGATGTCCTGGTGGACGAGGAGGGTCTCGGCTGCGTTGCAGACGCTGACCCGCTGCGCCTTGGAGTTGATCAGGATGTCGACGGCCATGTCGATGTCGGCGTGGGCGTCGACGTAGACGTGGCAGTTGCCGGTGCCGGTCTCGATGACCGGGACCTTGGACTCCATGACGACGGTCTGGATGAGGGAGGCGCCGCCGCGCGGGATGAGGACGTCGACGAGGCCGCGGGCGCGCATCAGCTCGTGGACGGACTCGCGGCCCTCACCGGGCACCAGCTGGACGGCGTCGGCGGGCAGCCCGGCACCGCCGACGGCGTCGCGCAGGACGCGGACGAGGGCGGTGTTGGACGCGTGGGCGGAGGCGGAACCACGCAGCAGGACCGCGTTGCCGGACTTCAGGCAGAGGGCGGCGGCGTCGACGGTGACGTTCGGGCGGGCCTCGTAGATGATGCCGACGACGCCGAGCGGGACGCGGACCTGGCGCAGGTCGATCCCGTTGGGGAGAGTGGAGCCGCGGACGACCTCGCCGACCGGGTCGGGCAGCTTCGCCACGTCGCGGACGTCGGAGGCGATGGCGCGGACCCGCTCCGGGGTGAGAGTGAGGCGGTCGACGATCGCCTCGCTGGTGCCGTTCTCGCGGGCCTTGGCGATGTCCTTGGCGTTGGCCTCGACGATCTCGCTGGTACGGACCTCCAGGGCGTCCGCTACGGCGAGCAGCGCGTCGTCCTTCACGGCCCGCGGGAGCGGCGCGAGGTCGGCGGCGGCGGCCTTGGCGCGGTAGGCGGCCCGGGTGACCGGGGACATGGAGTCGTACGGCGAGAGCGTGGTCATGAGGGAAGGGTAGTGCGCCCCGGCCGGCCGTCCACGCGTCATCCCACACCGCGAGACGTGGATCAAAACGGGTGAATACCGGCCGTCGGCAGAGGCCGCGCCGGAAGGGTCAGCGGGTTCAGACGGGTCAGAAGGGGTGGATGCCGACCGGTGTCGCGGGCGGCGGGCCGTAGCCCTCGGCGACGCGCTGGTGATAGGTGGCGCGGTCGATGACCTCGAGACCGACGATCTCCCAGGCCGGCAGACCGGCGGTCTGGCGGTGCTCGCCCCACAGGCGCAGGGCGACGGCGGCCGCGTCGTGGAGGTCGCGGGCCTCTTCCCAGTAGCGGATCTCGGCGTGGTCGCAGGCGTAGCGGCTGGTGAGGAGGAAGGGGTGGTCGTGGGCCAGCTGTTCGAGTCCGCGGCGCAGTTCCGGCAGGGGGACCTCGGCACCGCAGACGCTGAGGGTGACGTGCCACAGGCGGGGCAGGTCCTTCGGCTCCTCGTAGGTGTCCCCGGCCGCGACGCTCGTCAGAGCACCGCGGGAGGCCGCAGCCCCAGGGCGCACTCGTCTCACGACGGCCTCCTTCAGCTGTGCTCGTGCGGAACGCGGTCCTGAGACAAAGTTGAGCAGGCCGCAAGGGTTCGTGTGGCGGTTTTACGGAACGTCCCCCACCGGGGTCCGTCGTTACGCCCCGTTTTACGGGTGCAGGATCACCAGGTCGTCCCTGTGTACGACCTCACGTTCGTACGCCGGGCCCAGCTCGCGAGCCAGCTCCCTGGTCGAACGCCCGATCAGCTGGGGAATCTCCTTGGCGTCGAAACTGACGAGCCCGCGGGCCACCGCGCGACCCTCGGTGTCGCGCAGCTCGACCGGGTCTCCGGCGCCGAACTCGCCCTCCACCGCGGCGATCCCGGCCGGCAGCAGCGACTTGCGGCCTTCGACGATCGCGCGGACGGCGCCGTCGTCGAGGGTGAGCGAGCCCTGCGGGGTGGAGGCGTGCTGGAGCCACAGGAGGCGGTCTGCGGACCGTTTGCCGGTGGGGTGGAAGTAGGTGCCGGTGTCACTGCCCGAGAGCGCGTCGGCGGCGTGCACGGCGCTCGCGAGGACCACCGGGATGCCCGCCGCGGCGGCGATCCGGGCGGCCTCCACCTTGGTGACCATCCCGCCGGTGCCGACGCCCGCCTTCCCGGCGCTGCCGATCTCGACACCCGCGAGGTCCTCGGGCCCCGTCACCTCCGCTATCCGCGAGGTGCCGGGTTTGCCGGGGTCGCCGTCGTAGACGCCGTCGACGTCGGAGAGGAGGACCAGCAGGTCGGCGTGGACGAGGTGGGCGACGAGTGCGGCGAGGCGGTCGTTGTCGCCGAAGCGGATCTCGTCGGTGGCGACGGTGTCGTTCTCGTTGACGACCGGCAGCGCACCCATCGCGAGCAGCTTGTCGAGGGTGCGGGAGGCGTTGCGGTGGTGGGCGCGGCGGCTCATGTCGTCGGAGGTGAGCAGGACCTGTCCGACGCGGACGGCGTAGCGGGCGAAGGAGGCGGTGTAGCGGGCGACGAGCAGGCCCTGGCCGACGCTGGCGGCGGCCTGCTGGCGGGCCAGGTCCCGTGGGCGGCGGCGCAGGCCGAGCGGGGCGAGTCCGGCGGCGATGGCGCCGGAGGAGACGAGGACGATCTCCCTCTCCCCGCCGCTGCGGCTCTTGGCGAGGGCGTCGACGAGCGCGTCGACACGGTCGGCGTCCAGGCCGCCGGAGGCGGTGGTCAGCGAGGAGGAACCCACCTTGACGACGATCCTGCGGGCCTCGCCGACGGCCTGCCTAGCCCTTGCCACGTCCTGTCCCCACTTCCTTGCGCCTGGCAGCAATCTACGCGAAGGGGACCCGCGCCCGGCCCGACCGTCCAGCCTCCGGACAGGCGATGGACCGGAGACGGACCGGCGACGGACCGGCGACGGACAGAACAGCACGTGACGCTTCGTTCACGTGGCGCGCACGGCAAAAAGGTTGTGTTGACTGTCTATAGAAATCGAAACGAACTCAAAGTTAACTTGAAGTTTGTGTCATCTAAAGATCGCCGCGTGAAGCGCATCCTCCTCAGGTCGGGAAAGAGTCCCTACGACGTCGTCACCGTCGAGGAGGCCCTGCACCGGGACGTCATCGCCACCAATTCGGGCAACCTGATCTTCAGCGATGCCGCCCACAAGATCCTCGAGACGCCGGGAACCGAGGTCGTCTCGAACGGCATGCCCTCCGACGTCTCCGCCGCCGCACGCATCAACGAGGAGTACGACGCCTTCGTCGTACCGCTCGCCAACGCCTTCCGGCCGTCCTTCGAGAGCGCGCTGAAGCGGATGACGCGGCTGATCTCGAAGCTGCACATCCCGGTGGTCGTGCTCGGCGTCGGCGCGCAGACCGGGGTGAGCTACAACCCGGAGCGGCTGAAGCGGATGGAGCCGACCGTGCGCGCGTTCTGCGCGGCGGTGCTGGAGCGCAGCGCGTCTATCGGCGTACGGGGCGAGTTCACCGAGCAGTACCTGAAGGACATGGGCTTCAAGGACGTCGAGGTCATCGGCTGTCCTTCGCTGTTCATGTACGGCGAGCGGCTCCCGGTGCACAAGAAGGCACTGGAGTTGACGCCCCAGTCGCGGATCGCGATCAACGGCTCGCACAGTGCCGTACGCACGCAGGGCCTGGGCCGGATCATCACGCGCACCCACGAGCGCTATCCGAATCTGCGTTTCGTCGGCCAGAACCTCAGTGACGCACGGCAGCTGCACTGGCGCGATCTGTCGGATCCCAACGCCGCGTTGACCGGGATGCCGACCCATCCGGACCATCCGATGTTCCACGAGGACAAGGTGCGGGTCTATGTCGACCCGGTCACCTGGATCGACGATCTGCGCTCGTTCGACTTCTCCTTCGGATCGCGCATCCACGGCAACATCGCGGCGCTGCTGGCCGGTACGCCGGCCACCGTGCTGTGCGGTGACTCGCGGACGCTGGAACTGTGCCGTTACTTCGGGATTCCGCACCGGCGGCTGGACCGGGCGGTGAAGGATCCCGAGTCGGCGGACCCGGCGAAGCTGTACGCGGAGGCCGACTTCGGCGGACTGGTCGGCGGCCACCGGGAGCGTTTCGAGCGGTTCACCGGGTTCCTCGACAAGAACGGGCTGGAGAACACCTTCACGCACGGCGACGGCGGGGCCGCCTTCGAGGAGCAGATGCGGACGCTGGCGTTCCCTGCGGGGATCCGCCCCTGGAACGACGCGGACGTCGACTCGCTCACCTCGCGTTTCGGCTGGCTGCACAGCCGTATCGACGAACTGTCGCTGGACAACGCCCGGCTGGAGCGGGAACTGGCGCGTGCCGGGGCCCGCGCCGCGAAGGCGACCGCCACGCAGCAGTCGGCCTCGGTCTACCGGCGCGCCAGGCGGGCCGTCGGCAGGCCGATCCGGCGGGCGCTGGGGTCGGGCGGATAGGCGCGCGGGGCCGGGGGCCGGGTCAGGCGGCCGCGGGCTTCACGTCCCGGGCGGGCAGCGACCGCCGCAGCTTGCGCAGCGCGCGCCGCAGGAAGGTGTTGGCGGCCTCCTCGCGGTAACCCTCGACGGCGCGGGCCTCGCGGGGTTCGGCGAGGTAGATCCAGTCGGGGACGCCGGCCGCCTCGGAACGGAAGTGCGGGTAGCCGAGGTAGACGCTGGTGCCGCGGTTCTCCAGGACCGCGGCAGGCTGCTTCCCGGCCCGTACGAACTCGAGGACGTCCGGGAGGAGTTCGGTGCGCCGGGCGGCGACCAGGTGCAGCTGGAGCCGCTCGTGGACCTTGAGGCGGCGGGCCACCCCGGGGTTCCAGTGGGCGTCCAGCAGCGGCTCGGCGAGCTCCAGTTTGTGCTGCCGCACCTCGTCGGTGTCCTTGAGGAACCGGGGGCCGAACTGCGGAAGCAGCGTGACCTTGAACGGCCGGACCATGAGGCTGTCGCGCCGCGGACCCGCCGGGACCATCTCGGCGATCAGGTTGATCAGGGCGCGCGCGGAGTCGAAGCGGAGGGTGTAGCCGCCGCTCTTGGTGACGTGTTTGCCGTCCTCGCGGCCGACGAGGTAGTAGCAGGGGTAATCGGCGACGACCGAGACGCCGTCGGCGCGCAGATAGGCCTCCATGGTGAACAGCGCGTCCTCGCCCGTCCACAGGGACTCGTCGAACCGCATGCCGTGGCGTTCCAGCAGGGCTCGGCGGAAGAGTTTCTGGGCGCTGAGCGTGAACTTGACGTTGGAGGAGAAGACGTCGGTACGGTCGAGCGTCCTCCCCCACATCGACTGCGGGGGTTTGCGGTTGATTCCCTCGACCTTGCCGACGACGACGTCGGTGCCGTTCTTGTCGGCCATGGCGACCATGCGCTCCAGGGCCTCGTCACCGAGCCGGTCGTCGGCGTCCAGGAAGAACACGTAGCGGCCGGCGGCCTTGGTGAGGCCGACGTTGCGCGGGCCGCTGGGGCCACCGGAGTTCTCCTGGCGGATCACGGTCACCGGCAGGGCGGCGCGGGCCGCGAACTCCTCCAGGTACTCCCCCGTACCGTCGGTCGATCCGTCGTCGACGGCGATGACCTCCATGCGGGCCGCGTCGAGGGTCTGGCGCTCGACGGAGGCCAGGCACTCGACCAGGTACGGCATCGCTTCGTACGCCCCGATGATCACGGTCACATCAGGCTGCGCAACGACGGTCACGTTTCCCCCTAGTCAATGGTGCGTTCCCCCTGCGTCACCTCGATCGCAACGTCTTAGATGTCCGATCGGTGCGACAGGTTGCCCTGGAAGGCACGCTCAGTGGCCCAATTCACATGACGAACGGGCTGCCGGGTGGTGTACAGCGGGTTACACCGGACAGTACGGGCGCGCGGTAAGAGCTGCTCAACGTGAACGGCGAAGCATGGGTAAGAAGACATCCGCGCATTCCTAAGCAGAGGTAAGAGAACGCGGCACGAGAGCGAGAACGCCGGACGGGCTCGGTCCCAGGGGACTTCTCCCCCGTGACCGAGCCCGTTCGCTGTCGTGGCGGAGGTCAGCCGGCGGTAGCGCCCTCCGCCTCGCCTGCGGTCGTCCGCGGCTTTCCCCCGGGCAGCGCCTCGGCGAGTTCGGCCGCCTCGGGGTCGCCGGCCGCGATCCGGGCCTCCTGGCCCAGGTTGCGGGTCTCGGCCTTGTGGGCGAGCGCGGCCACCGCGTCGTTGAACTGCTCGATGGAGGTCGGCTCGTCCGGCCCGAGCAGGTAGTGCTTGAGTTCGTCCCGGTCCACGGCCAGCGGATCGTCCGACGGGTCGCGTACGGCGTCCAGCAGGCCGCCGAGTTCCTTGGCGCTGTTGGAGAGGATCACGGCGGCGCGCACGGCGGTGTTCGCCCGCTTGAACTCCTCCACGCCGACGCCGGCCGAGTCGGTGACGGCGTACGGCTTGCCGCTCGCGATGAAGTCGGAGACCACGCTGGAGATGTCGGAGACCATCGCGTCGGAGACGTTGAAGCAGTCGTACAGGCGGGGTTCGGCACCCGTGATGACGGCGTGCTGGTACGACGGCAGGGCCTGCCAGTAGGAGTCGTTCCAGGCGGCGCGCAGCCGGGCGATCTCCTCGTGCTTCGTCAGGTCGACGACGTCGTCGCGGCTGGCCTCGGCCTCGTCGCGCTTGTCGTCGCCGGTGCCGGCCAGTTCGGTCAGGCGGGTCTCGATGCGGGTCAGTTCGGCCTGCGCCGCCGCCTGGGCGGCCGGGTCGGCGGTGAAGCGGGCATCGGCGGCGCGGGCGGTGGCGGCCTTCTGGACGAGGGCGGTGACGCGCCGGTGGGCGGCGCCGGCCTCGGCGCTGACGGTGCCGGTGAAGGGGTGCGGCTTGTAGAGGACGCGGACCGGCGGGTCGGCCTTGACCAGCTTCTTCACGATGTTCTCGCCGGCGAGAACGAGGGAGGTGTTGCCGGGGTTGTCGTCCCAGCCCTCCCAGGTGGGCGCGTAGAGCACGGTGGGGATACGGCCGTCGGGGACGCCCTGCCGGCTCTGGATGGGGGCCAGCTGGGGGCGGCCGACCTCGACGATGTCGTCGTCGCGGACGCCGACGTCGGCGATGGCGTAGCGGTCGCGGCCCGCGCGGCCCGCGGTCCACACCTCGTCGTACACCTTGCTGAACGGGTTGACGCTGGCCAGCTTGTCGCTGTCGCCGTGGCCGATGAAGACGTGCTTCATCGTGGGGACGCGCAGCAGGTGGATGTTCTTGCCGACGTTGGCCGCGTAGAGGGCGACGCGGACCGTGGAGAGGTCCATGTTCATCAGGTGCACGCCGCCGGGCACGCAGACGACGGGGACGGTGGTCGGCGCGAGGTTCTGCATGATGACCCGCTCGCGCAGCAGGATCAGCGGACGGGACTCCAGCTGTTCCATCGTCTCCAGCCACATGTTGAGCTGGTAGGCGGAGTCCTTGGAGCCGGAGAAGTACAGCACGGTCCCGGGCCGGTACTCGGCGAGCCAGTCGTCGACGGCCGCCAGTACGGTGTCGGCGTCCGGCGGGGTCTTGCGGCCGCGCACGTACGGCATCAGCACCAGTACGTACAGGCAGCCCAGGGCGAGGGTGACGCCGATGCCGACGAAACCGGCGACCGCGCTGTCCGTCGCCGCCGAGACCAGCAGGCCGACGACGGCCGCGAGGTCGAGGTGGAGCATCTTCTCGGCGGAGCGGTCGAGCAGGCCACGCGGCGGGGCGTCCGGGATGCGGATGCGGGACTTCAGGTCGACGTTGCGGGTGGCGACCGGCATCCGGCGGCGGTTGCGGATCAGGGTGACCAGCGCGCCGTGCGGGGCCTGCAGGCCGTAGAAGGCGATGAAGCAGGCGATCGCGCCGTAGAAGACCAGGCCGTTCGAGAGGTCCATCCTGGCCAGCAGCAGGATCAGCAGCAGCTGCCGGATCAGGAAGCGGATCGACAGGCCGGCCCGGACCTTGCTCAGGCGGTTGACGAGGTAGCTGCCCTTGCGGTGCAGGTAGTGGTCCGCCAGGTACGTGACGGCGGCCGCGGCCGCGAAGGCGTAGACGCTCGGGACGAGCGCAGCGACCATGAGGACCGGGAAGCCCAGCATCATGAGTGCCGCCGCGGCCAGCTCGGCCGCGCTGCCCACTCGGGCGACGCGAATAGCGGTGGATATCACGGAGAACCTTTTGCTGACAAAAAGGCCTGAATTCGACCTTGCGGACAATCTGGGAGGTGGTCGATCCGGGTTCTACGGGTTCAGGCCCCTGCGATTGCTCCGCGAACGCGCAACCACAGAGGCCTGAATTACAGATGACTAATGGCTGTCGATTATGCCACGCCGTCCTGTCGGTCCAGGACGCTGGCCAGGGCCTGGTCGAAGCCGGAGGCCTGCCCGGCGGCCGCCGTCGGGTCCTGCTGGCGGACGTCGATGACATGGCCGGTGAGTTCGGAGAGCAGCACGTCGAGGGAGGTGCGGGCGACGGCTTCGGAGGAGAGCAGCGAGCCCGTCGGCTCCTGGCCGAACGCCTTGGTGCGCATCGGGGTGGCGGTGCGCTCGGGGTTGATGCAGTTGACGCGGACGCCGTCGCCGGCCCACTCGTCGGACAGGGCCTGGGTGAGGTTCACCATGGCGGCCTTGGTCGAGGAGTAGAGGCTGTACTCGGCGCGGCCGCGGGTGTAGCTGCTGGAGGTGTAGAGCAGCAGCTGGCCCTGGGTCTCGGCGAGATACTTGTAGCTGGAGCGGGCGATCTGCACCGGGGCCAGGTAGTTGACCTTCAGCGCCTCCTCGATGGTGGCGTTGTCGGTCTCGGCGAGCTTGCCGATGCGCAGCACGCCCGCGGTGTTGACGACGTAGTCGATCCGGCCGGTCTCGGCGTACGCCTTGGAGAGCGCGTCGTCGACCTCCTCCGGGTTCTCCACGTGGGTACCGGTGGTGGAGCGGCCCAGCGCGTAGACGTTCGCGCCGTAGGACTCGGCGAGTTCGGCGATGTCCTTGCCGATGCCGTACGAGCCGCCGAAGATCACCACGGTCTTGCCGGTGAGGAGCTCGCGGTAGGCGTCCTCGCCGTTCTGCTCGGGGGCGGCGGTGGATGCGAGCTGGAAGAGCTTGTCGGCGATGAAGACGTCGACGGGCTGGGTGACCTTCATGTTGTACTCGTCGCCGGCGACGACGTGGATCGGCACGTCCGGCAGGTACTTGAGGACGACGGAGCAGTCGTCGGTGGCCTGGAAGTTGGGGTCGCCGTCGGCGACCTCGTAGGCCCGCTTGATCGTGGACAGCTTGAACGCCTGCGGGGTCTGGCCGCGGCGCAGCCGGGAGCGGTCCGGGATCTCGGTGATGAACTCGCCGTCCCCGCCGTGGGTCCGCGTGACGATGATGGTGTCGGCGGACGGGATGGCGACGTCGACGGCCTCGTAGCGCTCCAGCGCGGTCACGCAGTCGTCGATGACGCGCCGTGACAGCAGGGGGCGTACGGCGTCGTGGAAGAGGACGTTGAGGTCCTCGCCCTCGGCCAGGCCCTCGCCGAGCGCCTCGATGGCGCGCTCGGTGGTCTCGTTCCGCGTGTTGCCGCCCTCGATGATCTTCTTGACCTTCGCGAACCCGGCCTTGGCGACGATCTTCTCGACGTCCGCGACGTAGCCCGGTGCCATCAGCACGATGATGTCGTCGATCGAGTCGGCCTTGTCGAAGGTGGCCAGGGTGTGCTCGATGACGGCCTTGCCGGCGATCTTCAGCAGTTGCTTGGGGATCGACAGACCCACCCGCTGACCGGTGCCACCGGCCAGGATCACTGCGGTGGTTCGGGGCTTGGCTATGTGCTGGGACACAGGTGACCTACCTTGGGGCATCAGGGAACCTGGAAATGGTCCCACTTCCGGTAACCGCTGTGCAAGGTGAGCGCCGTCCACTGCATATGTGCCCGCAACCTTTCATTCACCTTGCGTCGCTGGTGATGGGCGCCGCCCGCCGGACCACTGGAAGAGTTCCGCGAATTTGCTGTGAGTAACTACACAGGTCATTCCGATTGCTGTGCGTGACCCGGTGCACGTCTCAGCAGCACTACGCCGTGCCTCGGGGACGACTTAGCCGCGCTAAGCCGTCCTCGCGGCTCGGCCTCCCGGCACCACCTCACCGGCGTCGCAGCTTCTTCAGACATCGGTGCCCCAGGATCCGCACCAGTTCCTTCGACGACGTCTGGTGCACGGTGCGGGACTTCGCCTCGGCGGTGTGGCGTACCGGGGCCGCGGCCGCCGCGGCGAGCGCGCCGTAGAGGGCCTGGGCGGCGACCTCGGGGGCGATGCGGGCCTCGGCGGCGGGCGGTCCCGGCTGCGCGGGGATGGCGGGCAGGGCGTAGAGCCGGGCCGGGTCGCCGACGACGCGGACGCCCATGGCGCCGATGCGTTCCACCATCTCGGCGCCGATGCGGCCGGCGGCCTCGACGGCCCAGACGGGGGTGGAGATCTTCACGTCGGCGGCGGTGGGGCTGCACGAGTTCTTCATATGCATGACGGCGCCGTTGCGGACGAGCTTGGAATACAGCTCGTCGGGGAGTCCATTGCCGCGGAATTCCGCGTTGAGCTTTCGCAGCATTTCGGTCTCGGCGAGGGTGAGGGAGCGGTTCGCCGTGTCCGGGACGGGCTGGAGGAGATTCTCGGGAAGTCCGAGGAGGGCTTCGAAGGTGCGCATCAGGCCGCCGCGGTCCCGGTCGTCGACCACGACGACGGTGATCCGGTCCGCGCCGACCGCGCGGACCCAGCGTTCGACGAGCCGGTCGTGCCGGTGCCGGCGCCAGAAGCTGGGGTTGGGCTTCTCGTAGGGGGCTTTGCGGAGCATGTGGTCCAGCCAGTCCTCGTAGCCCATGCGCAGTCCGTTCTGCACGTACTGCTGCCACTGGGAGGGCATGATCCTGGCGAGCGGGCGGAGGGTGACGAGGACGTGGACGCGTTCGCCGCCGAGCTGCTCGACGATGCGGGCGACGGTCTCGTCGTCGGGGGCGTCGGCGAAGAACTCGCTGCTGATCACCGAGGTGCGGGTGCCGGTGGCCTCGACCTGCTGAAGCAGCCGTGTCCAGTGCTTCTCGGTGGGCACGGTGTCGCCCATCATCGCGGGCCGGGCGCAGGCGGCGAGGGCGGCCTCCATCGGGTGCCGGGTGGTCGCCGGGAACACCACACCGTGTTCGGGCAGCCGGTCCTTCACGGCGAACAGGGCGCCCTGGATGGCCGTGGTGCCCGTTTTGTGCGGGCCGATGTGCAGCAGGCGGGTGCCGGCGGGCAGGGCGGCAAGGGGACCGGTGGGGCCTGCGGGGCCTGTAGTGGCGTTGTTCACCGGGGCTTCGCCTCTCGTACAGTCCGTCTCCATGGTTAACGAAAGGTAAGACGTTCACCTTAGGTTCACCTGAGAGGAGCCTGGGACACAGATGAGTCCCAGGCTCCTGTTACACAGACTTGACTTTCGGCGCGCCCGGTTCGCACATGCCACGGCCTGTACGCCCGGTTCGTCTGACGGTGCCGACGGTGCCGACGACGCAGGAAGCCGCCCCCCTTGAGGCCGGGGGCCCGGGTCCTACTCGAACGGGTCGAAGTCGCCGTACTCCCGCAGGGACTCGTCCCGTTCCGCCTCCCGGTCGCGGCGGCGCTGCACGGCGGGCCGCTGTTCCTCGAAGCGGTGGTCCTCGCCACGCCGGCCGAGCATCTCGGCGCCGGACATCATGGACGGCTCCCAGTCGAAGACGACGGCGTTGTCCTCGGGGCCGATGGCGACGCCGTCACCCCCGCGGGCACCCGCCTTCATCAGCTCCTGCTCCACGCCGAGCCGGTTGAGGCGGTCGGCGAGGTAGCCGACGGCCTCGTCGTTGTTGAAGTCGGTCTGGCGGACCCAGCGTTCGGGCTTCTCGCCGCGCACCCGGAAGAGGCCGTCCTCCTCCTGGATGACGGTGAAGCCGGCGTCGTCCACGGCCTTGGGCCGGATGACGATCCGGGTCGCCTCCTCCTTGGGCTTGGCCGCGCGGGCCTGGCCGACCAGCTCGCCGAGCGCGAACGTCAGCTCGCGCAGGCCCAGGTGGGCGACCGCGGACACCTCGAAGACGCGGTAGCCGCGGGCCTCCAGGTCGGGGCGGACCATCTCGGCGAGGTCCTTGCCGTCGGGGACGTCGATCTTGTTGAGGACGACGATCCGGGGCCGGTCGCCGAGGCCGCCGTACTGCTTGAGCTCCTCCTCGATGACGTCGAGGTCGGAGACGGGGTCGCGCTCGGACTCCAGGGTCGCGGTGTCGAGGACGTGGACGAGGACGCTGCACCGCTCGACATGGCGCAGGAACTCCAGGCCGAGGCCCCGGCCCTGGCTGGCGCCGGGGATGAGTCCCGGCACGTCGGCGATGGTGTAGACGGTGGAACCGGCGGTCACCACACCGAGGTTGGGGACCAGGGTGGTGAACGGGTAGTCGGCGATCTTCGGCTTGGCGGCCGAGAGGACGGAGATCAGCGAGGACTTGCCGGCGCTCGGGTAGCCGACCAGGGCCACGTCCGCGACGGTCTTCAGCTCCAGGACGATGTCCCCGAGGTCCCCGGGCACGCCGAGCAGCGCGAAGCCGGGCGCCTTGCGGCGAGCGCTGGCGAGGGCCGCGTTGCCGAGGCCGCCGCGGCCGCCCTGGGCGGCGACGTAGGAGGTGCCGTGGCCGACGAGGTCGGCGAGGACGTTGCCGGCCTCGTCCAGCACCACCGTGCCGTCGGGCACGGGCAGGATCAGGTCCTGGCCGTCCTTGCCGGCCCGGTTGCCGCCCTCGCCGGGCTTGCCGTTGGTGGCCTTGCGGTGCGGGGAGTGGTGGTAGTCGAGAAGAGTCGTCACGGACTGGTCGACGGTCAGGATGACGTCGCCGCCGCGGCCGCCGTTGCCGCCGTCGGGGCCGCCGAGCGGCTTGAACTTCTCCCGGTGTACGGAGGCGCAGCCGTGGCCTCCGTTACCCGCGGCGATGTGCAGCTCGACGCGGTCCACGAAGGTGGTCATGGTGCAGTGCCTCCAGATACTTACGGGGTAATACCTATGTCAACACGCGAAAGGCGGACCCGCCTTCCCGATCGGGAAGTGAGGTCCGCCTCGCGAAACGTTCGGTCTGGGCCCTGAAATCAGGCTCAGGCGACCGGGACGATGTTCACGACCTTGCGGCCACGGTGGGTGCCGAACTGCACCGAACCGGCCTGCAGCGCGAACAGCGTGTCGTCGCCGCCACGGCCGACGCCCGCACCCGGGTGGAAGTGGGTGCCACGCTGGCGGACCAGGATCTCGCCCGCGTTGACGACCTGACCGCCGAAGCGCTTCACGCCGAGGCGCTGAGCGTTGGAGTCACGACCGTTACGGGTGGACGATGCGCCCTTCTTGTGTGCCATCTCTCCTCAGTCCCTTACTTCGCAGCCGCGGGGATCTCAGTGACCTTGATCGCCGTGTACTGCTGGCGGTGGCCCTGACGACGGCGGTAGCCGGTCTTGTTCTTGTAGCGAAGGATGTCGATCTTGACGCCCTTGTGGTGGTCCACGACCTCGGCCTGGACCTTGATGCCGGCCAGGACCCACGGGTCGCTGGTCACAGCGTCGCCGTCGACAACGAGCAGGGTCGAGAGCTCGACCGTGTCGCCAACCTTGGCGGTGGAAATCTTGTCAACCTCAACGATGTCGCCGACAGCAACCTTGTGCTGGCGACCACCGCTGCGCACGATGGCGTACACGCGGATCTCACTCTCTCGCTCGGGAACGGCACCCCCGCAGTCCAGCCGCCCGGCGAACGCGGGCGGCCTCTCCGGAACAGGGTGCGCTCCGGAGGAAGAGGTTTACGGGGATGTGGCACGTCCTCATATCCATGGACACGCCGACGGTCAAGGTTACGGGGCCGCGCGGAGGCGGTCAAACCGGGCCCGTGCCGATCTCCACCACCGACGCCACCGCCGACCCGGTCGCTCCTGAGAAGCGGCTGCGGTTACCCTGTGACCTCCACTCGTGCATCAGTTGGCCACCGGCTGTACACGGATCATTAATGTCGCAGTCAGCATCCCAAAACTGGAGCCAGGTAACAGAGATGTCGATCAAGGTGAGCGTCATCATCCCGGTCTACAACCCGGGAAAGTACATCCAACCCTGCATCGACTCCCTGTTGAGGCAGACGCTTCCCGCAAACGAGTTCGAGGTCCTGTTCGTCGACGACGGTTCGACCGACGAGAGTCCCGCGGAACTGGACGCCCTCGCCGAGAAGCACCCGCATTTCCGGGTGATTCACATACCGAACTCCGGCTGGCCCGGCAAGCCGAGGAACATCGGCGTGGGCGAGGCGAAGGGCGAGTACGTCCAGTTCGTCGACCAGGACGACTACCTGGCCTCCGACGCTCTGCGCCGACTGTACGAGATGGGGCACCGCAACGGATCCGACATCGTCATCGGCAAGGTGGCCAGCAACTTCCGGGGCGTACCGCACGGCGTCTTCAAGGCGGACCGGGAGAAGTGCACCATCCACGACGCGCCGCTGTACGACAGCCTCACGCCGCACAAGATGTTCCGCACGGAGTTCCTGCGCGAGAACAAGATCGCCTATCCCGAGGGCAAGCGGCGCCTGGAGGACCAGCTGTACATGATGGAGGCGTACTTCCCCGCCAAGGTCGTCTCCATCCTCGGCAGCTACACCTGCTACTACTACTCGAAGCGCGACGACGGCAAGAACGCGGGTTCCGCGCGCATCGTCCCGTCGGGTTACTACGGGAATCTCCGTGAGGTGCTCGACGTCGTCATGGCGAACACCGAGCCCGGCGACTTCCGCGACCTGCTGCTGCGCCGTTTCTACCGGGTGGAGATGCTCGGCCGGCTCAGCGAGCCGAACGTCCTCAAGTACGACGAGGCCTACCTCGGCGAGATGCTGGAGGCCGTGCGGCCGCTGGCCGAGGAGTTCATGGGCGAGGGCGTGCGCGACGGGCTCGGCGCCCTCACCCGGGTCCGCTCGACGCTGCTGCGCCGTGACGACGGCGACGGCCTGTTGCGGTTCGCCCGCTTCGGGCTCTCCGTCAAGGGCGCGACCCGGCTGGAGGAGGCCGAGTGGCGGCCCGACGGCAAGCTTGCCGTCACCCTCAGCGCCCGGCTGGTGCACGGCGACGACGCCGAACCGGTCCGCCTGCTGCGCCGCGACGGCCGCTTCTACCTGCACCCCGAGCTGGTCCAGGACGTGCTGGGGGCCGACGAGCTGGTCGACGTCACGGACGAGATGGACCAGTTCAAGGCCGAGATGTCGCTGCGCAACCGCGAGACGGCCGTCGAGTGGCCGTGCGCGGCCGAGTTCACCTCGCAGGTCGAGGACCTCGGCGACGGCGTCTGCGAGGTCGTCCTGCGCGGCAGCGGCGTGGTCAGCCCCCAGGGCGTGAAGGGGCGCGGCCCGGTCTCCAAGGGCTTCTGGGACATCTGGGTCAGCGTCCGGGGCCTCGGTCTGGTCCGCAAGGCCCGGCTCGGCGCCGACCGCGTCGCCGGTGTGGAGACGGAGCTGCGTCCCGCGCTGCTCGGCTCCCCCGCCCGTCCGGTCATCCCGTACTTCACCGACCCGCACGGCAACCTCACCCTGGACGTCGCCCGCCGCAGCAAGAGGCTGGCGCCGTACCTGGAGAACCGCCCCGTGCAGCGGATGCCGGGCAACCGTCCGGAGCTGCGGCTGGACGTGTTCACCCGTCCGAAGACCGCGCCGGCCAAGACCGAGCTGGTCCTCAGCTCCGGGGACGGCGGCGGTACGCACGTGGTGTCCGCCGAGATCCGCAACGTGGCCGGCCGCGCCCACATCGCCGTTCCCGCGCGCGCGGCGTCGGTTCCCGCCGGCCGCTGGAGCCTGGCGGCCCGGCTGGACGGCGAGAAGGACGCGGCCCTGCCGCTGTGCACCGTGACCGTCAGGAGCAACGGGCGGCTGCGGCTCGACGAGGCCCTGCCCGTGGTGGATGCCGAGCTCGTCCGCACGACGGTGTCCAAGCGCCGCAAGGCGGCCCTGCGGCGGCGGCTGCGCGCCGTCGGCGGTCCGGTCGTGCGCAGGCTGCCCGCGCCGGCCCGCAAGAAGCTGCGCGGCCTGGCGGCGCGGCTGACCGGCTGATCCGCCGGACCCACCACGGACACGCACCACGAGAAGGATGTGAACGACATGCGGGAGCTCGGCATCGCCGGCGCCTGGATCCACGAACCGAAGGTCTTTCCGGACGCCCGCGGGAGCTTCCACGAGTGGTTCAAGGGATCGGACTTCGCCGGGGCCACGGGCCATCACCTGAATCTGGCACAGGCCAACTGTTCGGTCTCCAGCCGCGGCACCCTGCGCGGCATCCACTTCGCCGACGTACCGCCCAGCCAGGCCAAGTACGTCAAGTGCGTACGTGGCGCCGTGCTGGACGTCATCGTCGACATCCGTACGGGCTCACCCACGTACAGGCAGTGGGAAGCCGTGCGGCTGGACGACGTGGACCACCACTCGGTCTACCTTTCCGAGGGGCTCGGGCACGCCTTCATGGCGCTGACCGACGACGCCACCGTGGTGTACCTGTGCTCCGAGGGGTACGCCCCGCAGCGCGAGCACGGCATCCACCCGCTCGACCCCGCGCTGGGCATCGAGTGGCCGTCGGGGCTGACCCCGGTGCTGTCCGAGAAGGACGCCGCGGCGCCGTCCCTGGCCGAGGCCGAAGCCCAGGGCCTGCTGCCGTCCTACGAGGCCTGCCAGGCCTACCTGGCGGAGCTGCGCGCCTGAGACCGGTATGACGAGGGGGCCTCGCGGATCTTCCGCGGGGCCCCCTCGTCCTTGTCCTCCTGCGGCTCAGCCGCCCAGCGCCGCGATCTGCCCCCGCAGCCGCTCGAAGCCCGCGCGCGGACGACGCAGGTTCCGGGCCCTGATCAGGGCGGGCCAGAAGTCCGCCGCCAGCAGCGCCTCCGGCCGCGCGGCGTGCTTGCGCACCAGCACCTCGTCGGGGACCGCCTGCGGATCCGGGGTGACGTACTCCTTGAGGATGTCGTCGTACGCCTCCTTGAGCACCGTGTTCTGCGGATCGGCCCCGAAGACCACGGCGACACCGGTCGGGGCGGTGTCGACCTCGAGGACGACCAGGTCGGGGCGGTACCTGCGCAGGACCGTCACGAGTTTGTAGACGTCGCCGGTCCAGTACTTGGTGTGCCGGTCGCGCGCCGCCTCGTCCACGTCGCGGGGCAGCATGTCGTCGAGGACGATCACGCTCGACCAGCGTGAGTGGCGTTCGACGTTCATGAAGTCGCGCAACGCGTACTCGAAGAGGTGCATGCCGTCGATGAACGACAATTCCAGCGTGGGATCGCCTCCGAGCACCCCGAGCGGGTCGCGGCGGGCGAGGGCGCGGAAGGGGTTGCGGCCTCGCCGCAGGTGCACCAGCGGGTCCTTGCGGGCGAAGAAGTCGTCACTGGTCGACTGGACCAGGTGAACATCGCAGCTGATCGACGTCACCACCTTGAAGGCCGGGTCGATCGCCACGGACGCCACGCGCGAGAGCGCCAGACTGCGGCCGTCATTGACGCCGATCTCCAGATAGTTGCGCGGGCGGTAGACACGGTGCAGTCCACGCAGCAGTTCATGACGGTTCACTGGAGCGGCCTTTCGTCGTAATTCCGCTGTTCGGGTTCCCGGCGAAGTTACTCGTTGACAAGCGTGCGCGTAACCTTTCCCCTCAATTTACCGAGCGTTCCCTGTGCGCCCGACGGCGGGTGGGGGGGCGAGCTTGGGCCGCCGCACGCGGGTGCCGCGGTGATCGGCCGCGCTGGTACTGCGCTGATCGGCCGCGGTGGTGCCGACGGACTCGTCGGCCACGAGGGGCACGGGGCGCTGGAGCAGGCGCTGGCGCAGGCGCTGGAGCGGTCCGTCGATCCGGCGTCGACCCGGCGCACATGCGATCGGCTCCCGGTCGTGGGACCGGGAGCCGATGGCTGGGGCGTGGGACGGGGGCCGTCAGTCCTCGTCGGAGGCGGTGGCGACCGTGGTGGTCTTCTTCGCCGTCGACTTGGCGGCGGCCGTCTTGGCGGTCTTGGCCGCCTTCTTGGCCGTCGTCTTCTTCGCCGCCGTCTTCTTGGCCGTCGTCTTCTTCGCGGCCGTCTTCTTCGCCGCGGTCTTCTTGGCGGCCGTCTTGCGGGCCGTCTTCTTGGCCGGCACGGCCTCCTCGACGCCCTCCTCGGCAGCCTCGGTGGGAGCCTCCTCGGCCGCCGCCGGCGTCTCCGCCGACGGTACGACCACGACGGCCGCTTCCTCGGACGCGGTCGGCGCGGTGGCCTTGCGCACCGCACGGCGGCGCGGGCGGGCCGGAGCGGCGCTCTCGGCGGCCGCGGCCGCCTCGGGCTCCGCGACCGGTTCCGGCGCCGTCTCGGCGACCGTCTCCGTCACCGCCTCCGCGACGGTCTCCGTCACCGGGGCGCTCTCGGCGACGACCGTCACCACGGTCGCCTCGGCACCGGCCGGGGAGCCGGCGGGCGCCGACACCTTCCGGGTGGCGCGCCGACGCGTACGGCCCTTGGGAGCGGTCTCCTCGGCGGCCGGGGCCTGAGCGGCCTCGACGACCAGGTCCTCCGCGGCGACCGGCTCGGCGTGCGCCGTGGCGGCCGGCTCCGGCAGCACCGGACGCTCCGCCTCGACGGCGGCCGGTACGTCCTGCGCGGTCTCGGTGCGTGCCGTACGGCCCTTGGGCGCGCCGGCCGGAGCCGAGGCCCGGCGGCTCGCCCGGCGGCGGGTACGGCCGCGGCCGGCCGCGGCCTCCGCCTCGGCGACGCTGCTGTACAGCTCCTCGTCCGGCGCGAAGTCGGGCGCGGGCAGTGCGACGGGCCCGGCGGCCTCGGCCGCGACCTCCGCCGCCGTCTCGACCGCGTGGACGGCCTCGGCGTGCTCGACGGCCCCGTCGGCCACGACCTCGTGCGTCTCGTGCACGTCGTGGTCGTGCTCGTGTCCGTCGCCGCCGCGCCCGCGCTTCTTGCGCTTGCCGCCGCCACCGCCGCCACCGGAGCTGGGCTGCTCCATGTGGACGATGACGCCACGGCCGTTGCAGTGCACGCAGGTCTCGGAGAAGGACTCCAGGAGGCCCTGTCCGACGCGCTTGCGGGTCATCTGGACGAGCCCCAGCGAGGTCACCTCGGCCACCTGGTGCTTCGTACGGTCCCGCCCGAGGCATTCGAGCAGGCGCCGCAGCACCAGGTCCCGGTTGGACTCCAGGACCATGTCGATGAAGTCGATGACGATGATGCCGCCGAGGTCGCGCAGCCGCAGCTGGCGGACGATCTCCTCGGCCGCCTCCAGGTTGTTGCGGGTGACGGTCTCTTCGAGGTTGCCGCCCTGGCCGGTGAACTTGCCGGTGTTGACGTCGACGACGACCATCGCCTCGGTCCGGTCGATGACCAGCGAACCGCCGCTCGGCAGCCAGACCTTGCGGTCCAGTGCCTTGGACAGCTGCTCGTCGATCCGGTAGGTGGCGAAGACGTCGACCTCGGAGGTCCACTTCGACAGCCGTCCCGCGAGGTCGGGCGCGACGTGCGAGACGTAGCCGTGGACGGTCTCCCAGGCCTCGTCACCGCTGACGACGACCTTGGAGAAGTCCTCGTTGAAGATGTCGCGGACGACCCGGACGGTCATGTCGGGCTCGCCGTACAGCAGCGTCGGGGCGTTGCCGTTCTTCGACTTCTTCTGGATGTCCTCCCACTGCGCCTGGAGCCGTTCGACGTCGCGGTGCAGTTCGTCCTCGCTGGCGCCCTCGGCGGCGGTGCGCACGATGACGCCCGCGTCCTCGGGGACGATCTTCTTGAGGATGGTCTTCAGGCGTGCGCGCTCGGTGTCGGGCAGCTTGCGGCTGATGCCGGTCATCGAGCCCTCGGGGACGTACACGAGGTAACGGCCGGGCAGGGAGACCTGGCTGGTCAGACGGGCGCCCTTGTGGCCGATCGGGTCCTTCGTCACCTGGACGAGCACGGACTGGCCGGACTTGAGGGCGGCCTCGATACGGCGCGGCCCGTTGGCCATGCCGAGTGCCTCGAAGTTGACCTCGCCGGCGTAGAGGACGGCGTTGCGGCCCTTGCCGATGTCGATGAAGGCGGCCTCCATCGACGGCAGCACGTTCTGGACCTTGCCCAGGTAGACGTTGCCGACGTACGAGGTGGCCTGCTCCTTGTTGACGTAGTGCTCGACGAGCACGCCGTCCTCCAGGACGCCGATCTGGGTGCGGTCGCCGTGCTGGCGTACGACCATCACGCGTTCGACGGCCTCGCGGCGGGCGAGGAACTCGGCCTCGGTGATGATCGGGACGCGTCGGCGACCCTGCTCGCGGCCCTCGCGGCGGCGCTGCTTCTTGGCCTCCAGGCGGGTCGAGCCCTTGATGGACTGGACCTCGTCGGACGGCTCGGAGGGCTTGCGGGGTTCACGGACCTTGACGACCGTGCGCTCCGGGTCGCCCTCGCCGGGCTCGTTGTCGGGGGTGTCCCCGGCCCGACGGCGGCGGCGCCGGCGACGGCGGCTGCTGGAGGACGACATGCCGGCCTCGTCGTGGGCCTCCTCGTCGTCCTCTTCCTCCTGCTCGGCGGTGTCCTCGGCGTCCTGCTCGGCCTGCTCGGCGGCGAGCTCGTCGGTGCCGTCGTCGCCACCCTCGCCGTCGGCGGCGTCACCGCGACGGCGGCGCCGGCCACCGCGACGGCGGCGTCGGCGGGAGCCGGACTCCTCGGCCTCGTCCTCGCCGTCGGCGAGGTCCTCGGCGGACTCCTCCGGCTCGTCGGTCTCGTCCTCGGCGGTGGCCTCGGTGACCGGGGCCTCCTCCGCGGCGCCCCGGCGGCGGCGCCGGCGGCGCGAACCGGCCTCGGCCTGCTCGGCCGGCTCGGCGGCGAACGCCGTGGCAGGAGAAGAAGCAGAGGTGGCAGAGGTGACGGGGGCAGCGGTGACCGCCGCGAACTCCTCCGGTTCCTCGGCGCCTGCCGCCGACGCGGCCGCCTCGGCGGCGGCGCGCTGCGGGGTCTGGAACTTCGGCTCGGTGAACACGGGCGCCTGGAAGACGGCGACGGCGGGGCGGGCCGGGCGGCGCTGCGGCTCCTCCTCCTCGGCGCCGGTCCGGGCGGCGGGCGCGGAGAACCCGGTGGCGGCCTGCCGCACGACGCGACGCCTGCGGCGCGGCGCCTCGGCCTGCTCGGCGGACTCGGCCGGCTCGGCGGCCGGGGTCTCGGCGACCGCCGCCTGCGGCTCCTCGGCGGTGGCCGTCCCGGCGGCAGCGGCCTCGGGCGCACCGGCGGGCGCGGACACCCGGCGGGTGGCGCGGCGACGGGTACGGGGAACGGACGCGGTCTCTTCAGGAGCCTCGGCGGGCTCAGTCGCCTCGACGGGCTCAGTCGCCTCGACGGGCTCAGTCGCCTCGACCGCCTCGGCAGACGCGGCGGTCTCCGTACCGGCCTCGGCTGCGACGGCCGCGGCCTCTTCGGCCGCCTCGGCGGCCTCCGGGGCACCGGCGGGTGCGGACACCCGGCGGGTCGCCCGGCGACGCGTCCGCGGAGCGGGCGCGGCCTCCTCAACGGCTCCCACGGGCTCGACGGCGTCGGTGGCCTCGACCGTCTCAGGGGCCTCGGCCGCCTCGGCGGTCTCCGGCTGCTGTGCCTGCTCCGTCCCCGCCACGGCGGACGGCTCCTCCACCGCGGCCGGCGCGGAGACGCGGCGGGTCGCACGACGACGCGTACGACGCGGGGCGGCCTCCTCGTCACTGTCGGCGGCGGCCTCGGCCGCGGCCGTGCTCTCGGCGGGCTCGGTCACGGCACCGGCAGCACCGGACCCGGCTGCTGCTGCGACGGCGGCAGGTACAACGGTCTCCGCCGCCTCGGCGGCCTCGGCGGGTGCGGACACCCGGCGGGTCGCCCGGCGACGCGTCCGCGGAGCGGGCGCGGCCTCCTCAACGGCTCCCAGGGTCTCGACGGCCTCGGCCGTCTCAGGGGCCTCGGCAATCTCTTCCGTGACCTCTTCCGTCGCTTCGGCGGCGGATTCGAAGGTCTCGGCGGCCGGTATGGCCGGCGCCGTGGTCTCGGCCACGGCCTCGGTCCCGGCGGGCGGTCCCGCGGGGCGGGACGCGGCACGGCGACGCCTGCGCGGCGGCAGGGTGTCGCTGGGGGTGTTCAGTTCGGAGCCCTCGGTGGGCTCGGTCGGTTCGAGCATGCGGGCGTTTCTCCCGTCAGGCTCCCGGGCGCCGCGCCTGGTCCGGCGTCGATCGGTTCGAGCGACCGCCGGTGACGTCCACGGCTCGCGCGATGCGCGGTGCCGCCGTGTGGGGCGCGGGCGCCGCACAGGAGCTCTCTGTGTCCTGTCTCGCCGGTTCCGTACGCCTTGTCGCGGACGGCCTGGCGAAAGTCTGCTGGTCGGTGCGCTGCCCGACCCAGGTGGCTCCCGAGTACGAGGGCGGCGCTACGACGTCCGTCCTTCGCGGGACCTTCCTTACGCCGGCACCGTCGCGGCGGCAGTCGGTTCGGCCTTCGAGAGGGCCTCGGCTGCCTCGCGGTCGGGCGCGAGCGGGTCGGTCACCGTGCCGGTCTCTTCATCGAGCAGCCCCTGCGCCAGCCTGGTCACCGCTGCGGGGACCGGCGGCGCCAGGTCGGCCACGGCGCGGAGACCGGACAGGACGTCGTCGGGTCGTACGGCAGGCGTCACGTGCCGAACAACCAGCCGCAGTATCGCACAGGGCTGGTCGGTCGGCCTATCAGCCGTTTCACTCTGTGTTTCAAGTTGCACGACGGCGGGGCGGGCGTCGAAGGTGCGCACGCCGTTCTTGGTGGTGCGTTGGACCTCGACGGACTCGGTGGCGTTGAACGCCGCGACGGCGTTCTCGGCCTCCGCCGGGTCCTGGCCGGCCAGCCGCAGCTCCCACACGGAGGCGGTGAGCCGGTCGGCCAGTCCGGACGTGTGTGCCTCGACCGCGTCGACGATGTCGAGCCCGGCGGGCAGGGACTCGTCGAGGAGGGCGCGCAGCCGCTCCGGGTCGCGGTGTGCGGTGAGCGCGATCTCCAGGTACTCGGCCTCGCTGCCCGTGCCGGTGGGTGCGGCATTGGCGTACGACACCTTCGGGTGCGGTGTGAACCCCGCCGAGTACGCCATCGGTACCTCGGCGCGGCGCAGCGCACGCTCGAAGGCGCGCTGGAAGTCACGGTGGCTGGTGAACCGGAGGCGGCCGCGCTTGGTGTAGCGCAGTCGGATGCGCTGCACCGCGGGTGCGGGCGGCGGGCCTTCGGGCTGTCGCTTGCCCAGTGTCGTCAGTCCTTCGTGGTTCTTGTGCGTTCTTGTGCGAGGGCCGTACCGCTGTGGGCCGTACGGCTGTGTGCTGCTATCCATCAAGAGTACGTGTGTCGCGGCCCCTGGGTTCCCGGCGGTCCACGGGCGCGGGCCGCTGCGGCTCGCCGAAGAGGGCGCGGCGGAGGTCGGCGCGGGCCTGGCGGACGGCACGGCCGATCGCGCGAGCGGCCTGGGCAGCGGGGCGCAGGACAAGGTCGCGGACGACGTGTCCGACCGGGGTGAGGACGGTCCGGTACACCCACCGCGCGGGCTCCAGGAAGATCCACCGGAAGAGGGTGCCGAGCACCCGTCCGACGGCATGTGCGACGTACCCGGCGGCCCGCCAGGCGTGGCCGAGGGCCTCTCCGATCTCCCTGAGGACGATGCCGAGGACACGGCCGGCCGGGGCGAGGATCCAGCGCCACAGGGCGAGGGCGGGCAGGACCAGGAGCACGCGCGCGGTCCAGTACAGGGCGGTGCCGAGCATGTCGAACACCCGGGCCACGGCCTTCACGGCGGGCGTGAGAAGCCGGACGACCGCGTGACCGATCGGGGTGAGCACGCGCGCGTAGAACCACACGAGCGCATGGCCGACCGGAGGGAACACCCGCGCGCAGAGCCACAGGAGGGCGTGGCCGAGGGGGGTGAGCAGGTGGCGGTACAGCCAGATCAGGGGTACGACGAGGAGCCCGTGGAGAATCCGGCCGATCGCGCGTCCCACCGGGGCGAGGACGTACCGCCACAGGAACCGTGCGGTTGCGGCGAACGCGTCCCAGAGCAGGCGTACCGGCAGCACGACCAGGAAGACGAAGATCCGCACGGGGATTCTGATCGCGACGACCAGGCATCCCTCGGGGTGCTGCGGCTGTGGTTGTGGCGGCCGCTGGGGCCGTTTCTGCATGTCCATGGCCGGAGAGACGTTATCGCGCACCGCGCGGATGCGATCGGCCGGCCTTGATCACCGATCGGCGGCGAGACGATAACGGTTGACCCGCGCACGCCAATCTGATTGGAACCGGCCACGTCGGCTTGATTTGCTGTGGAACCAATCAAGCCTTGATCCCCGGGGGGACGAGTAATGAACTGGTACGTGGACGTACTGAAGAAGTACGTGGTGTTCAGCGGACGCGCGCGTCGGCAGGAATACTGGATGTTCACGCTGATCAACACGATCATCGCGATCGTGCTCATCGCCGTCGGCGCGGCCATCCACTTCAGCGCCCTCGCCGCGATCTACGACCTCGCGGTCCTGCTGCCGAGCCTCGGTGTCGCGGTCCGCCGGCTGCACGACACCGGCCGCTCGGGCTGGGCGATCCTGGTCGGCATCATCCCGCTGGTCGGCTGGATCTTCGTGCTCGTCTGGCTCGCCTCCGACGGCAAGCCGGAGGAGAACCAGTACGGCGTCAACCCGAAGTACGCGGCCGCCGTCTGACCCGCCGTCACCCCGAGGGCCCGCCGGAACCGTCCGGCGGGCCCTCGCCGGTTTCCGCTACGCGGCGGAGGACGAGCTCTTGTTGCGTTCGGTCTGCAGGTGCAGGACCAGGAAGAGCACGCGCAGGAGGTCGTCGGGGAGGGCGTGCAGGCCGGCGGGCAGGACGACGCGGCGGGGCCGCCCGCCCAGCAGGTCGTACTCCACGGAGAGCGGGCCGATCCCGCGCACCCGGCCGCTGAGCCTGGGGTGGTCGATCGGGTACGGCCCGATCCGCCGCGGGATCCCGGACCAGGCGGCGCAGTCGACGTCCCAGGTCCCGAACGTCCTGGGGACGCTGCCCAGGCGGCCGTAGCCGATCTCGACGTCGCCGATCCGGCGCAGCCTGCTGCCGAGCAGGTCGTACTCCAGCGGATGCGGCCCTAGCGTGCGGGGCCGGCCGCCCCACCGGCCGTAGGTGAGTTCGACCTCCCCGATGCTGCGGAGTCGGCCGCCCAGCAGGTCGTATCCCAGTTCCAGTTCCATGTCCGCCAGCTCCCCCGCCGTCCGTCGGTGTTCGACTGCACACTCGTGTTCGGTTTTCCTGATTGTGCGGCCGGTTCGGTACGGCTTCCATGGCGGTCGTGTCACGGTTTCGTCGGCGCCCGGGAGACCCGGTCCATGGCGCGTCAGGGTCGAACAGGGATGCCGACGTCGGCCGCCTTGATCGCGGGCGCGTCGTTGACGCCGTCGCCGGTCATGGCGACGGCGCCGCCCTTCTTCTTCAGCGTCTCGGCGAGCAGCACCTTGTGCTCGGGTGCGACCCGGCCGACGACGCCGATGCCGTCGATCCGGGCGAGCCGTTCGCTCTCCGGCAGGGCGGCGAAGTCCGCGCCCGGCATCGCCTCACCCTCGATGCCGAGCTGCCCGACGATGGCGGCGATGGCGGCGCCAGTGACGGCGCGGTCATGAAGGCGCCTTCTTGCTCTTGGTCTTGTTTTTCGTCTTGTTCTTGTTTTTCGTCTTGTTGTTCTTCGTCTTCTTCCCGTTGTTTCTCTTCTCTCCCGCCTCGTACGGGTCCGGGGCGGCGCCCGCGGGTGCCTCCGCCTCCAGTTCCTCCCTGACCTCGGCGAGTTCGCGCCGTTTCTGGTCGCTGACCTGCGGGTACTGCGGGTCGATGTCCATCAGGGTGTGCACCAGGACGGCGGCTGCGCACACCCGGGCGAACCACTTGTGGTCGGCGGGAACGACGTACCAGGGCGCCCATTGCGTACTGGTGGCGGACAACATCTGTGAAAACGCCCGCTGATAGTCGTCCCAGTAGGCCCGCTCACGCACGTCTGCCGACGAGAACTTCCAGTTCCGCTCGGGTACGTCGATGCGTTTGAGAAAACGGGTGCGCTGTTCTTCCTTCGACAGGTTCAGGAAGATCTTCACGATCCTGAAGCCGTTGTCGGTCAGGTAGCGCTCCCAGTCGTTGATCTCGCGGTAGCGCCGCTCCCACACGTCCGGGCCGCGGGCCGCGTCAGGCAGTTTCTGGCGGCGCAGGTTGTCCGGGTGCACCCGCACCACGAGCACTTCCTCGTAGTGGGAGCGGTTGAAGATGCCGATCTCACCGCGGCCCGGCAGGTTCCGGGAGTAACGCCACAGATAGTCGTGGTCGAGTTCCTCGTTCGAGGGAACCTTGAAGCCGACCACACGCACGCCCTGCGGATTCACTCCGCTCATGACATGGCGGATCGTGCCGTCCTTGCCGCCGGCGTCCAGGGCCTGCAGGCACAGCAGCACCCCGTAGGTGTCCTGGGCGGCCAGCCGCCGCTGGTAGTCGGCCAGCTGCTCGATACCGCTGCGGAGCAGTTCGACGCCGTCCTTCTTCTTGCTGATGCCGGCTCTGAAACCGGGGTCGAAGTCCTCGGCCAGCCGTACCTTGCTGCCGGGCTCCACGCGCAGCGGCTCGATGAACTCCGCGATGCGGTCGGCACTGCCGACTCTGTCAGCTCTGTCGTCACCCATGGCCCACCCGCCCTTCCGGACCGACCATGCTTGCGCCGGCCGCCGGGGACGTCCTCACCCCTCGCGGGTGGTTCGCGCCGTAACGCGGGGTACGGCGGGAAGCCGGCACCCGTGTGCCCGGGCGCGCGGATCAGGCGGCGGTGTCGTCGCCGCCGGGACGTCCGCCGTCCCCGCGGCGCGGAAGGACACCGGCCGCGAGGAGGGTGTCGTACAGCCGCTGCTGTTCCGGGTCGAGGCCGGAGTACAGCATGTCGTACGCCTCCTCCTCGCCCCGCACCGTCTCGACGGGGTCCCAGTCGTCGCCGAGCGCCGCCATGACATGGGCGCGGCGGGTCAGCTCGTGACCGGTGAGGTCGACGGAGAACTCGACCGGCTCGGTGGGACGGGAGGCATCTTTGTCGGACATATAACCGAATTTAGGTAAGCCCTCCGGGTGACGACAAGGGCCCGTGGGGCACCTCACAGCAGGTCGGAGGGGATGGGACGGCCGCTGCCGGCTCAGGAGGGCGGTTCGGTCCCGGCCTGCTCGCTCACCAGGTACCGCGCGTACCAGTCCGGCCAGTCAGGGTCCTCGCCGCCGGTGCGTGCCTCGTGCTCACCGTGTGCGGCCGCGGCCCGGCGCAGGGCGTCCGCCAGGTCGCCGGCGGAGGAAAAGGTGGTGGCGGCGGGGTCGAGCCGTCCCGGGAGCCGGGTGGTGACCTCCTGGAGGAGCCAGCCGTTGCCGTCCGGGTCGCTGAACGACAGGAAGGAGCCGTAGCTGCCGTCGGGGCCCGCCACCCGGGCGTCGGCGCCGGCGTGGTGGAAGACGCCGCCGGCGTCGTGGAACACGTCGCTCGGGTGGGCGCCGTGCCGGGCCAGCTCGTCGTGGGCGGTCCTGATGTCGTCGACGATCAGGTGCAGGCCCTGGGCCGAGCCCGGAGCCTGGTCGGTGACCGAGGACCCGAAGATGACCGACGCCGGGGAGCCCGGCGGGGTGACCTGCACCACCCGGAAGTCCCCGTCGCCGGCGACGTCCGCGTCGAGCCGCCAGCCCAGGGTGGTGTAGAAGTCCTTGGCCCGGTCGACGTCGGTGACCGGCACGACGACGACCTCCAGTTTCATGTCCATGGCTCGCGCCTCCCGTCCGGTAGGGGCGTAGGGGGATGCCGGCGAGGGCGGGCGGTCAGTGGGCGAGCAGTTGCTGACCGCCGTCGATGTCGTAAGTGGCGCCGGTGAGAGCGTCGTTGACCATGATGTGCACGGCGAGAGCGGCCACGTCCGCCGGGCCGACCACCCGGCCGATGGGCAGCGTCTTGCGCAACTCCTCGCGCCGCGCCTCCAGTTGGTCGCCGAGGAGGGCTGCGGACAGCGGGGTGTCCACGAACCCGGCGGCGATGAGGTTGACCCGGACCGGGGCGACCTCCAGGGCCAGGTTGGCGGTGAGCGCCGGCAGCGCCGCGGTGACCGCGCCCACGACGGCCATCCCGGGCGCGGGCCGCCGGCCGCCGGTGCCGCCGATGAACAGCAGCGTTCCCCCGGCCCTGACCTTCTCCCGGGCCGCCCGCGCCACCGCCAGCACCATGGCCATCCGCGCGCCGAAGTCCCGGGCGGCGTCGGCCGGATCGAGTTCGCCGAGCGGGGTGTACGACGGGCTGCCCGCCGTCACCAGCACGTGGTCGACCCGTCCGGGCAGCTCCCCGAGGAAGCGCTCCAGGTGTGCGGTGTCCTGGGCGTCGAGCACGGCCGTGCTCAGCGGGTGCAGTTCGTCCGCGGCCCGCCGCAGGCGCTCGGCGTTGCGCGCCACCAGCACCAGGTCGCCGCCGGCCGCCCGCACCTGGCGCGCCGTCTCCAGACCGATGCCGGCGCTGCCGCCCACCACGACGACCGTCTGCCCGGCCAGTTCTCCGGGCGCTCCGTTCGACCCACCAGCCATGACCGCCTCCACGTCCGCCGGCACCGTCCACTTCGCAGGCCCTGCCGGCCGTTACCGGGAACCCCCTCCGTGCCCACCGTCCACGGGGCCGACGAACTCGTCGGTGCTGAGCACGGCGTGGGCGTACGGGGGCGCGTCGAGGTCGAACGTCGCTGTCATCTCCTCGCAGTTGAAAGAGCCCAGGTGAGGAAACCCAGGTGAAGGAGCCGATGGCGTCGCGGACGAGGACCACGTGGCAGCCGAACTCCTGCCCGAGGCGTGCGGCGGTGTCGACGCAGGAACGGGCCCGCATGCCGTTGAGCGGGAACCCGCCGGCGAACGGGTCGATCGCTGCGGCGCCGCACGGAGCGGGGACGGTCGGGTCCGCCCCGAACTCTCCGCCACGGCCAGCCGAGTCCGGAACCTCAGTCTGTCACCCACCCGGCGGAACGGCATCCGGACCCGCCGGCACACCCCGCCCCCGCCATCCGGCCCCACCAGCCCTGGCCGACCTCCTGCCCCGGGCTGTCACCCGCCGAGCCGCT
Organism: Streptomyces sp. NPDC001980; assembly: GCF_040296885.1. Taxonomy (NCBI): domain Bacteria; kingdom Bacillati; phylum Actinomycetota; class Actinomycetes; order Kitasatosporales; family Streptomycetaceae; genus Streptomyces; species Streptomyces sp. NPDC001980. Next base: position 178,153 of record NZ_JBEOYD010000001.1, on the reverse strand, counting down.
TCATCGGGCCGGCCGGTCATCAGGCCCGGCCGAGTACCTCGTCGGCGCTGCGGGGCTCTGTACGCGGTTGCCGGTTGAGGTTGTGGCGGGCGATGGAGGATCGCCGGTAGACCTCCTTGCGGGCCCGCATGATGTTGCCCAGGGGCGCGTGCTCGGCGGTGACCCGCCAGGGCGTGAAGGACAGCGCGTCCATCTTCTCCAGGTTCTCCGGGCCGGAGATGTCCTGCTGCGGCAGCCGCAGCTTCGCCACGGTGAAGGACGGCGAGAGCTGCTCGGGCCACTCCACGGTGGTGTCCTCCACCGGCATGCGCTCCAGGTCGGTGCAGAGCTGGATCTGGATGTCGAAGACGTAGGGCCCCTCCTGCAACTCTGCTTGCAGGGCCGGCCGGAAGACCTCCGCCGCCGAGGTCGGGTCGAGGGTGCGCCGGACCACCCCGGCGGCGGACGTCGGGTCGGGAGTGATGCGCACCTTGGCGATGTAGTCCCCGTGCCGGACCGCACCCATCGTCCAGTAGCTCGACAGCAACAGGTTCGCCGGAGGCGTCTTCGACAGGCGCAGGAAGGCGAGGAACTCGTCCCACGCCCAGTTGTCCTGGTCCAGCGTTCCCTTTCCGGTCACGAATTCGGTGAAGAAACGATGTGCACCGGGGCGGCCCTGGGAGAAGTAGGCCGGCGCGTTCAGGAACAGCTCCTGGATGAACAGGTAGTGCTCGACCGTGTTGCAGAAGAAGACCGGTCCGTTGATGTTGGCGTAGTCGAACGTGCCCGTGTCCGGTTCGTCTTCCAGCAGGGTCGGGCCGGGGATGCCGAACATCTTCAGCGCCAGCCCGGTGGCCGCACCCAGTGTCGCGTCGGCCCCGGCGTGGGGCGAGCCGTTGGAGAAGCGGATGAGGGCGTCGTGGGTTCCCGGAGTCGCGTAGATTCCCTGGGCGTACTCGGGGGGCAGCCCGGCCAGGATCTCCACTTCCCCTCGGACCAGCCCGTAGCCCTTGGCATGGGCGTCGCGAAGGGCCCGTCCGGTGCCGCCGGCCGTGACCGACTCGCCGATGTAGCTCTCGGTCTTCTCGATCACCGTCTGCACGTTGCGGTCGAAGTCCGGGTCGTCGTCTTCGACGTCCGGTGTGTAGCGGACGAACTGTGCTGCCATGACTTCGACCTCTCCTCCGGGAGACCGTGATCGCACCTCAGGGGCTTGAATTCGTCCTCAGTCCTCAAGTTCGGCGAGCCAGCGCAAGGCGCGCAGACCCGGTACGAAGCAGTACTCACCGCCGCGGGTGACCACGAAGCTGGGCAGGTTCTGCAGACGACGCCGGACGGGCTTCTCCGGGATGGTGACGCTGCCGGTTCCGCCGTGGTGCCCGGCCACCGGGTCCTTCTCGCCGGGGTAGCCGATGAAGTTGCCGTCGTTGACCCATTCGGACTTGATGAACTCGAACTGGCGTTCCAGGTGGGCCCCGAGGAAGACTCCGACCAGGCCGCGGTCGGCGCCGTCGTCCTCCAGCACGCCCTCCGGCAGCGGCGGGCCGTAGGTGGTGCCACGGCGGATGAGGCGGTGCATCCGCGCGTCGCCGATGATGGTGGAATCGCGGGGGTTGATGCGCCGGATGTGGGCACCGGCGGGGCACCGGTAGCCCCGGTCGTCGTTCTCCCGGTACAGGAAGTTGTTGACGCGGTGCGGATCGGCCGCGAGCTCCGGATCGTCGTGCTCCGGCGTCAGCGTCAGCGGCGCCCCGCTCGGCCAGCGCCCGACCATCTTCGCGGCCAGCAGCGCCTCCTCCTCGGCGCCCGAGCTGTTCGCGCGCAGGTACCGGCGCCAGGCCGCCACGTTGGTGTGAATCTTGCGAACGGCCGCATAGGTGCCGTTGCGTCCCAGCACATCGGGGGTGGGCATGGGCGGCAGGCTGCCGGTTTCGTCGGGGTAGCCGAGGATGAACTCACCGGCCTTGATGGGGGCCTCCTGCGGATTGGAGCCCGGCAGCCCGACACCCTCGATGTTCGGATGGCTGATGCCGTCACGGAAACCGAAGGTGGTACGCCCGGTCGGGAGCTGGTGGACGTCCTGCTGCCAGATCACCTGGACACCGGGGGTGTCCTCGTAGGCGACCCGGGCCCGCTCCAGCTCCTTGTCGAGCTGTCCCGTATCGGAGGAGAGGGCGCTCAACGCGATGTGGACGTCACCTGTTCCGAACGGCGCCTCCCAGTGGGCCGGCGCACTCTCGCCCACGTCCCCGATCAGCTCCGCCCGGGCGGCCATGCCCTCGCGAAACGCCTGCGGAAAGCTGTCCAGCGACTCCTGAGGCACCCCCAGGGCCCGCAGCCCCTGAAAGGTGATCGCCACAGCGACCCAGGCGTCCTGGCTCCGGTCCACGTCGGGCAGACCGCCCGACGTCACCGGGAGCAGCCGACGCAGCAGGGCGCGCCCGGCACGGCGGTCATCGACGCGCAGGAAGACGAACTTTCCCTCGTAGGGCACGGGCCGTGGACGCAGTGCTCCGCTCTGGACGTCGTCGATCTCGACGCTCACGCCGGCCGCGCTGCTGTCCGCTGTGTTCATGGTCGCCTGTGCCTCCATATCGGTCTCTGCCTGGACAGCCCTGCAACGGCCGACTTGCACCGGCCGACGCGGTCCACCGAGGGTGGGTGGAATCCGAGGGTCGGCTGTGTCCGGGGTCTACGTCGAGGCTTCCTCCAACAGCTTCTGGAAGGCAGGCGTGGCCACCAGCTCCGCGTTGGCCGGGTTCTCCAGCGCCGCTCGGAACTCGGGGGTGTCCAGCACTTCCTGGAACGCGTCGTCCACGCGGTGGTCCTTCCAGATCTGCTGGACGGTCAGATCGGGGTACGAGCTGACGAAGACGCCCGCGGGCTCCTGATGGGCGACGAACCAGTCCTTCACCCCTGGATCGCCGACGCCAGGGAACCCTTCGCTGTGCGAGAAGATCCTGTCGAAGTTCGCCCCGACCACCGTCTTGCCGAAGTCGTCGATGTAGGTGTCCCAGGAGCCGTCGAAGACGCTCGCGAACATGAACTGGGTGTCATTGTCGAACAGCACGTGGCGTGCGTCGTGCAGGGTGCCGATCTCGCGCAGCGCAGCACGGTTCTCCCCCTCGGCAATCCTCGCGAGATCCTCACGCAGCGCGTCTGCATGGCCCGGCTTGATCTTGGTGAAGACGGTGAACTCACTGCAGACCCCGTCCGACCTGCCCGGGCGCTCGGGGTGAGCCGACTGGGTTGCGCCTGTGTTCGCAGTCATCGTGACGTCCTCCTGCCGCGATGCGTGCGAGGGTCGCCCAGCGTCCGGACATGAGGCGCCATCGCCCTCACCTGTTCATCGTGGCCGCATACGACTCGTCTCGCATCTCCCGGCCCCGCGTTCAGACGGTCGGGGCACCCGCTCCCGGAGGACGTCGCCCGACTCGGCAGCCACTCCGCCCCCACCCGGGGGCGATCACGGACAAAGTTCGCAGCTCAGCACGGCGTCGCTGCCATGGCGGTCCTGTTCTTCGTCCTCGGACCGAAGCTGCTCGGAGAGGCATCGGTATCCGCATCTCCTGATGAGCCGGAACCCGGACGGAGACGAACAGGAACGCCCCCCGGACGGAAGCCGCACCCGACTATGCCGACGAGCCCCCTCCCCATCAGGGAAGAGTCAGTGCACGTGCCCGCTCGAAGCCGGCGCCGGACCCGCGTTCTTCACCGTCAGCGGCAGCAGCTTCTTGCCCGTCGGGCCGATGTGGGCTGGAGACCGTCCACTCGTCGGCGTAGCGGCGTACGGCCTCGCCGTACAGCCCGAGTTGCAGCGAGCGACACGGCACGGGTTGAAGGTGCAGATCGCGCTCGGGGTCCCACTGAACGCGGGTCGGCGCACTCTTCAACTCGCGTTGCCAGGCACTGCGGTCCGGATGCAGCCCGCGTACATGGCTCGACAGGCACGCGTTGCGCAGCGCCCACTCGAAGCCGTCGCGGGTGATCTCGACGGCAAGGACGGTCTCCTGCCCCGGCTTCGTGCCCCAGCCGCAGCGGTACATCATCCATAGGAACGACGGCTTGATCCAGGTCAAGCGGTGTTCGCAACCCTTTGGCGGGAGACGGTCGCTGGACCGGAGATCGCGGCTGAGCCCCGCCCGGGTCCGCACCCGTCAGTCGATCGAGTCCATGAAATCCAACATCCGGCGGTTGACCTCGTCCGCGTGGTCGATCTGCGGTCCGTGACCGGTGTTCGAGACGATCTCGGCCCGGGCGCCTCGTATCAGCCGCGGAACGCGCTCCACTTGCCGCGTCGGATGCACAAGGAGGCTTCGCTTGCCGAGCACCAGATAGAGCGGGGTGCGGATGGTGGACAGTTCCTCTTCGGACAGGGGCAGTGGAGCCGGGCGGCGAATGCGGTAGGCGCGGACGCTTGTTCTGATCATCGCGCGCAACTGTGGCACGACGAGGACCGGCTGCTCCAGCCAGGCCGCCAGCCGAGGGCGCAGCCTCTGGGGCGCGAAGGTCGCGAAGAGGCTGATGAAAATCCAGACGAAGAAACGCAAGCCGACCTTCTCAAGGCCGCCTGGGTCGAGCAGGGTGGCCGAGGCCAGGCGTGCGGGCCTGCGGTGTGCCTGATTCAGGACGAGCCATCCTCCATAGGAGGAACCAACCAGGTGGACGCGGTCGAGGCCGAGTCCGGCGAGTGTCTCGTCCAGCCACTGGGCGGCACGTTCGGGCTGGTGAACGGGTTCACGGTGAACACTGCGGCCGGGGTCGCCGGGTGTGTCGATCGCGTAGACGGGGCGCTCGGTGCTGAGATCCGGGGTGTTCGGGTACCACATCGCGGAGCAGCTGCCCGCGCCATGCACCAGGACCACCGGGGTGCGGGAGGCGCCGGCCGGGTCGTCGGGGCCGTACCGGTAGACGTGCGTCGTTCCGAAGCTGGTCTCCACGTCCTCCTGCGCGACGGCCGGCGCGCCCATGGCGTAGACGGCGTCGCACGCGGAGAAGTAGCGCTCGCGAAGGGCGTCGTTCACATACCGCCCTACGTCGGGGCGGACGCGTTCGCGGGTCGTGGTCTCGGGCACGGAAGGCCACCTCCAGAGGCAACAACTCGATCGTGGTACGACCGTATCATTAAATTGATACAGCCGTATCATGAAACCGGCCGAGCAACCGACGCTGACGGACGAGAGGCGCAACCGATGCCGAAACGCGTGGACCACGCACAACGACGAACCGAGATCGCCGAGGCACTCGTCAGGGTCGCGGGGCGGCGCGGGCTGCACGCCGTGGGGATGCGCGACGTGGCAGCGGAGGCCGGCGTGTCACTGCGGCTGGTCCAGTACTACTTCGAGACCAAGGAGAAGCTGCTGCTCTTCGGGCTGCACCATCTGACGGAGAGGTTCGGAGAACGGGTCGCCGCCCGGGTTCGAGCAGCCGGTAGCAGTCCGGGCCCACGCGCCGTGATCGAGGCGCTTCTGATGGCGGCACTGCCGACCGATGACGAAAGCCGCACGTTCCACTTCCTCTACACCTCGTACGCCGTCCTGGCCGTGACCGACGAGGCCCTTGCCGCGCAGCCCTTCATCGCGAACCCCGATGCCGCCGAGGACACCCTCACCGGGCTCCTCCGGCAGGCACAAGAGGCCGGTCTCACCGGGCCCGGAACCGATGCGAGAGACGAAGCGGCAGGCCTCCTTGCCATGTCAGCCGGACTCGGCACCAGCGTCCTCGTCGGCCAGCGCAGCCCCGAGACCGCAGCCGCCATCCTGAATCGTCACCTGAACCGGATCTTCCAGGCCGGTTGACAGGGTTCGCACACTGACGGGTCTGTAGACGCGGCTTGACGACACATGTCAAGCCGTGTTCACAAACCTCTTGGGGCGCCGCTGTCAGGCGACATCCGGCATGTGGGCCAACGGCGTTGGATCGTCGAGGAAGATGTTGCACATGGTTGATCATTCTCATGGGATATCTCCCATGTCACTCGTGGACGACGAGTGGGCGTACGCGCTCTGCGGTGGCACGGCGGCCCGGGAGTATTTCACCTTCGGGAGCGCCACCGTTGTTGTCGGCGATGCCGGGACACTGATCACCGTGGAAGGCGCCCGCCGTGGCACCGTGTCGGTTGCCAGTGCCACGGCCACCCTCTTCAGACCCCTGGGTTCACACGGCACCGGCTACTTGTCCATGGCCTTCGACATCCGCGGTTGCTCCCCCGATCTTCACCGACGAAGAGTTCGAGACCCTCGGCGCCGCACTCGACAAACGCAAGAAGAACCAGCCTCCACGCCGTGTCGGCGGAGCAACTCAGTTCCTTGGTGCCCTCTTGTGCGCCGACTGCAAGACGAACATGACCGTGCACATCACGAACAACAAGTGCGGGACCTACCACTACCTGCGGTGCCGCAACTGCAAGAGCGGCGGACTCGGCGCACCCAACCCCCAGCAGGTCTACGAACGCCTTGTGGAAGACGTACTCAAAGTCCTCGGGGACTTCCCGGTCCAGGTTCGCCAGTACGCCGAGGGCGCCGAGGTCCGGCGCGAGATCAAGCGCCTTCAAGAGTCCATCGCCCTCTACATGAAGGAGCTCGAACCGGGAGGCCGGTACACGAAGACCCGGTTCACGAAGGAGCAGGCAGAGACGACGCTGGACAAACTCATCGGCGAGCTGGAGGCCATCGACCCCGAGACGGCGAAGGACCGATGGGTCAACGTCGACGGTGGTAAGACCTTCCGCGAACACTGGCAGGAAGGCGGCATGGAAGCCATGACCGCAGACCTGTACCGAGTCGGCATTCGGTGCCAGGTCACCCGCACGAAAGTGCCGAAGGTGCGAGCCCCGAAGGTTCACCTGCGTCTCCTGATTCCGAAGGACGTACGCGAACGGCTCGTGATCCAAGAGGACGACTTCGCGGAAGCACTCTGACACGGCCCGCCACAACGGCGAACCGACGAAATGCCACTCGCAGAGTGACGGAATGCGCGGAGTGGGGTCAGCGGGCCGGTCGGCCGCTGCGGGCTCGCGGGCGCCCACGTTGCGATGGGTTCCCAGTCCGGGCACGCTTGATCTGACCGCACAAGCCACCCCGTTTGGGTGGCTCGCGGCGATGTACGTACCGCACCGGGTATCTCGTTTCATACCTTTCGTCACGGGGGCTACTCGGGCCCGGCCCCAGGCCGCCACCGTGCCCAGTAGCCCGCCGATGGCCGATGGCCGCTACGACGAACGAGGTGGCTGCGAGTGCACCCGAGAAGGAGACAGCAATGGCGACTGGCACGGTGAAGTGGTTCAACGCAGACAAGGGCTTCGGGTTCATCGAGCAAGACGGCGGCGGTGACGACGTCTTCGCTCACTTCAGCAACATTGCTGCCCAGGGCTACCGCGAGCTCAGGGAAGGCCAGAAGGTCAGCTTCGACGTCGTCCAGGGCCAGAGGGGCCTTCAGGCCGAGAACATCATTCCCTCCTGACCCACGACATAGTGCGCCCTGCACCACGTCGATGTGGGGCACGCTGCTGGTTTCCCCGCCCGCGCTGCGCGCTCCTGCCATGAGCCGAGTCGGAGGCCGACTCCCCAGACCCGACCACCCCGTCGGTCAAACTGAGACAAGCTCTTGCAGGGTGTCTACGGCGAGGTGGCGTGCCACGTTGGTCGCCTTACAGTCGCGGAGGCTGTCGAGCATCAGGAAATCGTGCAGCATTCCCTCGACGCGCACCGCGGTGACGTCAACGCCTGCTTCGCGCATGCGTGTTGCGTAGGCCTCTCCCTCGTCCCGCAGGACGTCGGCTTCGTCGGTGATGACGAGGGCGGGTGGCAGGCCTCTGAGCTGGTCCAGGCTGGCGTGAAGCGGTGATAGCCAGGGGTCCTGCCGCTGACTGACATCGGGTGCGTACTGGTCCCAGAACCACATCATGCCTGCGCGTGTCAGGTAGTAGCCGTCCTGAAACTGCAGGTAGGAGGCGGTGTCGAAGTTGGCGTCAGTGACGGGGTAGAGCAAGATCTGCCGCTTGACCTGTATATCGCCACGTTCTTGTGCCATCAGAGCGAACACGGCCGCCATGTCGCCACCCACCGAGTCACCGCAGACCGCCAGGCGAGAGGCGTCCAGGCCGTACTCTGCGCCGTGCTGGGTGATCCATTTTCCGACCGCGTAGTTCTGTTCGATCTGCGTCGGATACTTGGCTTCGGGAGCGCGGTCGTAGACCGGGAAGACGCACGCCACACCGGCGCCGGTGACGAGTTCGCGCACCAGGCGGTCATGCGTGTTCTCGTCGCCCAGCACCCAGCCGGCACCGTGGATGTAGAGCATGACGGGGAGCGTGCCGCTGGCTCCGGCAGGCCTGATGATGCGTGTACGGACCTGGCCGTACTCGCCGGCATCGACCGTTACCCATTGCTCGTCGATTTCCGGCTTGGCGACTCCTTCTCCCGTTTGCAGGCCAGCAAGGATGTTGCGACCCGTGGCCGGCGGTACCTCGTGGATTTGGGGGTGGCCGGAGGTGGCGTCAGCCAGTTCTTGAGCCGCGGGCTCAAGAAACGGGGTCGGGGGGTTGGGGAGATTCACCATGGGGAGACCTACCTCTCTCGGCATACGTTCGGGCTAACCCGCCGAAAAGACCCATTTGGGTGAGAGCCTAGTTACATGCCCTCATGAGGCGACTTTCCGCGCAACCCGGGTGGCCCTTGCTCAAGCAATGGCGCCCGGCGAGTCGGCCGCACCCCGGCAGGATTCGAACTCGCGACACCGCCCGGAGACCGCCCACACGGCCCCCGACAGGCACGCCTCCACACCTCCGGCACGGAGAGCACACGCGTACCCTTCGATCTGATATTTCACCTCTGTCCAAAGAAAGAGTGATTCGCCCTATGGTTGCGACATTCACCCTGTTGACTGCCGGTTACGACCCGCTTGCCCCGCGGAATGTCGGTCGCGACGGGCACGATCAACCGTGGCACGTCGCCTCCACCGTCGCCTTGCTGCGCGACGGAGACGCGATCGTCGTCGTCGACCCCGGCATGGTCGCCGACCGCAAGTTGATCCTCGACCCGCTCACCGCCGCGGGCGTGACACCGGGGCAGGTCACGGACGTGGTCTTCAGCCACCATCACCCTGACCACACCGTCAACGCCGCCCTCTTCCCCAACGCCCGCTGTCACGACTTCTGGGCCATCTACTACAACGACAGCTGGACCGTCCGGCCCGCCGACGGCTTCCAGATCTCCCCCTCCATCCGACTCATCGAAACTCCTGGACACAGCCCTCAGGACATCACCACCGTCGCCGACACAGATGAAGGAACCATTGCCTTCACCCACATGTGGTGGCACACCGACGGCCCCGCCGAGGACCCCTTCGCCAGTGATCCCGACGCCCTGCGCATCAACCGCCGCAAGATCCTCGACTTGCAGCCGACATTGATCGTTCCCGGCCACGGAGTCCCCTTCGCACCCAGCGCAAACACGCCTGCGTAGGCGCACCCCGTCGGACCTGCGCACGGTGTACGGCGCTGGTCATTAAAAGGTCTGCAAACGCGGCTTGACGTGGGTCTTCAAGCCGCGTGCACAGCCCACAAGAAACTACGCCTACGCGCTGGACCGAGGTCGCCTCCGGGCCGACCTGTCGAGGCGAGGATCATGGTCGGGTGATGAAGTGGACGAAGGAGACGCCCCCGGAAGGGAAGTCCGAGCATGAGCCGGAACTCTCCGCCTACCAGCTGGCGATGAGGAATCAGCTTCTCGCGGCCCCTGTGGTGCCCGCGCCCGAGCCCTGGCGGCCCGTCTTCGCGTACGAGTACGGCGTCCCTGTCAGCGGACTGCTCGGGATCGGCTTCGCGACGGCCCCCGACACCGGCCACGATCTGGTGATGGTCGTCTCCTCCGACGGGCACGGTCTCTTCGACGCCGTGACCGGCGAGAAGATCGCCAGGGACCGTGACCCCGCTCCCGAGGACAGCACCCCCGACGCCGTCGCCGACCTGTCCTGCCCCGGGCTGGGGCCGATCACCGGAATCCGCGTACGCATCGCCGGGCTCTTCGGCGGCGGGCTCCACACCACCACCGAAGACGGCTGGACCCTGGAAGTCGTCACCCCGGCCTGGCCGAACGAACAGGTCCTGCTGTCTGTCGACGGCGGGCTCCCCCACGCGGGTCCGCACGGAGAGGACTGGTGGCACATCTTCCACTCAAACTACTCCACATTCCGTGCGGCCGGCTTCTCCCCCTCTGGCCGAACGATCGCCGTGGCGACGAGCAGTGACCTCTCCCTGTGGACCCGTGGAGCGAAAACCGGCACCAGCCGCTCCGGCAATAACGAGACCTGACCGCAGAGGCGGCAGCGGGGCCACGCCATGTCAGCCGTCAAATCGGATCCACTTGAGCGGTGTGCCGCCCAGTGGGGCAAGAGCGGTGCGGTGGGTTGCCCCGGCCCAGACACTGAAACCGGCGTCACCACGCTCTCCCGAGATATGCAGAACGAGTCCCGGAGCCACGTAGAAGCGCGTGGGGAACGCAGGACAGAACGGCCGCAGGGGCACGGGGAGGAGCCCTTCGGTGAGTTGGTCGATCTGCTGTTCCGTGACCTGGTCGCACAGAGCCACGTACTCCGCACCCATGGAAGCCTCAAAGAGCGAGAACTGCATGAGGAAGCCGCTGAGAGGTTCCTGCTCGGCGATCGGAGGTTCGTCGTACTCACGAAACCAGACGGTCGGATCGGCTTCGGGACCGTCGAGCGTCCACAGCAGCGACCAAAAGAAACCTCCCTGGTTCTCTTCGCCGAAGACGAGCATCTCCCCACTGGGGTCGGTCTGAAGCTTGGAGGCGGGAAGGACTCGGTTCTGCACTCCCAAACAGCGAGGGCGGTGCTGTGCCAGCCGGTAGAAATGCCCCAGTCTGTCAGGCAGATCCAGGGGAGGTGCCTGTACTGGCGGTGGTTCGGCAGTCTCAGAAACAGCGGGATACCAGCCGGTGATGAACTGTTCGAGCGCACTGACTCGGTCACCGTCCACCTGTCCGAGCCACTCCAGGTTCGGGAGATGTGCCGGCGGGAGGCAAGGGCGGACGCGGTCCAAGTCGGGCCTGCTCAACGGTGAAGCGAGCCGAAGGGCACAGTCGGTGAGGACGTGTTCGTCGAAGCCTGGATGGAGCACCGTGCCTGCCCGGGTCACGGATCCGGTGCCTAGATACACCAGGCCCTCCGAGTTCCGGACCGTCAGATGAACCGGCAACTTCTTTTCATCTGTGCCCCGCCCCCAGGGCTCATCCATCAGCCGTTTCCTGACAGGCGTTGGCGCAGGGCCTACCAGACGGACCTCATCGGCGTTCCACACGCAACTCCTGTCGAGAGCGTCTCCGGCTTCTACGATGATCAGCGTCCCGGCATCGCCGATGATGACGGTGGCGCTCCCGAAGGTGAAGCACTCCCGGGCCGCCGTGCTACCGCAGAGCGCGTACGCCCACTCATCGTCCACGAGCGACATGGGAGACCCCATGAGAGTGATCAACCATGTGCACATCTTCCTCGACGATCCGGCGCCGGTTGCCCACGCTCGCTCAGTGATCCGCATCAGTACCGGCCCCGACGGAACCGACATCTCCCCGCTGATGAGCTGGACAAGGAACTACGCGCCCGGTATCCCCGCGAAGCCGCCACACGTGACTTCCACGAGCGGATCTTGACCATCAAGCGAGGCGCAACCAGACCCGAGCTTCCGTTCTGAACGCGACCGCCATTCTCAGTGGACGGCACAGGCTCGGTTTCGAGGGGTCAGGTGACGGAGATGCGTGTGAGGTCGATGGTGACCAGGACCGGCTCGCTCAGGACCTGTCCGTTTTCGTCGGTGGGCACGACGTAGCGGCGGGTCGGGAACACCAGTCCGGATACCCTTGTGTGCTTCTTGCACAGGTGCGCGGCCGGCAGGCCGCCGAGCACGTCCGCGGCGTAGTCGTGGCGCTGCAGCAGGCACTCGGCGTTGTAATAGAAGGTCTGCTGGGTGGCGTGGGTGGCGATGTGCGGCGGGAACGTGGCCCGCAGCCGCCGCCATTGCTCGCCTGCTTCCTGCCACGGTTCGATTTCCTCCACGGCGACACCGGGGTGCGTGAGGAGGTAGGGGGCCGTGAGGTAGTTCCACAGCGCGTAGCCCGCGAAGTACAGCACGTGGAGCTGGTCCCAGGGGGCGTTTGGGGCCTGGTCAGCGAAGGAGTGCCGTGGGGAGGTGCGCTCGGTGAGCGTGTCACCGTCGCGTTTTTCGATCGCGACGTTGTCCGGGGTGAACACCCCGCGCAGTTCCGGGCCGGTGTAGTCCTGGTAGACCAGGCGTTCTTGCTGTACGTCGACGATCATGTCGGCGGTGCTGAGGATGCCTGCCTGGCCGTGGTTGGACCACAGTTGTCCGCCGATGGATCCCTGTGCGTGGATCGTCTTCGCGTCTTGCCACCGTTGGAGGCCGCCGTGGGCCTCGAGTACGAGATCGAGAAGGCTGGTCACGATGACCTCCGGGGCGAGAGTGCTGTTTGGCGCGGGTGCCGGGCGCGGACCGTCTCACTCGTCGGCTCAGCGAGGGCGCGGGCGGGGAGGCGGACACCGGCGCCCTTGGCGGGGGTGCATGGCGAGGGCAGTACTACCAGGGGCGGATGGGCGGTTCCGATCTCGCCGGGCCGTCGCGTATGTTCCACACTTTTGACAGGTCGTCAAAGGCGTAGGCGGCGGCTATGTCGAACCGGTCCTGGAGCGCCAGCGCGATCAGCTTCGCGGCCGCCACGTCGGATGCCTGCCTGGCGGCAGAGGTCTCGGACAGCCAGCGGCCGACGGGCTTGCCGCGCAATGTCAGAGATTTGTGCGCAGCGTTGGTGCGGGCAGTGAGATCGGCTCCTGGGCCATCTGCCCATAGCAGACGAGTGTTCCGCGGTGTCGGACGCGGCCTACAACAACATCCACCAGTGGACAGCCGAAACCACCGCCGACTCTCGTGAGCAGTGGGCGCGCGCCGCCGAGAAACTCGCCGCACTGAACGGTCTGCGCTACTTCTTTCCTGGAACGAGGTAAACCTTTCCTTGCCTGCCCGTCTGCTCTGCTTGAGTAACGGCGTCATGGATCTCTTCGAGCGAGTACTTCTGCCCGGGCGAGGTCTTGAGGATCCCCTCACGCATGAGGTCAATGATGTCCTGGCCCAACTGCTTTCGCTCCGAGTCATTAAGTCTCTGCAGCCAGTAGCCGAGCCAGAAGACTTCCAAAATACGGCGGCCGGCCAGGACGTACCGGGGATCATCGCCTACGAGGATCGGCTCTCCCGTGAGTGAGCCGTAGACCAGCATGTGCCCATCCTCGTGGAGCGCCTTGAAAATCTGGGTTCCGGTTTCACCTACCACCGGGTCGATGGCGTACTTGACACCTTCGGGACTGATCTTGCTGCGGACTTGCTCGTCGATGGGCCCCTCTGTGGAGAGGATGACGGCATCGGCGCCGAGGCGCCGCAACTCCTCTGCTGATTCGCGTCTGCGGACGACATTCACGGTACGGATACCCTCGCGCTTGGCCAGCCTGATGATCATCCGCCCCAGTTCGGATCCCGCCGCGGACTGCAGCAGCCACTCACCTCGGGGAACCGCCAGCACGTGGCGGACCATGACGATGGCGGCGGCTGGATTGACGACGAAGGAAGCCGCTTGGTCATCGGGGACATCATCGGGCACGTGGAACAGGTCGCGGGCAGAGTTGACAGCGTATTCGGCCCAGTTGCTACCACCGAAGTTGAGGATGGAAACTCGTTCTCCTACGGCGACGTCATGCACTCCGGACCCGAGGGCCTCTACGATACCGACGCCTTCAAAACCGGTCGGCGAGGGGAACTTCGCCTGGATGCCGGCATAGTAACCTCGCACATAAAGAAGGTCAGAAGGATTCACCGGGGATTCCAGGACGCGAACCTTTACCTGCCCTGGCCCCGGGTCCGGAACAGGCACGTCTTCTGTATGCAGGACTGAAGTTGGCTCCCCGTATTGGGTAAACTGGATTGCTCTCATGTTGCGATTCTCCCGTTCACTTTCGAGCAGGCTGCCTCATGCGAGAGCGCCACTCGCTGCAGGAACTTCCCATTGTTGACGCCGCGAGGACGTACGGCGGAGAGCAGCGACCGATTGCGTCGCACCCACAGCGCGGTGGAATTTCAGCATCCGCACACCGCCCTGAACTACCATAGTAACTCCAGGATTCCGCTCGTGCAGGCTGCCCAAAAGGATCAGTTACCTGAATATTCGCAGGTCCAGAGGGTATCCACGCGCCGTTCGGGTTTGGCCGCCGCGTGATAGTTCACCCTGCGAGTTGCGCATGATGAAATGGCGGCCGCCGTCACCGTGCCGACGGCGGCGAACTTGGTCGATCGGCGGCTACAAATGCCTCCACCGGCGTTTACCTCCAAATGCGTAGACGACGGACAGCGCAACCGCAACGAAGTTCGGTGTGAGTGCTCCAACCACGTTGATCCGGGTCTGTGACATGCGTGCAGGATCCATGTATGAGTTGACCTCATCAGGGTGCAATCCGCTCATTGCGTCGTGAAAAAACTTTCCGTCGGTGAAACAGCGATACAGCACGAGACAGACGACCGACGTGAGGAACAGACCAACGACGAACGCCACAGCGGCAGACAGGGGACCAGGGCTTCGACGCCGCATCGACGAGACGGCGAGGCCCGTGAGCGCCCCGGTCGCAACGCCCCACGCGAGTACAAACCACATCGCGTAGAGGACTTTAAACGCCGACGTGTGGCCATTGGCCATCTCCATGATCGATTGACGCCACACCAGCAGGTTAGTGAGCGCAGCACACACCCCAAGTGCGACGCTGACGCGCAAGATGGCAGCCGACACGGCCACACCTCACCGCAAGAACGGAATCTTGTTGAGCACGCTCACACCCCTCTCGGTGTTGAGCAGCAACGACCCGAAGACCCCTCCAAAGATCGCGGCTATATAACCCTTGGCGAAGAACAGTGCCGGATTCTCGTGCGTACCCCAGTAGTCCATGCCGGGCCGAGTGTCGACAAAGAAGCAGACCGTATTGCATGCGGCAAGGACCGTGGCTCCCGCGATCGCCGTGATGATCAGTGCAGCCCGGCTACCCTGCTTGAAGCCCGACGCGGCCAGGTATGCGATAGCCCCTACTGCCGCTCCCATGCCAATGCCGCACAGGATTTGCGTCCATATCAAGCGACCGATCAACGAGGGATGAAGCTGAGGAAACACGATCATCCCGATGAACAAGAATATCGTCTCGCAAATCCAGCTGAAGAAGATGAACACCTTGATTGTCCGTGCGGGCCGCCGTTCTTCGGGTGACTCGGCGTGAAGATTATTCGCACCAACAGCTGCACTCGCCATGACCAGCTCCACGTTCACAGGGCGGCCGGGGGCTGCTCATACCAGTGTCGCTGTCGCGGCTTCCTGACGCGAGAGGAGCGTGCCAACTACGAGATCTGTCCCGTGTGCTTCTGGGAAGACGACGGGCAGGACGACCATGATGCTGACCGGGTTCGCGGCGGTGCGAACGGCCGACTCGGCCTCACGCAGGCTCGCCGGAACTTCCGTGCCGTGGGAGCCTGATACGAGCGATGCACCGCGTTCGTACACGACCCTCGGTCGGACGAAGACAGCGGTCTGACATCACCAGCTGACATCAAACGTCGTCAGACGGCGACGGATCCCGGCGGCCTGGTCCGGGTTCCGCACCGCCTGGCAAGCAGGTGCCCGGGCAGCCCGCACGGCCCATGGATCGAACCCCTGAAGCGGGTGTCGCAGATTCGAATCCTGCCCGTAGCGCCGGCCCTCACGGGGCCAGCTGATGTCACGCTCCGCACCAGAAGCAGACTTCGGCTCCGGGGGCCCGTACTTCTGCGTGCCACAGCGTGTGCAAGTAGGCCGACGTAACGTGAAAGTACGAGCTCACGCAATACGAGCTCAAGGAAATAGGAGCATCACATGCCCGTCTACAGTGTGACCACCACGCGCGGGCTCCTCCCGGACGAGCAGAAGGCCGACCTGGCGGCGGAAATCACCAAGCTTCACTCTTCCGTCACCGGTGCCCCCTCCTCCTTCGTGCACGTCGTGTTCACCGAACTGCCCGAGGCCAATGTCTTCACGGACTCGGCCCCGTCGCGCCCTCTGCTGATTCACGGCATGACCCGGGCCGGTCGGCCAGATGCGGAGAAGGTGCAGCTGGCCAAGTCGATCTCGACTGCCACCAGCGAGGTCACCGGTGTCCCAGAGTCTCGCATTCTTGTGATCATCACCGACAGTCCGGCCCGGTTCGCGGTGGAGGGCGGTCGTGTCCTGCCCGAGCCGGGGGACGAGGATGACTGGCTCAATGAGCAAAGCAACTGAGTAGGACGCTCCCCAGTTCGTTTCGAACGGGGTACTTGGCCTGCCCCCTCATCCCGCCCAGCCCTCAGTCCACCCGGACTTTTGCTGTCCGATAGGTACTGCTGATAGTGCGGCTCTGTCCGGCAAAAGTCGGTCCTTGCCCCGGCCAACGGGGAGGCGGCTACCCGACAGTGCGGGCGGTCGTAGACGGCCGAGCAATGCTCAAGAACGACAGCCGGCGTCGCACTCGGTCGACGTCCGTGACGACAACCGTCAACTGATCGCCGATCTGTACGACATCCTCTGGCACCGCCACGGGCACCGAGCTCAGCTCAGACAGCTGCACCAGACCCTCAAGGCCATCGGCGACCTGCACAAAGACGCCGAACGGCTCGATCGACGCCACCGTGCCGGCCAGGAACTCACCACGACGAAGCCGCTTGAGGAACGCCCAGAGCTCCGGGTTCTCAGTGGCCGCCATCGACAGCCTTACTCGACCCTCGTCCATGTCCACGGCCATCACCTCGGCAGTGACCCGCTGCCCGACCTCGGCGATCTCAGCGAAACGCCGACGCCAGGAACCGTCCAACACCCCCGCCCACCCGAGCGTCCGGGCGGTGGAACCGTCCAAAGTCACCGACACCTCAGACCGGGTGACCGGGCTTGCCGCGTCAGTCTGCCGCGTGGGTGTAGGTGATATCGCCGGCGGTCAGGTGGTCTCCGCAATGGGTGCAGCACAGTACCTGCTCGACCGCTCCGCCGTCAGCGGCGTGGGTGAGCCTCAGCGGTGGCTGGTCGACGACCCAGCGGTCTCCCCAACGCATCAACGCGACCGTCACCCCGTACAGATCACGCCCCTTCTCGGTGAGCCGGTACTCCTCTCGTGGAGGCCGGTCACTGTAGCGGCGGCGCTCCAGGATCCCGTGGTCGACCAGCCTGGCGAGCCGATCGGACAGGACGGTGCGCGCTGCACCGGTGTTGCGCTGGAAATCGGCGAACCGCCGCACCCCGAAGAAGCATTCGCGCAACACCAGGAACGTCCACCGATCCCCCACCTGGTCCAACGCCGCGGCGACTGAATCGTGACGCTGCTGTGCCGGTGTCTGCATGCCCTCACTCTACATGGTTGCATTTCGATACCTACTCATGGTTGGGTGTCGGTAGCGATTCGATACCGACTAGTAGGGAGGTAGGCATGACCACAGCAGCCAGTCGTTCAGCGCCCGCTGCGTCAGCGCACAACATCACGCCCCCGTACCAGCAGCTGGTCTTCCACCAGGACGGTCCGGTAGCGACGATCACGCTCAACCGTCCGCATGCGCGCAACGCGCTGTCGCTCCAGCTGTCCGACGAACTCATCCATGTCCTCGAAACCGTGCGTGACAGCACGACAATCAAGGTGCTGGTGATCGCGGGCGCCGGTGGGACGTTCTGCGCCGGTGACGACATCACCGAGATGCCCCAATGGGGCAACCCGAACGAGGTCATGCGCCGCGTCACCGGGTACCAGCACATGGCCGACACCCTGGCCGCACTCGACAAGCTCACCGTTGCGCGAGTGGACGGCTATGCGGTGGGCGGGGGCCTCGAAATCACCATGGCCTGCGATTTCGTCGTTGCGGCCGCCAGCGCGAAATGGGGGATGCCTGAGGTCGACGTGGGCATCACCCCGGGCTGGGGCGGCACCACCCGGATGGCACGGCTCATCGGCCGCCGTCTGACAAAGGAGATCAACCTCCTCGGTGCTTTGCACCCCGCATCACGCGCCGCCGAACTGACCCTATGGAACAGGGTGGTGTCCGACGAGGAGCTCGACGCCGAGGTCGAACGGCTGGTCACCGTCTTGTTGAGTAAGAACCAGCAGGCGGCTCGCCAGCTGAAGTTCATCATCGACAACGGTGCTGAGGCCGACCTCAAGACAGCGCAGGCATTCGAGAAACTCTCCGCCGGCCTCACCGGCGCGGTCAACAGTGCGTGGCAGGTCCCCGACGCCGATCAAGGCCAAGGCGTGACCGGATTCCGCGACAAGTCCGCCCTCTGGTCCCAGCGGCGTGACCTGGCCCGCGACTTCTGGACCGACGGACCCATTTCAAGTCAGTAACGCCGCGCTGTAGCCCTGTAGCCCGCCTCCGGCGAAACACAACCTAGTATTCGCCGGGGGCGCTCAGGTGAGCCTAGTACTCCAGCCGTAGACCGTGATCTTGTGGGTGGCGCCCCGGAGGGGTAGATGGGGCCACCGTTGATCATCTCGACGAGATCGGCCGGACTGTCAGGGAGGCCGTTCTTTCTCCGCCTACTTGAGCTCGCCGAGACGGAGGGCGTCCCTCATGTCGCTGAGCTTCGCAGCCGTAGCTGGGGTCCACTCCTTCTCCTGTTCACTGAGACGGAGCGCATCCTCAATCGCACTGAGCTTCGCGGAGGACAGGACGCCCGCCTGCTCGATCAGGTCGTCCCGGGACAGTGTGGTCAGCCAGGTGCAAGGGGTGAAGCCCGGATGCGAGAAGCCGAACCGCAGCACGCCTTCGAAGGGCAGTCCTTCCGTAGCTCCTACTGCCACTTCGACTCCCAGACCGCTGATGTCGACGTCAGCCGGAGCGACGACCTGCATCGCCCGGAACCCGCGCGCCTCGTCTCCCGACAGGAGTACGACCGGCCGCCGCTCGTCGAACTCGACCCACCAGACTTCGCCGCGTTGCACATGTCCTCCTGGCCCGGGACTGCGGGCGAACCCCGCACGCTCGCGACCGAAGCACGGAAGTAGTGCAGCCCCGTCTCCGGACGCCTTGACTGTTTGAAGGACTCTAAGCCAGCCTCCTTCCCCCACCACCGCGAACCTCCAGCGACGAAGCCGTGGCGCGGTTCAGCTTCATCCGCGACGCGCAGGCGCCGTCGGCCTCACCCTCGCCGATGTCCGCGGCATCGTGCCCCTGCCGCGTGGTGCAGGCGCCAGATTCACAGGCGCACGATGACCAGGGCGGTGTCGTCGGTGGCGTCACCGGGCGGGAGCAGGTCGATGAGCACGGCGTCGGCGAGGGCCTGGGGATCGTCTGCCCGGTGGCGGACCAGGGAGTCGGCGAGCCGGGCGAGGCCCGTGTCAATGTCTTCGCCACGGCGTTCGATCAGACCGTCGGTGTAGAGCACGAGGACAGCGCCCTCACTGAAGGCCGCGACAGCCTGGGTCCGGGGGCCGTGCTGAGGGCGGGCGGCCAGGGGCGGATCGGTCGCCTGGTCCAGGAACTCGACCGTTCCGTCCGCCCGGCGGAGCGCCGGTGGGAGGTGGCCGGCGCAGCTGTAGGTGATCGTGTCGTTCGCCCAGTCGACGAATGCCGTGGCCACGGTGGTGTTCTCGGCGCCGTCGACGGTGCGGGCGTACAGCCCGAGGACCTCCAGCGCGCGGGCGGGACCTTCGGGGACGAGAGAGGCGGCGGTGAGCGCGCTGCGCAGTTGCCCCATGACACCGGCCGCGGACAGACCGTGGCCGACGACGTCGCCGACGGAGACGGCAATGCGGTCGCCAGGCAGATCGACCAGGTCGTACCAGTCGCCGGCCACGTTGAGCGCTTCGGCGGCCGGCCGGTAGCGGACGGCCGCCGGGTGCCGGCCGACCGGGCGCGGGGCGGGCAGCATGGCTTCCTGCAAGGTCAGCGCGACCTCACGGGCGCGGATGAGCTCGGTGACGTCCTCCACCCGGTGCAGCAGCAGCGTCACCCGCCCGTCAGGTCCGAGCACGGGAATGTTGGTCATGTTGACATACCGCTCGTGCCACACCCCGGGCTCGTCGTCGTCCTTCATCTCGAAGCGCTGCAGCGCTACTGTGCTGCGCTCACCGGTGTCCGCCGCCCGACGCAGTGACGCCAGAACCTTGAGCAGAAGAGGCTCGGCGGGGTCCCTTTCGGGGCGGTCCTCGGGCAGGAAACGACCGACCAATTGCTCGCGGGGAAGGCCCCGGATGCGCGAGAACTCCTCGTTGGCGTCCGTGATGATCAGCTGCGGAGTCACCAGCGCCACCGCCCCGGGAAGGGCCTGGAACACCGCCGCGTAGTCGACCGCCGGTTCTGCCATGACTTTCCCGCCTACCAGGCCGATCTCTGTCTTTTCACGATACGAGCAGGCAGTCATAGCTCGCACCATGAGGTTGCAGCGTTCTCTCGCCGCGCTATGCGCCTTGTGTACGAGTCACGCCGGGGGCGGGGCCGTCCCTGCCTTCCACCCGACACCGGAACGAGACTGCGTCTGCCGACCGGGGCCAACGAGACCGACTCGGAGGCGGCAGTCCCTCAGACCCACTCCACCTCGGAATGGATCCTGGCAGAGCCTCCAGGCGGCGGCAGAGGCGTTCTCGGCGCATCCTGCACGGGCCTCTGTCGCCTGCCCTGAGCGCCGAGCACATTCAGCACGGCCGCTCTGTCTTCCTCGCTGCTGTCCGCCAGGGCCTCCACGATCCGCCGCAACGCCTCACTCACGTCAGTGAGCGTGTCCGCTGGTCGGGGCGTCCTTCTTGACCGTCAGCGGCAGCAGCTTCTTGCCCGTCGGGCCGATCTGGATGCTGGTGTCCATCTGCGGGCACACCCCGCAGTCGAAGCAGGGCGTCCAGCGGCAGTCCTCGACCTCTGTCTCGTCGAGGGCGTCCTGCCAGTCCTCCCAGAGCCAGTCCTTGTCCAGGCCGGAGTCGAGGTGGTCCCAGGGGAGGACTTCCTCGTAGGTGCGCTCGCGGGTGGTGTACCAGTCGACGTCGACGCCGAAGGGGGCCAGGGCCTTGTCGGCGCAGGCCATCCAGCGGTCGTAGGAGAAGTGCTCGCGCCAGCCGTCGAAGCGGCCGCCGTCCTCGTAGACCGCGCGGATGACCGCGCCGATGCGGCGGTCGCCGCGGGAGAGGAGGCCCTCGACGATGCCGGGCTTGCCGTCGTGGTAGCGGAAGCCGATCGAGCGGCCGTACTTCTTGTCGCCGCGGATCTTGTCGCGGAGCTTCTCCAGGCGCGCGTCGGTCTCCTCGGCGGAGAGCTGCGGCGCCCACTGGAAGGGGGTGTGGGGCTTGGGGACGAAGCCGCCGATGGAGACCGTGCAGCGGATGTCGTTGGAGCGGGAGACCTCGCGGCCCTTGGCGATGACCTTCGTCGCCATGTCGGCGATCTGGAGGACGTCGTCGTCGGTCTCGGTGGGCAGGCCGCACATGAAGTACAGCTTCACCTGGCGCCAGCCGTTGCCGTAGGCCGTCGAGACGGTACGGATGAGGTCGTCCTCCGAGACCATCTTGTTGATGACCTTGCGGATGCGTTCCGAGCCGCCCTCGGGGGCGAAGGTGAGGCCGGAGCGGCGGCCGTTGCGCGTCAGTTCGTTGGCCAGGTCGATGTTGAAGGCGTCGACGCGGGTGGAGGGGAGAGAGAGGCCGATCTTGTCCTCGGTGTAGCGGTCGGCCAGGCCCTTGGCGATGTCGCCGATCTCCGAGTGGTCCGCGGAGGAGAGGGAGAGGAGGCCGACCTCCTCGAAGCCGGTGGCCTTGAGGCCCTTGTCGACCATCTCGCCGATGCCGGTGATCGAGCGTTCGCGGACCGGGCGGGTGATCATGCCGGCCTGGCAGAAGCGGCAGCCGCGGGTGCAGCCGCGGAAGATCTCGACGGACATGCGCTCGTGGACCGTCTCGGCCAGGGGGACCAGCGGCTGCTTGGGGTACGGCCACTCGTCGAGGTCCATGACCGTGTGCTTGGAGACCCGCCACGGGACGCCGGACCGGTTGGGGACCACGCGGGCGATACGGCCGTCGGGGAGGTACTCGACGTCGTAGAAGGCCGGGATGTAGACGGAGCCGGTCTTGGCCAGGCGGAGGAGGACCTCCTCGCGGCCGCCGGGGCGGCCCTCCGCCTTCCACTCGCGGATGATCCTCGTCATGTCGAGGACGGCCTGCTCGCCGTCGCCGATGATCGCCGCGTCGATGAAGTCCGCGATCGGTTCCGGGTTGAAGGCGGCATGACCGCCGGCCAGGACGATCGGGTCGCCGATCGAGCGCTCGCGCGACTCCAGGGGGATGCCGGCCAGGTCCAGGGCCGTGAGCATGTTCGTGTAGCCCAGCTCGGTGGAGAAGGACAGGCCGAACACGTCGAAGGCCTGCACCGGGCGGTGGCTGTCCACGGTGAACTGGGGGACGCGGTGCTCGCGCATCAGCGCCTCCAGGTCCGGCCACACGCTGTAGGTGCGCTCGGCGAGGACGCCCTCCTGCTCATTGAGGACCTCGTAGAGGATCATGACGCCCTGGTTGGGCAGGCCGACCTCGTAGGCGTCCGGGTACATGAGCGCCCAGCGGACGTCGCAGGTCTCCCACGGCTTGACCGTGGAGTTGAGCTCTCCGCCGACATACTGGATCGGCTTCTGCACATGCGGGAGCAGAGCTTCGAGCTGCGGGAACACAGACTCAGCGACCTGAGCGGCGGCTTCGGCAGACATCTCGCGGACCTTTGTGAGGTGGCTGGGGGGCGCCCCCCGGCCGGTGGCCGGGAAGGGTGACCATCAAGCCTAACCCGGTCGGCGGGCTCCCCCGTACGTCCGGATCACACCGGCGCCTCGGCCTTGATGTCCGCCCAGGCCCCCGGCGCCTCGGTCTCCACCGCCGCCGCCCGCTGCTCCTCGCGGCCGTAGAGCAGCCCGTACGTGAACGCGCTCTCCCCGGCCGCGTGGGCCACCGCGGACAGCTCGCGCAGGGTCTCGCGGGCCATGACGCTGTCCTGGTGCTCGCCGAGCAGGGTCTGCAGCGACTTCATGGACCTGACCATGGTCTTCGCCGGCTTGCCGAGGGCGGGCCCGGCGGCCTCGGCCGCGTAGCGGGTGCGCTTGGCCTTCTTGCGGGCCTCGTGCAGGCCGAGGTCGCGGTCGTGGCCGGGGGGCTCGGCCATGGCCGTCTCGATCAGGTCGGTGACCTTGGCGAAGTCCTTGTGCACGGCCTGGGTGAGGACCTGCTCCGGGTCCTTGGCGGCCGTCTTCAGCAGGGGCGGGCCGGCGGCGAGGGTGTCCAGGGTGTCGAGGAGCGCCAGGTAGCGCTTGGAGTCCAGGACGCCGAGGAGCCGGCTGCGGGAGCCGCGTTGGCTCGCCTCGGCCCAGTGGTGGATGCGGTCGTGGACGGGGCCGTGGACGAGGGTGGGGGGTACGTCGGCGAGGGCCGACATCAGGCGTTCGGCCAGGACCTCCTGGTCGCGGCCCACGCCCAGTTCGCCGGCCAGCCACTTCAGCTCGTCGGCGATCGGGTCGGTGACCCGGCGGTCGAGGACCTTGCCGAAGGTGCGGAAGGTGCTGCGCAGCCGGCGGGTGGCGACCCGCATGTCGTGCACGCCCTCCTCGGTGTCCAGGCGGACGGCGGGGTCGAGCTCGACGATCGCGTCGCGCTGGGCGCGGACGTAGGCCATGACGTGGTCGCCGGCCGTGACCGGTGCGGCGGATCCGGTCTTCGGCGGGCGCGGTTTGCCGCCCTTGGTCTCGGCCAGGGCGCGGGCGAGCTTCGAGGCGGACTTCGAGGGGCGTACGCCCGCCTTGCCCAACCGTTTCTCCACCTTGTCGAGGAAGGCGGGGTCGCCGCCGTCGGCGAGTTCCACCTCGATCTCGGTCCACTGCGCCCTGCCGTCGCCGCCGAAGAGCCGGTCGGCCCGTACGCGGTCCACGCTCACCTCGGCGAGCAGGGCGCCGTCGGCGTCGACGAGGTGCCGGACGTCGCGGGTGGTGCGCAGCCGGACGACCGGGACCAGTTGGCCCTCGCGGACCCGGGAGCGGGCCAGGGCGGCGAGTTCGTCGGGGAGCGTGTCGGAGAGGGGGGCGTGGATCTCGTCCCGGACGCCGGGGGCGACGGGGAGTTTGAGGTGCCAGCCGGCGTCGCTGCCTCCGCTGCGGCGGCGCAGGGTGACCTTGGCCGAGGCCAGGCGCAGGTCGGAGGTGTCGTGGTAGGTCGCGTCGAGGTCGGCGGTGCCCTTGTCCACGACGTTCGCCACTCCCGCGACGCCGGTCAGGTCGGGCAGGCCGCTGTCATCGGATTCGTACTTGCGCTCGATTTCGCGCTTCGTATCCGCCATGAGTTGAATCTAATGGTCGGGCCGCCGCAGAGGCAGAGGCCGAAGAGGGTAAATCGAAGGAAAACTGAATTGGTACGGAAGGTGAACAAGCCGATGTGGCGTGTTCACCTCCCTGAGTTCCCCGGGCGGAGCCTCCTATGCCGACATCGGCCGCTGCACCCTGATCGACTGCAGCAGCCCCACCGCCACCCACACCGCGAACATCGACGAACCGCCGTACGACACGAACGGCAGCGGCAGGCCGGTGACCGGCATGATGCCGAGGGTCATGCCGATGTTCTCGAAAGCCTGGAACGCGAACCACGCCACGATCCCCGCCGCGACGATCGTGCCGTACAGCTCGGTCGTCTCGCGGGCGATCCGGCAGGCGCGCCACAGGACGACCCCGAGGAGCACGATGATCAGGCCCGCGCCGACGAAGCCCAGCTCCTCCCCCGCGACCGTGAAGACGAAGTCGGTCTGCTGCTCGGGCACGAACTGGCCGGTGGTCTGCGAGCCGTGGAACAGGCCCGCGCCGGTCAGGCCGCCGGAGCCGATGGCGATCCGGGCCTGGTTGGTGTTGTAGCCGACGCCGGCCGGGTCGAGGCTCGGGTTGGCGAAGGCGGCGAAGCGGGCGATCTGGTACTCGTCCAGGATGTGCAGCTGCCAGATGGCCACGCAGCCGATCACGCCGGCGGCGAGCAGCCCGAAGACCCAGCGGTTGGAGGCGCCGGAGGCGAGCAGCACGCCGAGGATGATGGTCACCATCACCAGGACCGTGCCGAGGTCGGGCATGAGCAGCACGATCAGGATGGGGACCGCGGCCAGGCCCAGGGACTGCAGGACGGTGCGATGGTCGGGGTACTTCTTGTCACCGGCGTCGACCCGCGCCGCCAGTATCATCGCCATGCCCAGGATGATCGTGATCTTCACGAACTCGGCGGGCTGCAGCGAGAAGCCACCGCCGAGGACGATCCAGTTTCGGCTGCCGTTGATGGTGGCGCCCAGCGGGGTGAGCACCGCGAGGATGCCCATCAGGGAGAGGCCGTAGAGGATCGGTACGGCGTTGCGGAGCTGGCGGTGGCCGACCCAGACGGTGCCGATCATCAGGGCGAGACCGATGCCCATGTTCATCAGGTGCCGGACCAGGAAGTAGTACTGGTCGCCCTGGTTGATCTCGGTGCGGTTGCGGGTCGCCGAGTAGACCAGCACCGAGCCGAGCAGGGACAGGGCGACCGCCGCCAGCAGCATCGGCCAGTCCAGGCGGCGGGTCAGCGAGTCCCGGGCGAAGATCCGGGTCCAGCCGGCCCGTGCCGGGCCGTACCCGGAGACGGAGAAGCTGTTGACGCCGGTCATGTGAGCATCCTCCGGCTTCCCCGCTTGCGGGCTCGTCTGCGGGTGTCACGGTTGCCTGTGGACGGTGAGGCCGTGGTGGCGGCCGGGGTCTGCCCGTTGTCGGTGTTCTTGTCGCCCTGCTGGGAGTAGACCTGGAAGTCCTTCGCCGGGTCCTTGGACACCTTCGGGGAGTCGATCGTGCCGTCCGTGCGGACCTTCGGCAGGCCCTGCTGCGGGGTGTAGAGCAGCGCCTTGTTCTTGTCGACGGAGCCGTCGGCCGACACGCCGTAGAGCGCGCTGTAGATGTTGCGGACCGCCTCACCGGAGGCACCGGAACCGGTACCGGCCTGGGCGATGGTCATGATGACCGTGTAGTCCTTGCTGTAGGTGGCGAGCCAGGACGTGGTCTGCTTGCCGTAGACCTCGGCGGTACCGGTCTTGCCGTGCAGGGCGATCTTGTCCTGCGGCCAGCCGCCGAACTTCCAGGCCGCCGTACCGCGGGTGATGACGCCCGCGAAGGCCTCGTCCATGCCCTTGAGGGTGGCCTGGGTGACCGGCAGCTTGCGGACCACCTTGGGCTTGATCTCCTGGACCGTCTTGCCGTCGGCGCTGATGATCG
This sequence comes from Streptomyces sp. NPDC001980, assembly GCF_040296885.1. Taxonomy (NCBI): domain Bacteria; kingdom Bacillati; phylum Actinomycetota; class Actinomycetes; order Kitasatosporales; family Streptomycetaceae; genus Streptomyces; species Streptomyces sp. NPDC001980. The sequence goes on along the minus strand of NZ_JBEOYD010000001.1, from coordinate 151,850 downwards.
CCTTGCCGATGGTCGGCTGGTACTCGGTGCCGCCGTTGGCCACGGCGCCGTAGATCATCGCCTCCTGTATCGGCGTGACGAGGGTGTCGCCCTGGCCGATGGAGTAGTTGATCTCGTCGCCCTCGCGCATCTTGTTGCCTTCGAGGCAGTTCTCGTACTCGATCTTCTCGACGTAAGTGCCGTCCTTCTTGCCGGACTTGCACCAGGCGTCCTTGTTGGCCTTCCAGTAGTCGATCTTCCACTGGCGGTCGGGGACCCGGCCGGTGACCTCGTTGGGCAGGTCGATGCCGGTCTCCTTGCCGAGGCCGAACTGGTGGGCGGTCTTGAAGAAGTAGTCCTTCGGCTCGCCCTTCTTCGGGTTGATGCCGCCGTCCTTCTTCCACTCGCGGTCGGCGAGGCCGTAGAAGACGGTGTCGCAGGAGACCTCCAGGGCGCGGCCCAGGGAGATGTCGCCGAAGTTCTCGCCCTCGAAGTTCTTGAAGACCTGGCCGCCCACCGAGTAGGAGCTGGTGCAGGGGTAGCCGCCGTCCCAGGCGTAGCCGGCGTTGACCGCGGCGGCGGTGGAGACCACCTTGAACGTCGAACCGGGGGCCGCCTGACCCTGTATGGCCCTGTTGAGCAGCGGGTAGTCGGAGTTCTTGCCGGTGAGGGCCTGGTAGTCCTTGGCGGAGATGCCGCCGACCCAGACGTTCGGGTCGTAGGTCGGGGCGGAGGCCATGGCGACGATCCGGCCGGTCTTGGCCTCCATCACGATGACGGCGCCGGAGTCGGCCTTGTAGTTCTCGTGGGTGATGCTGTCGTACTGCTGGCGGGCGGCCTTCATCGCCTTGTCCAGCTCGTACTCGGCGACCCGCTGGACGCGGGAGTCGATGCTGGTGACCAGGTTGGAACCGGGCTCGGCGGCGTCGGACTCGGCCTTGCCGATGACGCGGCCGAGGTTGTCGACCTCGTAGCGGGTGACGCCGGCCTTGCCGCGCAGTTCCTTGTCGTACTCGCGCTCCAGGCCCGACCGGCCGACCTGGTCGGAGCGCAGGTACGGGGAGGAGGTGTCCTTGGCCTGCTGGATCTCGTCGTCGGTGACCGGGGAGAGATAGCCGAGGACCTGGGCGGTGTTGGACTTGCCGGGGCTCGCGTAGCGGCGGACGGCCTCGGGCTCGGCGGTGATGCCGGGGAAGTCCTCGGAGCGCTCGCGGATCTGCAGGGCCTGCTTGGCGGTGGCCTCGTCGGTGATCGGGATCGGCTGGTACGGCGAGCCGTTCCAGCAGGGCTGGGGGGTCTTGGCGTCGCAGAGGCGGACCTTCTGCATGACCTCCTCGGGCTTCATCCCGAGGACGCCCGCGAGCTTGGTCAGGACCGCCTTGCCGTCGTCCTTCTGCTTGAGCAGGTCGGTGCGGGAGGCGGAGACCACCAGCCGGGTCTCGTTGTCCGCGAGGGGGACTCCGCGGGCGTCCAGGATCGAGCCGCGCACGGCGGGGTCGACGACCTGCTGGACGTGGTTGCCGGAGGCCTCCTTCTGGTACTCGGAGCCTTCCCGGATCTGCAGGTACCACAGGCGGCCGCCGAGGGTGCCGAGCAGGGAGAGGACGAGGATCTGGATGACGACGAGACGGATCTGGACGCGTGGGGTCCGACCGGTCGCGGGAATGTTGGTCACTGGGCTGTCTCCCCCTCTCCTGGCACAAATGCGCGTGCGCGTACGCATGATGAACGATCGACCTGTGAGGCCCCGTTCCGCCCCCGTGCACTCGTTCGGGTGAACTCCCCCGCGTTCACAGGCGCTTGACCCCCTTGATGCGACCGACGCGGACGTTCCGGGTGCGGGCCTTCGCCCTCAGGCCGCCGAGGCCGCCGCGCTGTCCGCCGATGCGCATCCCGGTGCCGGAGGAGATCCAGCCCGAGGAGATGTCGCCGGCCTTGCCGCCGGAGTTGGCCTCGGTGAGCGGGTCGTTGTCGGCGCGGCGGGCCAGGGCCATGACGCCGGGCACCACGAACGGGGCGAGCAGCAGGTCGTACAGGGCCGCCGTGATCAGCAGGCTGGTCATGCCGACGTGCCGGGCGGCGGTGTCGCCGACGAGGGCGCCGACGCCGGCGTACAGCAGGGTGGAGCCGACGGCGGCGGCGACCACGACGAGCATCGGGCCGGTCGCGGACTTCAGGCGGCCGTTCTCCGGCTTGATGAGGCCGGCGAAGTAGCCGACGACGCAGAGCACCAGGGCGTAGCGGCCGGCCGCGTGGTCGGCGGGCGGGGCGAGGTCGGCGAGGAGTCCGGCGCCGAAGCCGACGAGGGCGCCGCCCACATGGCCGTAGACCATGGCGAGGCCGAGGACGGTGAGGAGCATGAGGTCGGGGACGGCGCCGGGCAGGTGCAGGCGGGCGAGGACGCTCACCTGGATCACCAGGGCGACGACGACCAGGGCGGAGGAGAGCAGGATCCGGTTGACACGCATGGGGGATTCAGCTCCTACTGCTGCTCGCCGGTGGTGTCGGACGCGTTGGTGCTCGCGTCCGCGGACGGGGTGACCGTGACGGTCACCGTCGGGGTCGGGGTCGGCTTGGGCTTGGCCGGGAGCACCTCGTCGCGCGGGTCCCTCTTCGGTGCCTGGACGACCACCCCGACGATGTCGAGCTTGGTGAAGGACACGAACGGCGTGACGTACAGGGTGCGGGTCAGGCCGCCGTTGGACGGGTCGACGCGGGTGACCGTGCCGACCGGGACGCCGGGCACGAACGGCTTGTCGCCCTGGGAGCCGAAGGTGACGAGCCGGTCGCCCTTCTTCACCTCGGCCTTGCTGTCGAGGAGTTCGACGCGCAGCGGGCGGTCGCCCTGTCCGGAGGCGAAGCCGAGTTCGTCGCTGCCCTCCATGCGGGTGCCGACGGTGAAGTCGGGGTCGTTGGCGAGCAGCACGGTGGAGGCGTCCGGGCCGACCGTGGTCACGCGGCCGACCAGGCCGTTGCCGTTGAGGACGGTCATGTCCCGCTTGATGCCGTCGTTGTAGCCGACGTCGATGGTGACGGTCCAGGAGAAGCCCTGCGCCGACCCTATGGCGATGACCTGGGCGCCCTTGATGCCGTACTGGCCCTCGGCGGCGACGTTGAGCATCTTCTCCAGCTGGCTCAGGCGGCTGCGGTTGCGGTCGTCGCTGCCGAGCTTCGCCTTGAGGGTCGCGTTCTGCTTCTCCAGCCGGGCCAGCCGGTCGTGCCGTTCGCCGGAGTCACGGACGGCGGAGACGGCGTTTCCGACCGGGTCCACCACCGTCGACATGCCGTTCTCGATCGGGCCGAAGACCGCGGCCGCGGCCTGCCGGGCGCCGTCGACCGGGGAGTTCCTGCCACCTCGGATGTCCACCGTGATCAGCGCGAACGCGATGGCGATCAGCAGCACCAGGAGCAGCCGGCTCTCTTTCGTGTCCCTCACGTGCGGCGGCCGTGCCTTCCTCAATAGGAACTTGCGGAGCTTGATTTCGGGAGCTTGTGAAGCAAGTGGGGCATGTGGGGGGTGCGGAGGCTTGTGGGGGGGTGGGGAACTCGCTCTGTGCGAGCCTATGCCTCCATATCAACGATCCGCCGCACGAGAGGAGATGATCTCGTACGGCGGAATCGAAGAGTTATGTCATCTGCGCGGCTGGGCGTCCAGGACCTGCTGGAGCGCCTCGAACTCCTCGACGCACTTTCCGGAGCCGAGCGCCACGCTGTCCAGCGGGTCCTCGGCGATGTGGATCGGCATGCCGGTCTCCCGGCGCAGCCGCTCGTCCAGACCGCGCAGCAGGGCTCCGCCGCCGGTCAGAACGATTCCCCTGTCCATGATGTCGCCGGACAGCTCCGGCGGGCACTTGTCGAGCGTGGTCTTGACGGCGTCGACGATCGCGTTGACCGGCTCCTCGATCGCCTTGCGGACCTCGGCGGCCGAGATGACGACGGTCTTGGGCAGGCCGGACACCAGGTCCCGGCCGCGGATCTCGGTGTGCTCGTCGGCGTCGAGGTCGTACGCCGAACCGATCGTGATCTTGATCTGTTCTGCCGTCCGCTCACCGAGGAGGAGCGAGTACTCCTTCTTGATGTGCTGGATGATCGCGTTGTCCAGTTCGTCGCCCGCGACGCGGATGGACTGGGCGGTGACGATGCCGCCGAGCGAGATGACCGCGACCTCCGTGGTGCCGCCGCCGATGTCCACCACCATGTTGCCGGTGGCCTCGTGGACCGGCAGGCCGGAGCCGATGGCGGCCGCCATGGGCTCCTCGATGATGTGCACCTGGCGGGCGCCGGCCTGTGACGACGCCTCGATGACGGCACGGCGCTCGACACCGGTGATGCCGGAGGGCACGCACACGACCACGCGCGGCCGCGCGAGATACCGCCGCTTGTGGATCTTCAGAATGAAGTAGCGGAGCATCCGCTCGGTGATCTCGAAGTCGGCGATCACGCCATCCTTGAGCGGGCGCACGGCGACGATGTTGCCGGGCGTGCGCCCGATCATCTTCTTCGCCTCCGCGCCGACCGCAAGAATTCCACCGGTGTTCGTATTGATCGCGACAACGGACGGCTCGTTGAGTACGATCCCGCGACCCCTGACGTACACCAGCGTGTTGGCGGTCCCGAGGTCGACAGCCATGTCACGGCCGATGAACGACATTGAGTTCCCCATCAGGATTCGTCTGGCCTTCCCGGGAGCTTTTGAGGGCATTTCAGGTCGGCGAAGTGGGTGCTGTGACGTGAAGGCTTCCATCGTAGACGCGCCTGCACGAACACTGCGCGAGGGTCTTCGCCATTGTCAGCACGTGTACGGCCGCCTCGCTTGTGGAGACGGTCCGACGGGGCCACTCGTTCCCCCGATCGGCACGCATATGCCGAGGGACGGCCGAAAACGTTCGGCCGTCCCAGGTCATGCAGCTCAATGGGCTGACGCCTCGTCAAGAACTTCCACGAAAACTCCGTACGGGCCCTTTACGGGCCCCTGACGGTTACGCGCGGCCGGGGAAGAAGATCTTGACCTCGCGCTCGGCGGACTCCTCGGAGTCGGACGCGTGGATCAGGTTCTCGCGGACGATCACGCCGAAGTCACCGCGGATGGAGCCGGGTGCCGCGGCGATCGGGTCGGTGGGGCCGGCCAGGGCGCGGATGCCCTCGATGACCCGCTCGCCCTCGACGATCAGGGCGACGGACGGGCCGGAGGACATGAACTCGACCAGCGGCTCGTAGAACGGCTTGCCGACGTGCTCGGCGTAGTGCTGCTCCAGCGTGGCCCGCTCCAGGGTGCGCAGCTCCAGCGCGGTGATCTGCCAGCCGGCCTTGCGCTCGATACGGCTGATGATCTCGCCGGTCAGGCCCCGACGGACGGCGTCGGGCTTGAGCAGGACGAGGGTGCGCTGGGTCACGGGAAGGCTCCTTCGCGGTACTGACGTGTGCGGTGAGGAGAGGCTACAGGGCTGGTCTGAGCGCCCGTTCCACAGTGTGCAGGTCGGTGGCGCGGCCGTCTTCGGGGGCTGCCGCCCCGGACCCCCGCTTCGGCCTGGACGGCCTCGTCCTCAAGCGCCGGACGGGGTGTCCTGAGTGCTCTGCGCCGCGAAGCGCGCCTTGGCCTCGTCGATCTTCTTCCCGTAGTGCACCGACGCCCACCACAGGCCCGCGAAGATCGCGCCCATGAAGTACATGGTCGGGACGAAGATCCCGGAGGCGATCAGGGCGATCTGCAGGGCCCAGCCGAGGGCGATGCCGCCGGGCCGGGTGATCACGCCGCACAGGGCCACGCACAGGGCCATCGCGATGCCGCTGACCAGCCACACCGTGGAGGTGGACAGGTCGGGGTCCTTCATGGCGACCAGGGCGGCGAAGCCGATGACGAAGAACTCGCCGATCAGGGTGGAGGAGCAGAGCGTACGCATGGTCAGGGCCTCCCGAGGAGCAGGCGGGCCTCGCCCACGGTGATGACGGAGCCGGTGACCAGCACGCCGCCGCCGGCGAACTCGCCCTCCTCCTCGGCCAGCGTGATCGCGGCCTCCAGGGCGTCGGGCAGCCGCGGCTCGACCTGGACGCGGTCCTCGCCGAACACCTCGACGGCGACCGCGGCCAGCTCGTCCGCGTCCATCGCGCGGTGGCTGGAGTTCTGGGTGACGACGACCTCGGCGAAGATCGGCTCGAAGGCCTCCAGGAGGCCCCGGACGTTCTTGTCGCCGCTGGCCCCGACCACGCCGATCAGCCGGCTGAAGTCGAAGGCCTCGCCGACGGCCTCGGCGGTGGCGCGGGCGCCGGCCGGGTTGTGGGCGGCGTCGAGGACGACGGTGGGAGAGCGTCGTACGACCTCCAGCCGGCCCGGGGACGAGACCGCCGCGAAGGCCTTGCGGACCGTGTCGATGGCGAGGGACTCGGGGCGCTGGGAGCCGACCCCGAAGAACGCCTCCACCGCGGCGAGCGCGACCGCCGCGTTGTGGGCCTGGTAGGGGCCGTGCAGGGGGAGGTAGACCTCGTCGTACTCGCCGCCGAGGCCGCGCAGGGTGAGCAGCTGGCCGCCGACGGCGACCCGGCGGGCGACGACGCCGAACTCGAGGCCCTCGCGGGCGACGGTGGCGTCCACCTCGACGGCCTTCTTGAGGAGCACCTGCGCCGCGTCGACCGGCTGCTGGGCCAGGATGACCGTCGCGTCCTGCTTGATGATGCCGGCCTTCTCGCCGGCGATCTCGGCGGTGGTCTCCCCGAGCCGGTCGGTGTGGTCGAGGTCGATGGGGGTGACGACGGCGACGTCCCCGTCGATGACGTTCGTGGCGTCCCAGGAACCGCCCATGCCGACCTCGACGACGGCGACGTCCACGGGGGCGTCCGCGAAGGCCGCGTACGCCATGCCGGTGAGCACCTCGAAGAAGGAGAGCCGGTACTCCTGCTGCCCGTCGACCATCTCGACGTAGGGCTTGATGTCGTTGTACGTCTCGATGAACCGCTCGGCGGAGATCGGGGCGCCGTCGAGGCTGATGCGCTCGGTGATCGACTGCACGTGCGGGCTGGTGTAACGGCCGGTGCGCAGGTCGAAGGCGCCGAGCAGGGCCTCGACCATACGGGCGGTGGAGGTCTTGCCGTTGGTGCCGGTGATGTGGATCGAGGGGTACGACCGCTGCGGCTCGCCCAGCACGTCCATCAGGGCGGCGATCCTGGTGACCGACGGCTCCAGCTTGGTCTCGCCCCAGCGGGTGGCGAGCTCCGCCTCCACCTCGCGCAGGGCCCGGTCGATCTCCGGGTCCTTGGGACGGCCCGGGACGTCGGCCTGCTGCGGGCCGCCCTGGGTACGCAGGGTCCGGCTGCCGGCCTCGATCACCGCGAGATCGGGGTCGCGGTCCGTCTCGGCCGCGACGATGTCGTCGAAGCCGTCCTCGGAGTCGTCCTCGAAGTTGCCGTCGAAGCTCTCATGGGGGTCGCGCGGAGGCAGATCACTCACGGCACCAGTCTACGGAGCCCCGCGGCCGCGTGGACGCGTCGGTCGCCGGAAGCGCCTGCTCGCACCAGATCGTCTTGCCGGCGGAGGTCTGCCTGGTCCCCCACCGCTGGGTGAGCTGGGCCACCAGCAGCAGGCCCCGGCCGCCCTCGTCGAAGACCCGGGCCCGCCGCAGGTGCGGGGCGGTGCTGCTGCCGTCGGAGACCTCGCAGATCAGCATCCTGGTGTCGCGGATGAGCCGCAGCTGGATCGGGGCGCCGCCGTAGCGGACGGCGTTCGTGACGAGTTCGCTGACCACCAGTTCGGTGGTGAAGGTCAGCTCGTCCAGCTTCCAGGCGGCGAGCTGGTCGGTGGCCAGGGTCCGGGCCCCTGCTACCTGCTCGGGGTCCGCGGGGACCTCCCAGACGGCCACCTGGTCGCAGGGCAGGGCGCGGGTGCGGGCGAGCAGCAGGGTGACGTCGTCGGCGGGTTCGCCGGTGCGCAGCGCGCCCACCACCCGGTCGCAGGCGGCCTCCAGCGGCTCCCCCTCCCCGGCGGAGGCGAGCGCGCGGCGCAGCCGGTCGAGACCGCGGCCCATGTCGAGGTGGCGGGAGTGCACCAGGCCGTTGCTGAACAGGGCGAGGGTGGAGCCCGCGGTGAGGTCCAGGTCGGTGGTCTCGAACGGCAGCCCGCCGAGCCCGAGCGGCGGGCCGGCCTGGCCGGGGGCCGGCTCCACCGCCCCCTGGGGAGTGATCACGAAGGGCATCGGATGGCCCGCGCTGGCCAGGGAGCAACGCCGTGAGATCGGGTCGTAGACGGCGTACAGGCAGGTCGAGCCCACCTCGCCGACCTGTTCCCGGGCGCCGTCTTCGAGGTGCAGGACCAGGTCGTCGAGGTGGGTGAGGAGTTCGTCGGGGGGCAGGTCGACGTCCGCGAGGGTGCGGACCGCCGTGCGCAGCCGCCCCATGGTGGCGGAGGCCTGGATGCCGTGACCGACGACGTCCCCGACGACCAGGGCCACCCGGGTGCCCGACAGCGGGATCACGTCGAGCCAGTCGCCGCCGACGCCGGCCCGGGTGCCGGTGGGCAGGTAGCGGTAGGCGAAGTCGACGCTCGGGCAGTCGGGCAGGTCGTGCGGGAGCAGGCTGCGCTGGAGCCCCAGCGCGGTCTCGCGCTCCCGGGTGTAGCGGCGCGCGTTGTCGATGGCGGTCGCGGCCTTCGCGGCGAGTTCCTCGGCGTCGGACAGGTCGTCCTTCTCGAACGGCGGGGAGTCCCGGGTGCGCCAGAAGACGATCACCCCCATCAGCACGCCCTGTGCCGACAACGGCGCGGTGATCAGCGAGCGCATGCCGTAGTCGAGGAGCTGTTCGGTGTGCCGCGCGTCGGGAAACCTCGCTCGCCGGGTGACCCGCAGGTCGGCCATGAGAGCCGGGGCGGCGGCGGTGTGACGGGTGGCGCCGGGCGGCGGGTCCACGGCGATCAGGGCACCGGTGGGGTCCAGCGGGGAGTCGTCGCGGACGCCGCCCCGGGCGACGCGCCGCAGGACGGTCTCGGCGGCCGTCGGCTCCCCGCCGTGCAGCACGGACTCCTCCAGGTCGACGGTGACGAAGTCGGCGAAGCGGGGGACGGCCACCCGCACCAGCTCGTCGGCGGTCCGCCCCACGTCCAGGGTGTTGCCGACGGCGGTACCGGCGTCGTAGAGCAGCCGCAGCCGCCGGTGGCTCTTCTCCAGCGAGCCCGCCATGGTGTTGAACGCCGTCTCCAGCTGCCCGATCTCCCGGCGCCCGGAGGGCGGCACCCGGGTGCCCATGTCCCCGGCGGCGAGCCGGGTCGCGAAGCCGGCCATCCTGCGCACCGGCCAGACGATCACCCGGGTCACGTAGGCGCCGTAGGCGACGATCAGGAGGACCGCCGCGCCGACGCCGGCGGACGCGGCGATCGTCAGCGTGCGCATCCGGCCCTCCAGCGCGTTCTCACGCTGGTCGATCGCGTGGCGCTCGGCCTGGAGGTAGCGGGTGAACTGGTCCCGGAGTGCGTCGAGCCGCTGCTTGCCCTCCAGCGTCCGCACCGTGCTGCTCGCGTTGGGATCGCCGCGCCGGGCCTCGGCCACGAGCGGGACCGAGTAGTCGTCGACGAAGGACTGGCCGGACCGCTGGATCTGCCGGGCCAGCTGCCGCTGGGCGGGGGACGTGCTGACGTCCACGAGCCGCTGTGCCTGCGCGGGGAACGCGGTCCGGGCCGCGTTCCAGGGCGCGAGGAACGCGTCCTGGCGGGTGATGACATAGCTGCGCTGGCCGCCCTCCATGTCGAAGACGGTCCCCTGGACCACCCCGACCTGCTCCAGGGCCGGCCGGCCGCTCCGCGCGGAGAGCAGGGAGTGCTGGGCGTCCGTGATCGCCAGGACCAGCGTCAGGAAGACGAGGCCCATGACCACGGCGAGCAGGCCGCCCGCACCGGCTGTCAGGGGGACCAGGCCCCGGTGCGGAGGCGTCCTCGTTCGGCCCCTGCGCTGCATGTGGGCGTTCCCTCCGCCGCATGGCACCAAAACGGAACATTAGGGTCATGTTCCTACTTCTGGATTGTAGGGCGGCGGCCGGGCGGCGCTTTGTGACCCGGGAAACGCGCCAGGCGTCCGGCAGCCCTGCGGGAAGGGCTGCCGGACGCCTGTGCGGGACGCCTCGGCCAAGGCCTTGCGGGGCCCACCGGCCACGCCTGCGGAAGGCGGTCCGGCCACTCCTGCGGAAGGCGGTCCGGCTACGCCTCCGGAAGGCGGTCCAGCTGGGTCTGGATGCGGGCGATGTCCTCGTCGGCCTTGGCGAGCCGGGTGCGGATCTTCTCCACCACGTTGTCCGGGGCCTTCGCCAGGAACGCCTCGTTGCCGAGCTTGCCGGTCGCCTGGGCCTTCTCCTTCTCGGCGGCCGCGAGGTCCTTCGCGAGGCGCTTGCGCTCGGCGGCGACGTCGATGGTGCCGGAGAGGTCGAGGGCGACCGTGGCGCCGGCCACCGGGAGGGTCGCCGTCGCCTCGAAGGCGTCGCCCTCGGGCTGCAGGCGCAGCAGCTGGCGGATGGCCGCCTCGTGCGGGGCGAGGGCCGTACCGTCCAGCGTCAGGCGGGCCGGGACCCGCTGGCCGGCCTGCAGGCCCTGGTCGGCACGGAAGCGGCGGACCTCGGTGATGACGGACTGGAGGCTCTCGATCTCCCGCTCCGCCGCCTCGTCCCGGAAGCCGCTGTCGGCCGGCCAGTCGGCGATCACGACCGACTCGCCGCCGGTCAGCGTCGTCCACAGGGTGTCCGTGACGAAGGGGACCACCGGGTGGAGCAGCTTCAGGGTGACGTCGAGGACCTCGCCCAGGACGCGCCGGGAGACCTCGGCGCCCCGGCCACCCGCCTGGAACGTCGTCTTGGACAGCTCGACGTACCAGTCGAAGACCTCGTCCCACGCGAAGTGGAAGAGGGCGTCGGACAGCTTCGCGAACTGGAAGTCGTCGTAGAACGCGTCGACTTCGGCGACCGTCTCGTTGAGGCGGGAGAGGATCCAGCGGTCCGTCGCCGACATCTCGGCCGGGTCCGGGAGCGGGCCCTCGACGGTCGCGCCGTTCATCAGGGCGAAGCGGGTGGCGTTCCAGATCTTGTTGGCGAAGTTGCGGGAGGCCTGGACCCAGTCCTCGCCGATCGGGACGTCGGTGCCGGGGTTGGCGCCGCGGGCCAGGGTGAAGCGGACGGCGTCGGAGCCGTACTGGTTCATCCAGTCGAGCGGGTCGACGGCCGTGCCCGAGGACTTCGACATCTTCTTGCCGAACTGGTCGCGGACCAGACCGGTCAGGGCGATGGTCTTGAAGGGGACCTCGCCGTCCATCGCGTAGAGGCCGAACATCATCATCCGGGCGACCCAGAAGAAGATGATGTCGTGGCCCGTGAGCAGGACGTCGGTCGGGTAGAACTTCTCGAGATCCGGGGTGTGTTCGGGCCAGCCGAGGGTCGAGAAGGGCCACAGGCCGGAGGAGAACCAGGTGTCCAGGACGTCGGGGTCCTGCTTCCAGCCCTCCGCCTCGGTGCCGGGCGGCTCCTCGTCGGGGCCGACGCAGACGACCTCGCCGTCGGGGCCGTACCAGACCGGGATCCGGTGGCCCCACCACAGCTGGCGCGAGATGCACCAGTCGTGCATGTTGTCGACCCAGTCGAAGTAGCGCTTCGACATGTCGGCGGGGTGGATCGTGACCCGGCCGTCGCGGACCGCGTCGCCCGCCGCCTGCGCCAGCGGGCCGACCTTGACCCACCACTGCATGGACAGCCGCGGCTCGATGGTGGTCTGGCAGCGCGAGCAGTGGCCGACGCTGTGGACGTACGGACGCTTCTCGGCGACGATCCGGCCCTGCGAACGCAGCGCTCCGACGATCGCGGAACGCGCCTCGAAGCGGTCGAGTCCCTCGAAGGGGCCGTGGACCGTGATGATCCCGCGCTCGTCCATGACCGTGATGGACTCCAGGCCGTGGCGCTGGCCGATCGCGAAGTCGTTCGGGTCGTGGGCCGGGGTGACCTTGACGGCACCCGTGCCGAACTCCGGATCGACGTGGGTGTCCGCGACGACGGGGATGGCGCGGTCCGTCAGCGGGAGCTTGATGCGCTTGCCGACCAGGTGCTTGTACCGCTCGTCGTCCGGGTGGACGGCGACGGCCGTGTCGCCGAGCATCGTCTCCGCACGCGTGGTGGCGACGACCAGCGTCTCGTCGCCCTCGCCGTACTTGATGGAGACCAGCTCGCCGTCGTCCTCCTGGTACTCCACCTCGATGTCCGAGATGGCCGTCAGACAGCGCGGGCACCAGTTGATGATGCGCTCGGCGCGGTAGATCAGCTCGTCGTCGTAGAGCTTCTTGAAGATGGTCTGGACGGCCTTGGACAGGCCCTCGTCCATGGTGAAGCGCTCGCGGTCCCAGTCGACGCCGTCGCCGAGCCGGCGCATCTGGCCGAGGATCCTGCCGCCGTACTCTTCCTTCCACTGCCAGACCCGCTCGACGAACTCCTCGCGGCCCAGGTCGTGGCGGGACTTGCCCTCCTCGGCGAGCTGCTGCTCGACCTTGTTCTGGGTGGCGATGCCGGCGTGGTCCATGCCGGGCAGCCACAGCGACTCGAAGCCCTGCATGCGCTTGCGGCGGGTCAGCGCGTCCATCAGCGTGTGCTGGAAGGCGTGGCCCAGGTGGAGGGAGCCGGTGACGTTGGGGGGCGGGATGACGATGGTGTACGCGGGCTTGTCGCTCTTGGCGTCGGCCGCGAAGTAACCGCGCTCTACCCAGCGCTCGTACAGCGGCCCCTCTACGTCGGCCGGCGCGTACTGGGTCGGCAGTTCGGTGCTGGGCGCTGTGGGCTGCTGCTGAGCATTCTCGGTCACGGGGCCCAGTTTAGAGGTGTCTCAGGGCTGTCCCGAAACGCGTTTGTTCCGTAACGGTGGACACCCCCGCGCCATGAGTCCCCTGTGACTGCGCCAGGATGTCAGGAACACATAAGCATCTGGAGGGGAACCCAGGGATGAGCTACAACCAGCCGGGCCCGTACGGCGCGCCGCCGCCGCAGCAGCCGGGACCGTACGGGCAGCAGCCGGGTCCGTACGGCCAGCCGCCGCAGGCGCCCCAGGCTCCCCAGCCCGGCTACGGCTATCCGCAGCAGGCTCCGCCGCAGCCGGGACCCTACGGTCAGCCGCCGCAGCCCCCGCAGCCGGGCTACGGCTACCCGCCCCAGGGGGTTCCCCCGCAGGACAACCCGTACGGCCAGCAGCCCCCGTACGGCCAGCCTCCCTACGGCGTTCCGCAGCCGCCGGCTCCGGGCGGCGGGAAGAAGAAGACGGGCCTCGTCATCGGGGCGGTCGCCGTGGTGGCGGCGATCGGCGTCGGGGCGTACTTCGTGCTCGGCGGGAGCGGATCCGGCGCGCTGAAGGACGACGGGCCGCACAAGCTGACCACGCCGGCCTCGGTGCTGTCCGGCAAGTACAAGCGGTACGGCGACTCCTCGGAGAAGAAGGCGAGTTCGAGCGACGCGAAGGACCTCGCCAAGGCCGGTGTCACCGACGCCACCTCGGTCGGCGCGGTCTACTCGACCATCGACCTGAACTCCCTCGACACGACCGACCCCACCAGCGTGGCCAAGGCGCAGACCGCCGAGAACTTCACCCTCTTCGGCGTCTACGGCACGGTGAAGGACCCGCAGACGGCGCTGGACACCACCTTCGCCCAGATGAAGGCGAGCAGTTCCTCCGACGACGACGTGAAGCTGGCCGGCGACGCGCAGTCCGTCTCACCCGACGGTCTGGACGGCGCGGTGATGAAGTGCCAGCAGGCGACGGGCAAGAACCAGCTCACCGGCAAGGACCAGACGGCGTACATGTGCATCTGGGCGGACTACAGCACCATCGGCATCGTGGAGCCGACGGCGGGCGTGAAGACGTACACCCTGGACGAGTCGGCGAAGATCGCGGCCGATGTGCGGGGTGCGGTGCGCGTCGCCAAGTAGTCGCCGTCGACGCACGCTGCCGACACACGCCGACGCACACGAAAGCGCCGGGCCCTCCGAGGAGGGCCCGGCGCTTCGGTGTTGACGGGGGTTACGCCGACTTCTGCTCCCCCGCGCCCCGGCCCCGGGCGTCGCGCGGGATCAGGGTCGGGTTGACGTTGGAGTGGACGACGTCGGCCGTGATGACGACGCGGGCCACGTCCTTGCGGGACGGGACCTCGTACATCACGGACATGAGGACTTCCTCCATGATGGCCCGCAGGCCGCGCGCGCCGGTCTGGCGGAGGATCGCCTGGTCGGCGATGGCCTCCAGGGCCTCGCGCTCGAAGTCCAGCTCCACGCCGTCGAGTTCGAAGAGGCGCTGGTACTGCTTGACCAGCGCGTTGCGCGGCTCGATGAGGATCTGGAGCAGGGCCTCGCGGTCCAGGTTGTGGACCGAGGTGATGACCGGGAGGCGGCCGATGAACTCCGGGATCATGCCGAACTTGACCAGGTCCTCGGGCATGACGTCCTCGAACTGGTCCTTGGACTGCAGCTCGCGCTTGGAGCGGATGGTCGCGCCGAAGCCGATGCCCTTGGCGCCCGCCCGGGACTCGATGAGCTTCTCCAGGCCGGCGAACGCACCGCCCACGATGAACAGCACGTTCGTCGTGTCGATCTGGATGAACTCCTGGTGCGGGTGCTTGCGGCCGCCCTGCGGCGGGACGGAGGCCGTGGTGCCCTCCAGGATCTTCAGCAGGGCCTGCTGCACACCCTCGCCGGAGACGTCTCGCGTGATCGAAGGATTTTCGCTCTTACGGGCTACCTTGTCGATCTCGTCGATGTAGATGATCCCGGTCTCGGCCTTCTTGACGTCGTAGTCCGCGGCCTGGATCAGCTTGAGGAGGATGTTCTCCACGTCCTCGCCCACGTAGCCGGCCTCCGTCAGCGCGGTGGCGTCGGCGATCGCGAACGGCACGTTCAGCATGCGGGCCAGGGTCTGCGCGAGGAGCGTCTTGCCGGAGCCGGTGGGGCCCAGCAGGAGGATGTTGGACTTCGCCAACTCGATGGCGTCGTCGCGGCCTTGGGCGCCGCCGTTCTCCCCTGCCTGGACGCGCTTGTAGTGGTTGTACACCGCGACCGAGAGGGCCTTCTTGGCGGGCTCCTGGCCCACCACGTAGCCCTCCAGGAACTCGTAGATCTCGCGGGGCTTGGGGAGTTCCTCCCAGCGCACCTCGCTCGTCTCGGCGAGTTCCTCCTCGATGATCTCGTTGCAGAGGTCGATGCACTCGTCGCAGATGTACACACCGGGCCCTGCGATGAGCTTCTTGACCTGCTTCTGGCTCTTGCCGCAGAACGAGCACTTGAGCAGATCGCCGCCGTCACCGATGCGTGCCACGGTGTGCTTCCCCTTCGCCTGGGAGACGCCTGGACTCTCTCGAATCCAGCGGCTCCTGGTGCTGCCTTATGTCGACGGTACCTTGCCGGGCCCCTCGTACGGGCCCCCCTTGGCACGGTTCACTTTGACGTGCACCTTGCCGTGCGCGCGGTCAAACCGTGCCAAGGGCGGCAGAGAATACATTCTCTGTCAGCGGCCTCTGTCAGCGGACGTCAGCGTTGTTCATCTTCCGGGTGGAGATGATCTGGTCCACGATGCCGTACTCGAGCGCTTCCTCCGCGGTGAGGATCTTGTCGCGCTCGATGTCCTCGCGGACCTGCTCGATCGGCCGCTTGGAGTGCTTGGCCAGCATGTCTTCCAGCTGCTCACGCATCCGCGTGAACTCGTTGGCGATGATCTCCAGGTCGGAGAGCTGGCCGCGGCCGGTGGAACCGGCCGGCTGGTGGATCAGCACACGGGAGTTCGGCAGCGCCATGCGCTTGCCGGGCGTGCCGGCGGCCAGCAGGATCGCCGCCGCGGAGGCCGCCTGGCCCATGCAGACCGTCTGGATGTCGGGCTTCACGAACTGCATCGTGTCGTAGATCGCCGTGAGGGCGGTCATGTCGCCGCCCGGGCTGTTGATGTAGATCGAGATGTCCCGGTCCGGGTCCATCGACTCCAGGCACAGCAGCTGCGCCATGACGTCGTTGGCGGAGGCGTCGTCGATCTGGACGCCGAGGAAGATCACACGCTCCTCGAAGAGCTTCGCGTACGGGTCGTACTCGCGGATGCCCTGGGAGGTGCGCTCCACGAAGCGCGGGATGACATAGCGGGCGTCGGGCCGAGGGCCGTCGTAACGGGCGTCGGCGGCGCCGGGGAAGTTGCTCATGAGGGTGTTCACCGTCCTGGTGGCGTTCGGGGGGCTGGAGTCTCGCCGGAGCGTGGCGTGGCCGGGCTCAGGAGGCGCCGGTACCGCCGCCTCCCGGAACACCGGAGGCATGCGTGATGATCCCGTCAATGAGACCGTACTCCTTGGCCTCTTCCGGGGTGAACCAGCGGTCGCGGTCGCCGTCGCGGACGATCGTCTCGACGGTCTGGCCGGAGTGCAGGGCGGTCAGCTCGGACATGGTCTTCTTGGTGCGCAGCAGGTACTGGGCCTGGATCTTGATGTCCGAGACCGTACCGCCCAGGCCCGCGGAGCCCTGGTGCATCATGATGTCCGTGTGCGGCAGGGCGAAGCGCTTGCCTGCGGTGCCGCCGGTGAGCAGGAACTGGCCCATCGAGGCCGCCATGCCCATGGCGATGGTGACCACGTCGTTCGGGATGAACTGCATGGTGTCGTAGATCGCCATACCGGCCGTCACCGAGCCGCCGGGGCTGTTGATGTAGAGGAAGATGTCCTTGTTGGGCTCCGCCGCGAGCAGCAGCAGCTGCGCGGTGATCTTGTTGGCGATGTCGTCGTCCACCTGCTGACCCAGGAAGATGATCCGCTCACCGAGCAGCCGGTTGTAGACCTGGTCACCGAGGCCACCACCGAAGGAAGGCTCGCCGGCGGCGGAGGGCATCAGATTCGTCACGTATCCACCTGCTCGTCTGTACGACGGCGCCGGGCCGTCTCACGTTTCCGTAGCCGGGGGCTTGGCTGCCCTCGTACTCATGGACCCTAACGCGATGGTCCCTTCGGGGAATCCCGGTAACAGGGCTGTTCGCCGGGGGCGTAGTGCCGGTGCCTCCGGCGGAAGGGCCGCTGTCAACCCGCCGTGACCGCGGCGGTGGGTGGGCGGGTGCGGCGCCGTCGTGGCTTGTCGCGCAGTTCCCCGCGCCCCCAGACGGCGGCTGCGCCGCCTTCCGGTGCGCTTGCCCCGGCGTACGACAAAGGGGCCCCCGGGATGGGTCCCAGGAGCCCCTGTACGCCGTTACGGGCGCCGTAGGGCTCAGCCCTCGGTCTTGTCCTCGGCGGGGGCGTCGGCGGCCTCGGCGGCGGCCTCAGGGGCCTCCGTCCCGGTCTCGTCCTCGTCCTCGTCGTCCAGGTCGACGATCTCGCCGTTGGTGTCCTTCACCGTGGCGGCCTCGACCACGACGGCCAGGGCCTTGCCGCGGGCGACCTCGCCGACCAGGAGCGGGACCTGGCCGCCCTCGACGACGGCCTGGGCGAACTGGTCGGGGGACATGCCGGAGGAGGCCGCGCGCCGCATGAGGTGCTCGGTGAGCTCCTCCTGGTTGACGTTCAGCTTCTCGACCTTGACCAGCTCGTCGAGGACGAACTGGGTCTTGATGCCCTTGACCGCGGCTTCCTTGGTCTCGGCCTCGAACTCCTCGGCGGTCTTGCCCTGGATCTCGAGGTACTTCTCCAGGTCGAGGCCCATCTGGCCGAGCTGGTGGTGCTCCAGGTTGTGCTTGCGGGTGTTGATCTCGTCCTCGAGCAGCTTCTCGGGGACCGGCACCTCGACGAGCTCCAGCAGCTTCTCCAGGACGCGCTCCTGGGCCTGCGTGGCCTGGTCGTACGTCTTCATGTTGGCGAGGCGCTTGCGGCTGTCGGCCTTCAGCTCGTCCAGGGTGTCGAACTCGGAGGCGAGCTGCGCGAACTCGTCGTCCAGCTCGGGGAGTTCGCGGGCGGCGACCTGGGTGACCTTGACGGTGACCTCGGCCTCACGGCCGGCCGCGGAGCCGCCCTTGAGCTCGGAGGTGAAGGTGGCCTCGCCACCGGCCTCCAGGCCCTTCACGGCGTCGTCGATGCCGTCGAGGAGCTCGCCGGAGCCGATGGTGTAGGAGACACCGCTCGCGATGCCGTCCTCCAGGACCTCGCCGTCGACCTTGGCCTCCAGGTCGATGGTGACGACGTCGCCGTCCTCGGCCGCGCGCTCCACCGGGGAGGTGGCGGCGAAGCGCTCACGGAGCTGCTCGACCGACTTCTCGACGTCCTCGTCGCTGACCTCGACGGCGTCGACCTCGACCTCGATGCCCGAGTAGTCCGGGATCTCCAGGGCCGGGCGGACGTCGACCTCGGCGGTGAAGTTCAGCGTCTCGCCGTCCTTCAGCTCGGTGATGTCGACGTCGGGCTGGCCCAGCGGGTTCAGCTCGGCCTCGTTGACCGCTTCGGTGTAGAACTTCGGAAGCGCGTCGTTGACCGCCTCCTCCAGGACCGCACCGCGGCCGAACCGCTGGTCGATGACACGGGCCGGGATCTTGCCCTTGCGGAAGCCCTTCACCGTGACCTGCTGGTTGATCTTCTTGTACGCCGCGTCGAGGCTGTCCTTGAGCTCCTCGAAGGGCACCTCGACAGTGAGCCGAACCCGAGTCGGGTTCAGGGTCTCCACGGCGCTCTTCACGGTTCGGTCTCCTTGTGGCTGACTTCTTGGGTTCTGCCGGTGCCAGAGGGGCCCGGCGGACTTTCGCCGCCCGGCGGAGTTCGTAAGCCGCCGTGCGGGGGCCGGGACACGCGGGCGCGCAGCTTGCATAGTAACCGCAGCGGCTCAGCGCCCCAAAAGGCGATCAAGACGGACGCCGTCAGGTGGTGGTCGGGGTGGCGGGATTTGAACCCACGGCCTTCCGCTCCCAAAGCGGACGCGCTACCAAGCTGCGCCACACCCCGTTTCGGTGCGACACGTAGGGTACATGCCCGGGCCGCCTGCGTCGGTCGCTTTGTTCACCCGCATCGGCGTCGCGTCCGCACCGCGCCCGGGTCGCATCCCCGCGGCCCCATCGCGTTGGCCTACGCGGCGGACGACCCGCTACGATGCCTTCTGTGCCGCGGTCGCCGACCTGCGGCGCGTGTTGTGCGGGCGTAGCTCAATGGTAGAGCTTCAGTCTTCCAAACTGACTACGCGGGTTCGATTCCCGTCGCCCGCTCCGAATGGCTCAGGCCCAGGTCACCGAGTAAGTTCACTCGGTGACCTGGGCCTGAGTCGTTGCCGGGGACGGATCGGCAGGGGAGGGGAAGCCATCGTGGCCATGGGAGCGGCGGGGCTGCCCGGCAGAGAGTGGATGGTCAAGGACGCGAAGGGTCGTAAGTACAGCTACGACTCGGAGGAAGAGGCGTTCCGGGAACTCCCCGAGCACGGGGAGGGTGCCACCGTGTGGACCCGCGAGGTCTATCGGGTCCTGTTCGTCACGAAGTCGGTCGACGGCTGGAAGCAGGTCCCCGTTCCCCGCGGATAGAGCGCGCGGGGTGCCGCCCTTGGTGCCGTGCCGGGCCTGCTCGGCGGAGTGCGCCGGATCGCGGGCGAGGGTGGCGGCGGGCACGCGTGCGCCGCCGGTCGCTGCCGCCGTCGTGGCGCAGGCCGCGTGCCGCCGGCCGGCTCCCGGGGTCAGAAGTTGATCGAGTTTATGGTCTGCGCCAGCGAGTCGAGGAAGCGCTGGATCGAGGGGGCCATCCCGGTCGACGCGAGGAAGAAGCCGAACAGGACGGCGACGATGGCGGGGCCCGCCTTGATGTTCCCCCCTCTCATCATCACCACAAGGATGATCGCCAACAGCAACACCACAGACAGTGAAATGGCCACAACTGATCACACCCTCGGTCGGTCCGCTCTCCGGCCCTGGGGTACGGCCCCGCACCCCCGCCAGATCCATCGTGCCACCAACCCGGCCGCACTATGCGGTTCGTGACACAACGTCGACAACACACCGCACACCGACAACTGCCCGCACTGTAATTCGAGGCCCCACCCGCCCCTGGATCCACGGCAATTGACGGACATGGTTTCCGTGTCCACACAACTCGCGCGCAGCCAATTCGAATTATTGACACAGGCACGGCAAAGAACGGCGACCTGCGGACGTTATGCACCAATTAGTAGGGATTAATAAGGACATCACGGGTGTAAGTGCCGCATCGAACTGCATAGACACAGGCATCGACTCCGGTAAATCACCCGGCGATCAAGATTCGGTTGTCGCCGATTACCAGGAACCACACCGGCGGTTTTACGAAATCCCACAGGCGACGCTAGGGTGCCTCAGATGTTTGACGCCGCCACGTCCCCCGGCCAGAACCGAACACCACGTCCCCCGGCCCGGCCGCCGGCGGGCAGACCGCGCGACGCGTTCTTCGACAACGCCAAGTACCTCGCGATCGTGCTCGTCGCGATGGGTCACTCATGGGAGCCGCTGAAGGGCGACAGCCGCGTCCTGGAGGCGATGTACTGCGTCGTGTACGCCTTCCACATGCCGGCGTTCATCATCGTCTCCGGCTACTTCTCCCGGAACTTCGACATGCGCCCGGACCGGCTGAAGCGGCTGGTCACCGGGGTCGTCATCCCCTATGTCCTGTTCGAGACCGCCTACTCGCTCTTCCAGCGCTTCGTGGTCGGCGACTCCGGCCAGGACATCAGCCTGCTCGATCCCTGGTACCTGACCTGGTTCCTGTGCGCGCTGTTCGTCTGGCGGCTGACCACGCCCCTGTGGAAGGCGGTCCGCCATCCCCTTCCGGTCGCCTTCGGCATCGCGATGCTGGCGTCGGTGTCCCCGAGCATCGGTGACGACCTCGACCTCCAGCGGGTGCTGCAGTTCCTGCCGTACTTCGTGCTCGGCCTGTGCCTGCGGCCCGAGCACTTCCGGCTGGTGCGCCGGTGGCCGGTGCGGATCGCCGCGGTGCCGGTGTTCGCCCTCGCGCTGGCGTTCGCGTGGTGGTCGGTGCCGCGGATGAACACCGCGTGGTTCTACCACCGGGACTCCGCGCAGGAGCTGGGCGCGCCGTGGTGGTGCGGGCCGGTGATGGTGCTCGCCATGTTCGGCTGCTCGATGCTGCTGACGGCCGGCTTCTTCTCCTGGGTACCGGGCCGGCGGACGTGGTTCACGGCGCTGGGCGCGGGCACGCTGTACGGCTACCTTCTGCACGGCTTCGTCGTGAAGTACGGCGTCCACGCCGGCTGGTTCGACCCGAAGTGGCTGCACGGGCCGCTCGGCGAGATCCTCGTCACGGCGCTCGCGGGCGCGTGCGTGACGCTGCTGTGCACCCGGCCCGTGCAGCGGGTGTTCCGGTTCTCCATGGAGCCGCGGATGGACTGGGCGTTCCGGCGGGAGGCCGCGGAACCGGCCCGGGGGCAGGAGCAGGAGCCGCGGAGCCGGGAGATGGCCAACGCGTGACGCCGCGGGTTCCGTTTGTTCCGCTTACGCGGGGAGGCCGAGGAGGGCGCGCATCCGGGCGTACTTCTCGGTCAGCCGTTTCCGGGTGTCCTCGTCCAGTACGGCGAGACGGCCGGGGTCGGCGTTGTGCGCGAGGTCGGCTTCCTTGACGAGGAGGGCGCCGGGGGTGGTGAGGACGCGGTGGGCGTACGACTCCGGGGGCTCGCCGGGGTGCTTGGTGAGGGCGCGCACGATGGCCTTCGTGCGGGGGCTCAGGGCGGCCGTGGCCAGCCACTCCTCGGTGAGGGCGTGATCCTCGACGGCGTCGTGCAGCCAGGCGGCGGCGATCTGGTCCGGGTCGCCGCCGCGGGCGCGGACGCCGTGGGCGACGGCGGCGAGGTGCTCGGCGTAGGGACGGCCGGCCTTGTCGGTCTGCGCCGCGTGGGCGGCTCGGGCGAGCGCCTCCACTTCGGGGAGGGTGAGGGTGGTGATCACGGTGCGAGTATCTCGTGGCCGGGACGGGGGGGGTGTCACTTACCGGCGGGGGAGGAACTGCGCGACCAGCCCCCACGCGGCCGCGGCTGACAACGCAGGACTACCTCGCCGCCTCCCGGCAGATCAGGAGCAGCGCCCTGTCGTCGTTGACGTCCTTCGCCACCGCCTCGATCAGGTGCCAGGCGGCGCCGTGGAAGCCGCCGGCGACATAGCGGTCGGCCTCTCCCGTGAGGCGGTCCATCCCTTCCACGATGTCGCGGTCGGCCGTCTCCACCAGGCCGTCCGTGAAGATCATCAGGACGTCGCCGGGGCGCAGGGAGCCCTTCACCGGGTCGAACTGGGCGCCGTCGTACACGCCGAGGAGGGGGCCCTCGGCCGCCTTCTCCTCCCAGCGGCCGCTGCCGGCGCTGAGCTGGAGACCGGGCGGGTGACCCGCGGAGTACAGCTCGTAGTCGCCGGAGTCGAGGTCCAGGACCAGGTGTATGGAGGTCGCGAAGCCCTCGTCCCAGTCCTGGCGGAGCAGGTAGCCGTTGGCGGCGGGGAGGAAGGCGTGCGGCGGGAGGGAGCCGAGGAGGCCGCCGAAGGCGCCGGACAGGAGCAGGGCGCGGGACGCCGCGTCCATGCCCTTGCCGGAGACGTCCGTGAGGACGACCTCCATGGTGCGGCCGTTGTTCGTGCGGGCCGCGACCACGAAGTCGCCGGAGAAGGACTGGCCGCCGGCCGGCCGCAGGGCCATCTCGCGGTGCCAGCCCGGCGGCAGCTTCGGCAGCTTGCTCTGCACCCGGATGCGTTCGCGCAGGTCGAAGAGCATGGTGCCGCCGCGCCGCCAGGGGACGCCGACCCGGCTGCGGAACTGGGCGGTGAGCAGACCGAAGAAACCACAGGCGGCGACGACGAGGACCACGCCCGGGGTGACCCGGGAGGGGCCCTCGGTGTAGGGGCCGAGCCGTACCGACTCCACGATCAGGGCGGTGGCCGCCGCCGCGTACAGGCCGAGCAGGCTCGCCGGGCGCAGCAGCAGGCCGCCCGCGATGATCGGCAGGACCAGCGCGGCCGGGGAGAACCAGACCGAGTTGGCGAGGGTCACGGCCGCGAGGACCGGGACGGTCAGGAGCAGCCCGATCAGCGCGATCCAGTCGGAGCCGTCGCCGCGGAAGTAGTCCACGGCGCTTCTGCGCACGCCGACGCGGACCCGGTGCCACTGCACTTTCCACCGGGCCGGGAACGTCTCGGCCTTCGCGCGCCGCTCTCGGTCTACTGCCATTAGTTCGGGACCCTATCCATCGGACCAGCTGCTTGGCACGGGAGGTCCCACTTGTCCCCCGTCCGAGGCTCACCTTCGAGTGCGACTTCACAGTGAACTTCACCGGAAGCCCCCACGTCGCCGTCCGGGAGAAATTCGCTGGCTCGTCCTGCAATGCCCTGGTAGGCATGGCGTATGGCGACCGAGCGTGCGACCGAGTTGAAGGTGCTGCGTCCCGAGGAGTTCGACGGGTGGTGGGACCACCTGGTGCGGGCCTTCGGCGCCGGTCCGGCTCCGGCCGAGGAGCGCGACCTGGACCGGTCCCTCACCGAGTGCGAACGCTCGCTGGCCGTCTGGGACGGGTCCGAACTGGTCGGGACGACAGGAGCGTTCCGGTTCCGGATGACCGTGCCGGGCGGTGCCGTGCTGCCCACCGCGGGGATCACCATGGTGAGCGTGGCCGCGACGCACCGGCGGCGCGGGGTGCTGACGTCGATGATGCGCCGCCAGCTGGACGACGTACGGGAGTGGGGCGAGCCGCTGGCCGCGCTGACCGCCTCCGAGCCGGCGATCTACGGCCGCTTCGGGTACGGCGCCGCGACCTTCCAGCTGCAGGCCGAGATCGACACGAGCCGGGTGACGCTGGACGCGCCGGCCGGCACCGGTGACGTACGGCTGCGGTACGCCGGCCCGGCCGACGTGCTCGACGCGTGCGAGGCGGTGTACGCGGAGCTGGTGGCGCGGCGGCCCGGGATGCTGGCCCGGCAGCCGGGCTGGGAGCGGGTGGGCCTGCTGGATCCGGAGAGCGAGCGGGACGGGGCGTCGGCGCTGCAGTGCGTGGTCGCCGAGCGGGACGGGGAGGTCACCGGGTACGCCCGGTTCCGTACGAAGCTGGGCTGGTCGCCGAGCGGGCACGACGGCACGGTGTCGCTGGAGTACCTGGCCGCGCTCGATCCCGCGAGCGACGCGGCGCTGTGGCGGTTCCTGTTCGGCATCGACCTGATGTCGACGCTGACGGTGCGGGGGCGGCCGGTCGACGACGCCTGGCAGTACCAGGTCTCCGACATCCGGCGCTGTCTGACGCGGGTGCGGGACATGGGGTACGTCCGTCTCGTCGACGTCGGTGCGGCGCTCGCGGCGCGCACCTATCAGACGCCGGTGGACGTGGTGCTGGAGGTGGCGGACGCCTTCTGCCCCTGGAACGCGGGGCGTTGGCGGCTGACCGGGGACACCAAGGGAGCGTCCTGCGAGCGTACGACGGACGCGGCCGAGCTGACGCTGTCGGTACGGGAGTTGGGGGCGGCGTACCTCGGTGGCGTGTCCCTGCTGTCGCTGGCGCGGGCCGGGCGGGTGGGCGAACTGCGGCCGGGGGCGCTGGCGGAGGCGTCGGTGGCGTTCGGCTCACCGGTGGCGCCGTGGCTGCCGCACGGCTTCTAGCGCGCGCTCAGCGTTTCTGGCAGGTGGGGCACCAGAAGAGGTTGCGGGCGGCGAGGTCGGCGGTGCGGATCCCGGTGCCGCAGAGGTGGCAGGGCAGGGTGGCCCGGCGGTAGACGTACACCTCGCCGCCGTGGTCGTCCACGCGCGGCGGGCGGCCCATCGCCTCCGGGGTGTGCTCGGGCCGGACGGTGTCGATGCGGTTGTTCCGGACGCCCTCGCGCATGAGTCCGACCAGGTCGGCCCAGATGTCCTGCCACTCGGCGGGGGTGACGTCCTTGCCCGCGCGGTACGGATCGATCCCGTGCCGGAAGAGAACCTCGGCGCGGTAGACGTTCCCGACACCGGCGATGACCTTCTGGTCCAGCAGCAGGGCTGCGATCGTCGTACGGCTGCGGGAGATCCTGCGGTACGCCGCGTCCGGGTCGGCGTCGGCGCGGAGCGGGTCCGGACCGAGGCGGGCGTGTACGGCGTTCTTCTCGGCGTCGGTGATCAGGGCGCAGGTGGTGGGGCCGCGCAGGTCGACGTAGGCGGTGGGGTTCGCCAGGCGCAGGCGGACGGTGTCGGTGGCCGGGGGCGCGGGGGCGTCGCCGAAGGTGACCTTGCCGAAGAGACCGAGGTGGATGTGGACCCAGTCGCTGTCGCGGAAGCCGAGGAAGAGGTGCTTGCCGTGGGCCTCGGTACGGGTGAGGGGGGCGCCGTCGATCAGCTCCGCGGCGTCGGAGAACTTGCCCTGCGGGCTGGTGACCCGCACGGCGCCGCCGCTGAGCCGACGGTAGTCCAGCGCGAGCCGGTGGATCGTGTGCCCCTCTGGCACTGAGGTGATTCCTTTCCCACCCACCCACCCGACTCGGTCAGTCGAGGGGTGCACGTCGAAGAACGCCGAGCACAGCGCCCCTTGGGGGCGTGGGGAACTGCGCGACCAGCCCCCGCGCGCCCGCGGCCGAACTCCTACCGGCCGTCCCCGGAGGGGTGGTGCGCCGGGATCGGGGGCAGGTCGCCCGTGGTCTCGTACGCCGACAGCATGTCGATGCGGCGGATGTGCCGCTCGCCCTCGGAGAACGGTGTGTTCAGGAAGGTCTCGACGAACTTCGTCGCCTCGTCCTGCGTGTGCATGCGCGCGCCCACCGCCACGACGTTCGCGTTGTTGTGCTGCCGGCCGAGCGACGCCGTCTCCTCGCTCCAGGCGAGCGCCGCACGGACGCCCTTCACCTTGTTCGCGGCGATCTGCTCACCGTTGCCGGAGCCGCCGATCACGATGCCGAGGGAGTCGGCGTCCGCCGCCGTCCGCTCGGCCGCGCGGAGGCAGAAGGGCGGGTAGTCGTCGTCGGCGTCGTAGATGTGGGGGCCGCAGTCCACGGGGTCGTGGCCCGCCGCCTTCAGCCACTCGACGAGGTGGTTCTTGAGTTCGAAGCCCGCATGGTCGGAGCCGAGATACACGCGCATGGGACGAGTGTGACATGCGCGTGAACGCACGGCAGGCGCGGGGCCGGACCCCGGAAATTGTGAGTAACACTACAGAACCTCAGGAAAACCTCAAGTAACGATCTGGATTCAAAGGTTCAGGAATCAGTTCACCTCCGTTTCACTGGACCGACTCGTACGCCGCTCGTGCGAGAGCCCGCTCACCCGGCGCAAAGGAATTCCCCCCATGACTGGCAACGGTCCCCAAGACGGTCTCCAAGCAGGACTCAAGAACCGGCATCTGTCGATGATCGCCATCGGCGGCGTCATCGGCGCCGGCCTCTTCGTCGGTTCCAGTACCGGTATCGCCACCGCAGGGCCCGGCATCCTGCTGTCGTACGCGCTCGTCGGCACGCTCGTGGTGCTGGTGATGCGGATGCTCGGCGAGATGTCCGCCGCCAACCCCACCTCCGGATCGTTCTCCGCGCACGCGGACCGCGCGCTCGGCCGCTGGGCCGGGTTCTCCATCGGCTGGCTGTACTGGTTCTTCTGGGTGGTGGTGCTGGCGGTCGAAGCGACCGCCGGTGCCACGATCCTGGAAGGGTGGATCCCGGCCGTGCCGCAGTGGGGCTGGGCGCTCATCGTGATGGCGGTGCTCACCGCCACCAACCTGGTCTCCGTCGGCTCCTACGGCGAGTTCGAGTTCTGGTTCGCCGGCATCAAGGTCGTCGCGATCGGCGCCTTCATCGTGATCGGCCTGCTGGCGGTGCTGGGTGTGCTGCCCGGCGCGGACACCGACAAGGCGGGCTTCTCCAACCTCACCGGCCACGGCGGTTTCCTGCCGCACGGCCCCGGCGCCATCCTCACCGGCGTGCTGCTCGTCGTCTTCTCCTTCATGGGCAGCGAGATCGCCACCCTGGCCGCCGGCGAGTCGGAGGACCCGCAGCGCGCGGTCACCAAGTCCACCAACAGCATCATCTGGCGGATCGGCGTCTTCTACCTCGGCTCGATCCTCATCGTCGTCTCGCTGCTGCCGTGGAACGACCCGTCCATCAAGGAGAAGGGCTCGTACGTCGCCGCCCTCGACTCCCTCGGCATCGCGCACGCCGGTCAGATCATGAACTTCATCGTGCTGACGTCCGTGCTGTCCTGTCTCAACTCCGGCCTGTACACGGCCTCCCGGATGGCCTTCTCGCTCGGGCAGCGCGGCGACGCCCCGAAGGCGTTCGCGCGGACCACCTCCCGTGGTGTGCCGATGGCCGCGATCGTCGCGTCCGTGCTGTTCGGGTTCGTCGCCGTCTTCTTCAACTACAAGTTCCCGGACTCCGTCTTCCTCTTCCTCGTCAACTCCAGCGGCGCGGTGGCCCTGTTCGTCTGGCTCGTCATCTGCTTCTCGCAGCTGCGCATGCGGAAGATCATCCAGGCCGAGGCGCCGGAGAAGCTCGTCGTGAAGATGTGGCTGTATCCGTACCTGACCTGGGCGACGGCCGGTCTGATCGTGTTCGTGCTGGGCTACATGCTGACCGACACGGAGGGCGAGAGCAGCGGTCGTACGACCGTGCTGCTCTCGCTGCTGGTCGCGGCGGCGGTGGTCGTCGCCGCGGTGGTGAAGCAGAAGGTGGCCGGCGGGCGCCCGGACCAGGCGGACCGGGCGGTCGCCGACCCCGCCGACCAGGTGTCCGTCGGCTGACCCTCACAGCAGGGTGAAGCTCTCCTTCACCTTCTCGTACGTCTGTACGGCCTGGGCTTCGACCGCCGGCTGGTACCAGGTGTTGATCTGGTACGACTTGCCGTCGGCGTCGAAGCCCAGCAGCCGTGCGTGCCAGGGGGTGCCCTTGAGGGTGAAGGTGTACTCCCATACCACCGCCGGGTGGCCGCGGAAGGTCGTCTCGGCCAGCCGGATCTTGGTGTAGTCCCGGCCCTGGTGGGCGCTCTGTTCGGAGGCGCTCCAGCTGTCCATGAGGTTGCCGCGGGCAAGGGAGGACTTGGCGACGAGTTCCTGGCTGCCGTCGGGGGAGGTGTAGTGGACCTCGGCGCCCGTCTTCACGTCCCTGCGCCAGCCGGTGGGCGGCGCCCAGGCGAAGCCGCCGGCCTCCTCGTGGGTGCCGGGCGGGAGGGTGCGGGGGCGGGCGGTGCCCGCCACTGTGGCCGACGGGTCGGTGGTGGCTGAGGGGGTAGTGGAGGTGCCGGTCGCCGTGTCCTTGTCGCCGCCGCCTGTTGTGGTGGTGAGGAGGACGGCGAGGGCGGTGGCCACGGCTGCGGTTCCCAGTACGGCGAGGAGGGTTGTGCGTCGGGGGGCTGTGCGCCGGTGGGTCGCTGCGGGTGTGTTGTGGCTGGTCGCGCCGTTCCCCGCGCCCCTGTCGGGGCGCTGCGGTTCGGGGCGTTCGAGTGTCGGGCCCGTCGCATTGCTCGACGGGGTCTCCGAGCGGACCTCCGTGCGGGGTTCCGAGGCCGCCTCTGTCGACGCGCTGACCGGCGGGGGTGTCCGCGCTTCCGTCGGCTGCGGCTGCGGGCGTTCGTCCTCCGGGGCCGGGAGGCGCGTCACGTACGTCGGGGTCGGGCGTTCCGCGGGGGCCGGAGCCGGGGCCGGATAGGTCGCCGTCGGGGTCTGCGCCGGGGTCTGCGCCGGGTAGGCCACCGGCTGCAGTTCCCGTTCCACCTCCGCGAGGCCGGGGCGCGCCGTCGGTTCCTTCTGCAGCAGGGCTGCCAGCAGGTCGTGCAACGGGCCTGCCGTGTCCGGGATTTCGGGTTCCTCGTAGAGGACGGCGTGCAGGGTGGCCAGGGTGGTGTCGCGGGAGAAGGGGGAGCGGTCGCCGAGGGCCGCGCACAGGGTCGCGCCGAGCGACCAGAGGTCGGCGGGCGGGCCCTGCGGGCGGCCGGAGACGCGTTCGGGCGCCATGTAGTCGGGGGAGCCGACGAGCATGCCGGCCATGGTGAGCGCCTTGGCGTCCTGGATCGCCGCGATGCCGAAGTCGGTGAGGACGACCCGGCCGGCGGTGTTCTCGACGAGTACGTTCCCGGGTTTGATGTCGCGGTGCAGCACTCCCCCGGCGTGCACCTGACGCAGCGCCGCGACCAGGCCGAGGCCGATCCGGGCCGCCGCGCGCGGGCTCAGCGCCCCCTCCTCGGCCATGATCCACTCCAGGGAGCGGCCATGGACCAGCTCCATGACGATCCAGAGGCGTTCGCCCTCGTCGACGACGTCGTAGACCCGGACCACGTTGGGGTGGTCGATGCGGGCGGTGGCCCTGGCCTCGCGCAGGGTGCGTTCGCGCCGGGTGCGGGTGTCCTCGGCGTCGAGGCCGTCGATCCGCATCTCCTTGACGGCGACCTGCCGGTCGAGCGTCTCGTCGGCGGCCCGCCACACCCGCCCCATGCCGCCCTGCCCGATACTCTCGGCCAGCCGGTAGCGGCCGGTCACGAGCAGCCCGGGAACACCGCCCGGCCCCGCATTCTCAGGACTCCCGGGATTCCCCGGACTCCCCGCGCCAACTGAATTCCCTGAATTCTCTGAATTCCCCGGCAATTCGCTGCACCCCCTCAACGACCGCCCCTGCTGACACACAATGGTCACACTTACGGCCGTACCAGCATAGTGCGGAGAAATCTTGTGGTACCTCTTCAAGTGACCGCGAATTCAGGCGCGGTCCAGGGGGTTGCAAGGGGGACGAACATGAGTTCTCGTCGTAGGGTCCGGCGGCTGACCGTGGTCACCGGATCGCTGGTCACGGCATCTTTCTCGGCCGTGATGATCCTGCCGTTCACGGCCGTCGCCGATGACCAGGGACCGGGAAGCGGCAAGGGGGGAAAGGCGGTTGACCAAGCGCCGGACGGCGTGAAGCTGACGACCACACTGCCCGCGAAGATCTCGGTCGACAACAGTTCGCAGAAAACGGCGATTACCGCCACCGTCAAGAACGAAGGGACCAAGGACAGCGGCGACATCAGTCTTCTGGTGGTCGGTTTCGACGGCCTGAAGGTCAACGGAGTGCAGGGGTGCGACGCCGTCGCCGCGAAGGATCTGCCGGCGGGTTCGAACAGCGCCTTCAGCTGCTCCGTGGGCACGCTCGGCGCGGGCAAGTCGAAGTCGTACGCGGTCGACGCCACGTTCGACCTCGGAAAGACCGGGAAGATCTGCCTGCCCGTGCAGAGCGCGGACGGGAAGAAGACGTTCTGGCAGCAGGGCCCGGTGCCGTTCGGTACGACGAACCCGTCGCCGAACGCCCCGGCCACCCCGCTGCTGCTCGGCACCGACAACAAGCCGGTGGGACCGAGCGGCGACCAGCTGCCGAAGACCGGCGCGGGGAGTGACGTGCTGCCGCTCGGCGCGGCCGGTGCGGCGCTGATCGCGGCCGGGGCGGCGGGGGTGTGGTGGTCGCAGCGGCGGCCGCGCCGGCAGTCGTAGCACCCGGTACGACAGCGGGGCCCGGGGTGCCGATGCACCCCGGGCCCCGCTGCGGTCGGGCCGGGTCAGCGCTTGTCGACGAGCTTCCACGCCGCGGGCACCGCGCCCATCGCCAGGGCCGCCTTCACCGCGTCGCCGATCAGGAACGGGGTGAGGCCGGCGGCGATCGCCGCGGACGCGGACATGTCCGCGGCGTAGGCGAGGTACGGCACGCCGATCGCGTAGATGATCGCCTCGCCGAGCAGCATCGTGCCCGCCATGCGCAGCACGCCGCGGTCGGCGCCGCGCCGGGCCAGGGCGCCGACGACGGCGGAGGCGAGCATCATGCCGAGGATGTAGCCGAAGGAGACGGAGACACCGGAGGTGCCGCTCGCGAACCAGGGCACGCCCGCGAGGCCGGCCAGCGCGTACAGGGCGAGGGAGAGCAGGCCGCGGCGGGCGCCGAGGGCGGTGCCGACGAGCAGGGCGGCGAAGGTCTGGCCGGTCACCGGGACCGGGGAGCCGGGCACCGGGACGGCGATCTGGGCGGCGAGGCCGGTGAGCGCGGCGCCGCCGGCCACGAGGGCCGCGTCGCGCACCCGGGACGCGGGCAGGAGGTCGGCGAGGACGGTGCCGGTGCGGGTCGACGCGGCGGCGGTGGCGGTGCTCATGGGGACTCCGCGGGGTGGGGTGGGCGGACGGACGGGGACACCGTGACGCTATCCCGGCCCGTCTGAGCCGGACACGTCAGCGGTCGACAAAGGCCGGAAGCGGCACTTGGTGGGCTCCCCACAAAGGGTGTGGGTTACACGCGGTACGGGGTGACGCCGATCACTGAGGCAGAGATGTTTCAGTCACGTCAACGGCGTTGAACAGGCCTGTGGAGTTCCACCAATCGAATCCCAGCGGTCTGGTGGGATTCAAGGTTTCTGGCCTACGCTTCCGGACATGGTCGCCCAGTCCCTGAACCTCACGTCGCGTCGCTATGTCGACCTGCGGCGCCAGGGGGCTGCCACCTGTCGCCGTACGCCCTGAGGCCGCGCGGCGGGAGACCGGTCCGGCGCGCCTCGACCTCCGAGACGTGTCGGCCCCGTTCCCGAGGACGGTTTCCCATGCCCCGTACCGCGGCACCCCCGCTCACCTCCGCGCCCCGCGACCGGCGGCGGACCAGCGCCAGTGTGGTCCTCCGCTCGGTGCTCGAACACGGGCCGGTCGCCCGCTCCACCATCGCCCGGCTGACCGGGCTGTCCCCGGCCTCCGTCACCGACTACTGCGCCCGGTTCACCGAACTCGGCCTGATCCGGGAGACCGAGGCGCCGCAGCGCGCCAAGGGCGTGGGCCGGCCGCACGTCCCGGTCGACCTGGACGACTCGCGGTTCGTGGTCGGCGGGGTGCACGTGGCCGTGCCGTACACCACGGTCGCGCTGCTCGACCTGCGCGGCCGGGTCGTCGTACGGCGGGAGCTGAAGCACCGGGACACCGACCCGCGCGGGGTGCTGGCGCGGGCCGCCGCGGGGCTGGCCGCACTGCTCGACGAAACGCCCGGCAGCCGGCCGCTCGGCGTCGGGGTCGCCGTCGGCGGCTGGGTGGACCGGGACTCCGGGACCGTCGTCGAGCACCCCCTGCTGGGCTGGCGCGAGGTGCCGGTGCGCGAGCTGCTCGGCGCGCACACCGGGCTGCCGGTCCATGTGGACGGCCACGCGCGCGCGTTGGTCAACGGGGAGCGGCTCTTCGGGCGGGCCCGGGGCAGCCGGAGCGTGCTGCACCTGTTCGTCGGGAACGTGGTCGACGCGGCCTTCGCCACCGGCGACGAGGTGCACCACGGCCCGCGCTCCCAGGCCGGCATGATCGGCCACCTCCCGGTGCCGGGCGGCACCGAGCCGTGCGGCTGCGGACGCACCGGCTGCCTCCAGGTGGAGCTCAGCGAACGCACCCTGGTGCGGCGGGCCCGGGCGGCCGGGGTGACGGACAGCGGCAACCCGATGGACGTCCTCACGGCGGCCGGGGCCGGTGATCCGGCGGCCGTACGGCTGCTGGTGGAGCGGGCGCGGCTGACCGGGCGGGCGGCGGCGCTGCTGCTCGACGTCCTCAACCCGGAGAGCGTGGTCGTCACCGAGGTCGGGGTGCTGTACCGCGAGGACTGTCTCGCCGCGCTGCGGGAGGCGGTGGGCGCGGAGCGGGCGGCCGTGGTCGCGCCGACCAGTTTCCGGGACTCGGTGCTGGCGGTGGCGGGCGGTTCGGTGGTCCTCGACGTGCTGTACCGGGACCCGCTGAGCGCCTCGCACGCTGCTTCTCCGGCCCTGTCACCAGAGCTTATTTAATTCAGAAACTCGGAATATTGACAGCCGTCGACCACGGCAAGGAACATCCATCTCATGACCTGTCGCACCCTCTGTTGCTGACGTCTTGACGCGCCCCGGGCGCGCATTTCCCTCTGCGTGAGATCTCTCTTTCCGGCCTTCCGTCGCCGGGAATTCGCCCTGCCTTTCTGCTGCTTTTCTCCCCGGAGCACTCCCATGCCTTCTGCGTCCTCCTCCGGCATCGACCGCCGGCTCTTCCTCACCTCACTGCTCGGCGCCTCGGCGGCCGTGGCCGGGCTGAGCGGCTGCGCGGGCGGCAGTGCGGCCGCCGACACCGCGGGCGCCTCCACCGCTCCGCTGGCCGACAAGGTGCCGTCCGGCACCAGCCTGAAGATCGCCTCCTATCTGGGCCAGCAGCAGTTGCAGTTCAAGCTGGCGAAGCTGCCCGCGCTGCCGTTCACCGTGTCGACCTGGGCGAACATCGGGGCCGGTCCCGACGTCATCAACGCGTTCCGCGCCAAGTCCCTGGACCTCGCCAACAACGCGGGAATTCCGCCGATCCAGGCGCAGTTCCAGGGTTTCGCCGCAAAAATCGTGGCGATCGAGCTGACCCGCAAGCCGAACTACCTGTTCGCCACCAAGCCCGGCAGCGACATACGCACGGTCGCCGAATTCAAGGGAAAGAAGCTCGCCTTCTCGCAGGGGCAGGCGCAGGGTGTCGTACTGCTGCGGGCGCTGAAGGAGGCCGGGCTCGCCTACGACGACGTGCACCTGGTCCCGCTGACCAGCAACCAGTTCTTCACCGCCCTGCAGTCCGGCCAGGTGGACGTGGCCCCGCTGGCCAACACCCAGGCCCCGGCCTACCTCCAGCAGTACGGCCCGAAGGGCGCGCACACCATCGCCACCGATGTCGTCGACCTGCTCAACCTGCTGTGGGCGCCGCAGGCGGTGCTGAACGACAAGGCCAAGGCGGCCGCGGTCGCCGCGTACATCCCGCAGTGGGCCAAGGGCCTGGTCTGGCAGTGGGAGAACCCGGACACCTGGAACGAGGAGTTCTACGTCAAGACCCAGAACCTGACCCTCGCCCAGGCCCAGGGCATCACCAAGCTCGCCAACAAACCATTGTTCCCGCCCAGTTGGGACGAGGCGATCAAGTGGGAGCAGGAGACCGCGGACCTGCTCGCGGAGGGCGGGTTCGTGAAGAAGACCGACGTCTCCGGGCTCTTCGACCACCGCTTCGAGTCCATCGCCGCCAAGGCCGTACCGGCGGAGTACCGGAAATGACCGCCGTGACCACCGGCACCGTGCCGGTTCCCGTCGCGGCGGAGGAGGCGCACCGGGTCCGGCCGCGCCGCCGGCTCTCCCCCGGCCGCCGGCTGCCCGCCGCCCGGCTCGCCGGTCCACTCGTCGTCCTCGCCGCTTGGGCGATCGCCTCCGCCGCCGGGCAGCTCGACCCCGGCGCGATCCCGGCGCCCTGGACCGTCCTCGACACCGCCGTCCACCTGTGGACCGCCGGAACGCTGCGCACCGACATCCTGACCTCCGTGGAGCGGGCCGGGTACGGCTTCGTGATCGGCCTGACCGCCGGGGTGCTGCTGGCCCTGGCCTCCGGGCTCACCCGCACCGGCGAGGCGCTGATCGACGGGACCGTGCAGATCAACCGGGCGATCCCCACCCTCGGCCTGATCCCGCTGTTCATCCTCTGGCTGGGCATCGGCGAGACCTTCAAGATCGCCATCATCGCGATCGTCGTCTACATACCGATCTACCTGAACACCCATGCCGCGCTGTCCGCCATCGACAGCCGGTACGTCGAACTCGCCGAGGTGCTGGACCTGTCGCGGGTCCGGTTCATCCGGGAGGTCGTGATCCCCGGCGCGCTGCCCGGATTCTTCGTGGGGCTCCGGCTCGGCGTCACCGGCTCCTGGCTCGGCCTGGTCGTCCTGGAGCAGATCAACGCCACCAGCGGCCTCGGCTACATGATGTTCCAGGCCCAGAACTACGGGCGCAGCGACATCATCCTGGTCGGCCTGCTGATCTACGGCGTCTTCGGCCTCGTCTCCGACACCGTGGTCCGGATCGTCGAACGGAGGGTGCTGTCATGGCGCCGCACACTCAGCAGCTGACCCGCCCCACCGTCCAACTCCGCGGACTGACAAGGTCGTTCGGGGACCGTACGGTCCTCGACTCCATCGACCTCGACCTGCCGGCCGGGCAGTTCACCGCCCTGCTCGGGCACAGCGGCTCCGGCAAGAGCACCCTGCTGCGGGCCGTCGCCGGACTCGACCACGGGGTCACCGGCAGCGGGGAACTCACCGCCCCGGAACGGGTGTCGGTGGTCTTCCAGGACTCCCGGCTGCTGCCCTGGCGGCGGGTGCTGGACAACGTGATGCTGGGCCTTGACGGCAAGGACGCCCACGAGAAGGGCCGGTCGGCGCTGGCCGAGGTCGGGCTCGCGGGCCGCGAACGGGCCTGGCCGGGCGAGCTGTCCGGCGGCGAGGCGCAGCGGGCCGCGCTCGCCCGCTCCCTGGTCCGCGAGCCCGAACTGCTCCTCGCCGACGAACCGTTCGGCGCCCTGGACGCGCTCACCCGGATCAGGATGCACCACCTCCTGCGCGAGCTGTGGAAACGGCACCGCCCGTCCGTCCTGCTCGTCACCCACGACGTCGACGAGGCGATCGTCCTCGCCGACCGGGTGCTCGTCCTGGAACGGGGCCGGATCGGCCTCGACCTGACCGTGGACCACGACCGGCCGCGCGACGCGTACCGGAGACAACTGCTCGCCGCCCTCGGCGTCACGGAGGAAGCCGCATGACCCGCCAACTCCACCTCAACGCCTTCCTCATGAACACCGGCCACCACGAGGCCTCCTGGCGCCTCCCGGAGAGCGACCCGTACGCGCACGTGGACCTCGCGCACTACGTCGGGCTCGCCCGGACCGCCGAGCGCGGGACCTTCGACTCGCTCTTCCTCGCCGACGGCCCGCACCTGTGGGGCAGCGTCGAGCAGCGGCCCGCCGGGGCCCTGGAACCGCTCACCCTGCTCACGGCGCTGGCCACCGCCACCGAGCACATCGGCCTGATCGCCACCGCCTCCACCTCCTACAACTCCCCCTACAACCTGGCCCGCAGGTTCGCGTCGCTGGACATCATCAGCGGCGGCCGGGCGGGCTGGAACATCGTCACCACGGCGGGGGCGGAGGCGGCCCGCAACTTCGGCATCGACGAGGAACCCGCGCACGCCGAGCGGTACGCGCGGGCCACCGAGTTCCTCGACGTGGCGCTGAAGCTCTGGGACAGCTGGGAGGACGACGCGATCGTCGCCGACAAGGCGGCCGGCGTCTGGGGCGACGACGCGAAGATCCATCCGCCCCGGCACCGGGGCACGTACCTCAGTGTGGAGGGCGCCCTCAACGTGCCCCGCAGCCCGCAGGGTTACCCGCTGCTGGTGCAGGCGGGGTCGAGCGAGGACGGCAAGGCGTTCGCGGCCCGGTACGCGGAGGCCGTGTTCACCGCGCAGCAGACCGTCGAGGAGGCGCGGGCGTTCTACGCCGACCTGAAGTCCCGT
The DNA here is from genome assembly GCF_040296885.1 of Streptomyces sp. NPDC001980. Lineage (NCBI taxonomy): Bacteria > Bacillati > Actinomycetota > Actinomycetes > Kitasatosporales > Streptomycetaceae > Streptomyces > Streptomyces sp. NPDC001980. Next base: position 115,704 of record NZ_JBEOYD010000001.1, on the reverse strand, counting down.
ACGGCCGCGGCCGGCCGCGATCCCGACCACATCAAGGTGCTGCCCGGCATCGTCCCCGTCATCGGCTCCACCGAGGCCGAGGCGCGGGCGAACGAACAGGTCCTGGAGGACCACATCGTGCACCGGCACGGGGTCGCCAACCTGGAACGGCTGCTCCATGTCCCGGCCGGCACCCTGGAACTGGACGCCGAACTCCCCGCCGAGTTGCCGCCCGAGGACGCCATCGAGGGCGCCAAGAGCCGCTACACCCTGATCGTCGGCCTCGCCCGCCGCGAGCGGCTCACCGTACGGCAGCTGATCGGCCGGCTCGGCGGCGGCCGCGGGCACCTGACCTTCGCGGGAACCCCCGAGCAGGTCGCCGACGCGATCGGGACCTGGTTCACCCAGGGCGCCGCCGACGGCTTCAACATCATGCCGCCCGTGCTGCCCTCCGGCCTGGACACCTTCGTCGACCACGTCGTACCGATCCTGCGCGCCCGCGGTCTGCTGCGCGACGCGTACGGCCCGCGCCGGACCCTGCGGGAGCGCTACGGCCTCCCCCGTCCCGCCAACCAGTACGTCACCCCCGCACTCGCCACCGCCTGACAGCCCGAAAGCCCGAAAAACCGAAAGGACGCCCCCGCATGTCCATCGAGATCCGCAAGGTCACCGCGAACACCGGCGCCCAGGTCCTGGGCGTGGACATCGCCAAGCCGCTCGACGAGGAGCAGGTCGCCGCGGTCCGCGAGGCCCTGAACATCCACAAGGCCCTGGTCTTCGACGACGTCCGCCTCGACGACGAGGGCCAGGAGGCCTTCGCCCGGCACTTCGGCGACCTCACCACCGCCCACCCGACGGTGCCCGCCGCCGACGGCGCCCCGAACGTGCTGCCCGTCGACAGCGAGCGCGGCCGGGCCAACCACTGGCACACCGACGTGACGTTCGTCCTGAACCCGCCGCAGGCCAGCACCCTGCGCTCCCTCACGGTCCCGCCGTACGGCGGCGAGACCCTGATCACCAGTTCGGCCGCCGCCTACCGCCAGCTCCCGGAGCCGCTGCGCACGCTGGCCGACACCCTGTGGGCGGAGCACACCAACGACTACGACTACGCCGTGCCGGACGAGGAGATCGACGCCGACAAGGCCGCGCAGCGCGCCCAGTTCACGTCGATCAAGTTCCGCACGGTCCACCCGGTCGTCCGGGTGCACCCGCTGACCGGTGAGCGCGGCCTGTTCATCGGCGGGTTCGCGCAGCGGATCGTCGGCCTGTCGAAGGACGAGTCCCGCCGGATCCTGGACCTGCTCCAGACGTACGTCACCCGCCCCGAGAACATCCTGCGCCACCGCTGGTCCCCCAACCAGCTGGTCCTGTTCGACAACCGCATCACCCAGCACTACGCCGTCGACAACTACGACGGCCTGCCGCGCCGCCTCAACCGCGTCACCGTCGCCGGTGACGTCCCGGTCGGCATCGACGGCAAGGAGAGCTACTCGATCGAGGGCGACGCCTCGCACTACACGTCCGTAGCCGCGTGAACACGTCGCGTTGACGGTACGTCCGGATAATGGGCGGCCTCCCCCTCTGAGCGGGGAGGCCGCCCAGACCGGCCTTCTCGTCCGTTGCTGTGCCGCCGCCTGGCCCGGGAGGCCCCGGAGAAGCTGGTCGTGCGCATGTGGGCGTTCCCGTACCTGACCTGGCTGGCGCTGGCCGGCATGGCGGCGATCTTCGTCCTGATGGCCCGCGAGGCGGACACCCGCGTGCAGCTGTACTACACGGGCGGGATGACGGCCGTCCTGGCGACGGTGGGCTACGCGTGGCAGCGGCGGCGCGCCGCGAACTGACCCCCCTTCGCCCCCGAGGCCCTCACGTGACGACACGTGGGGGCCTCGCTTCTTGCCCCCACCCAGCTTGTTGTTGCTAACGTGTAGTTGCAAGCTCTATGCAATAAGAGGTTCGGAGGGGACCCACACCCATGCCCGTCTACACGCTTCCTGAACTGCCCTACGACTACTCCGCGCTCGCGCCCGTGATCAGCCCCGAGATCATCGAGCTGCACCACGACAAGCACCACGCGGCGTACGTGAAGGGCGCCAACGACACCCTGGAGCAGCTGGCGGAGGCACGCGACAAGGAGAGCTGGGGCTCGGTCAACGGCCTGGAGAAGAACCTGGCCTTCCACCTCTCCGGCCACATCCTGCACAGCATCTACTGGCAGAACATGACCGGCCCGACGGACGGCGGCGGCGAGCCGCTGGCGGCGGACGGCGTGGGCGACCTGGCGGACGCGATCACCGAGTCCTTCGGTTCCTTCGCGGGCTTCAAGGCCCAGCTCACCAAGGCGGCGGCCACCACCCAGGGCTCCGGCTGGGGCGTCCTCGCGTACGAGCCGGTCAGCGGGCGGCTGATCGTGGAGCAGGTCTACGACCACCAGGGCAACGTCGGGCAGGGCTCCGTGCCGGTCCTGGTCTTCGACGCCTGGGAGCACGCCTTCTACCTGCAGTACAAGAACCAGAAGGTCGACTTCATCGACGCCATGTGGGCCGTGGTCAATTGGCAGGACGTGGCTCGCCGTCACGCCGCCGCCAAGGAGCGCGGCGACAGCCTGCTGCTGGCTCCCTGAGCCGCTGAGCCACTGATACGCCCTGCCTCGTGATCGTCTTCTCACCGTTCACCGGGGGCAGGCGGAAAGAGGGGAGCCCCCGCGAGGACGTGACTCGCGGGGGCTCTCCGGTGCGGGGGTGTCTCAGGGCTTGCGGCCGAGGCCGCCGTGCTGCCCGATCGGCCGCGGGTCCGTATCCGCCTCGGGGCGCCACAAGGGCGCGCGGGGCCGTTGGGAGGATCCGCGCCCGGCGGGACGGCCGGGCGCGGGCGGGACGACCTACAGGTTGCTGAAGTCGGGGCCCTTGGTGCGGGTCCGCTTGATCTCGTAGAAGCCGGGGACGGAGGCGACCGCGACGGTGCCGTCCCACAGGCGGGCCGCTTCCTCGCCCTTGGGGGCGGGGGTGACGACCGGGCCGAAGAAGGCGATCTGCTCGCCGTCGGGGCCGGGGACCGCGATGACCGGGGTGCCGACGTCCTGGCCGACCTTGTCGATGCCCTCCTTGTGGGAGGCCCGCAGCTCGGCGTCGAACTCGAAGTCCTCCTGGTCGGCGTAGTCGATCAGGTCGGCCGGCAGACCGACGTCCGCGAGCGCGCCCGCGACGGCCTCCACGGTCGGGCCCTCGCCGTTGTTGTGGATGCGGGTGCCGAGCGCGGTGTACAGCGGGCCGAGGATGTCGGAGCCGTGCTTCTGCCAGGCCGCGGTGACCACGCGGACCGGCTTCCACGCCTTGGTCGCCAGCATCTCGCGGTACTCCTCGGGCAGCTCGTCGAGCTTCGGCTCGTTGAGGACCGCGAGGCTCATGATGTGCCAGCGGACCTCGATGTCGCGGACCTTCTCGACCTCCAGGACCCAGCGGGAGGTCATCCAGGCCCAGGGGCACAGCGGGTCGAACCAGAAGTCGACGGGGGTCTTGCCGGAGCTGGTCACGGTCTCGGACATGGTTCTCCTCGGAATACAGGCCTTTTCCAGCGGCAACACCCTCACCGGCCACCCCATTCCCGGGCGCCCGCCGTCAGGGGCACGTGGGAGGATCGGTGCTGTTCCGACTACCGACGACGATGCGTATCGACACGAAGGAGTGCCGCCCGTGCCCGGTGAGAATCTGTCCCGCGACGAGGCCCGGGAGCGGGCCGCCCTGCTGTCGGTCGACGGGTACGACGTGTCGCTGGACGTACGGTCCGCCGTCGGGGAGGGCCAGGACGAGCCGCGCACCTTCCGCTCGGTGACCACGATCCGCTTCCGCTGCAACGAGCCGGGCGCGTCGAGCTTCGCCGACCTGATCGCGCCGGGCGTGACCGCCGTGACCCTCAACGGCAAGGACCTCGACCCCGGGGAGGTCTTCGACGGCACCCGGATCGCCCTGGAGGACCTGGCCGCGGAGAACGAGCTGGTGGTGGACGCCCGGTGCGCCTACTCCCGTACCGGCGAGGGCCTGCACCGCTTCGTCGACCCCGAGGACGGCGAGGTCTACCTCTACACGCAGTACGAGCCGGCCGACTCCCGCCGGGTCTTCGCGAACTTCGAGCAGCCGGACCTCAAGGCGCCGTTCCGCTTCGAGGTGCGGGCGCCCGAGGAGTGGACGGTGTGGAGCAACGGGGCGGGTGAACGCGCCGACGGTGTCTGGCGGTTCGCGGAGACGAAGCCGATCTCGACGTACATCACGTGTGTGGTGGCGGGGCCCTACCACTACGTGACGGACGCGTACTCCCGCACCCTGCCGGACGGCTCGACGCTGGAGATCCCGCTCGGCGCGATGTGCCGCAAGGGCCTCGCCCCCCACTTCGACGCGGACGACGTCTTCCTCATCACCAAGCAGGGACTGGACTTCTTCCACGAGCACTTCGACTACCCGTACCCGTTCGGGAAGTACGACCAGGCGTTCGTGCCCGAGTACAACCTCGGCGCGATGGAGAACCCGGGGCTGGTGACCTTCCGGGAGGAGTACATCTTCCGGGGCAAGGTGACGCAGACGTCGTACGAGGCGCGCGCCAACGTGATCCTGCACGAGATGGCGCACATGTGGTTCGGCGACCTGGTCACCATGGTGTGGTGGGACGACCTGTGGCTGAAGGAGTCCTTCGCGGACTTCATGGGCACGTTCGCGAACGTCGGCGCCACCCGTTTCGAGAACGCCTGGACCACCTTCGCCAACCGCCGCAAGGCCTGGGCGTACCGCGCCGACCAGCTGCCCTCCACGCACCCGATCACGGCCGACATCCGCGACCTCCAGGACGCCAAGCTCAACTTCGACGGCATCACCTACGCCAAGGGCGCCGCGGTCCTCAAGCAGCTGGTGGCGTACGTCGGCCAGGACGCGTTCCTGGAGGGCGCCCGCCGCTACTTCAAGCGCAACGCGTACGGCAACACGCGCCTCGGCGACCTGCTGTCGGTCCTGGCGGAGACCAGCGGCCGGGACATGGGCGCCTGGGCCGGGAAGTGGCTGCAGACGGCGGGGGTGAACTCGCTGACCCCGCAGGTGCTGCTCGACGGGGAGGGCCGGGTGGCCGAACTGGCGGTGGTGCAGGAGGCCGCCGAATCGCACCCCGAACTCCGCCCGCACCGGGTCGCGATCGGCCTGTACCGGCTGGAGGGCGACGAGCTGGTCCGGTACGCGCGTGCCGAGGCGGACGTGGACGGCCCCCGTACGGTGATCACGGAGCTGACCGGCGCCGAGGCCCCGGAGCTGGTCCTGGTCAACGACGACGACCTCACCTACTGCAAGATCCGCTTCGACGAGACCTCGCTGGCGACCCTGCGCGACCGGCTCGGCTCGCTCACCGACCCGCTGGCCCGGGCGCTGTGCTGGTCGGCGCTGTGGAACCTGACCCGGGACGCGCTGCTGCCCGCCCGCGACTTCGTCGGCCTGGTGCTGCGGTTCGCGAGCCGCGAGTCGGACATCGGCGTGCTGCAGATGCTCCAGGCGTGGGCGGAGTCGGCACTGGTGCACTACGTGGCGCCGCCGGGGCGGGAGGCGACCGGGCGGCTGCTCGCCGAGGGCGCCCTGCGGGAGCTGCGGCAGGCGGCGCCGGGCAGTGAGCACCAGCTGGCCTGGGCGCGGTTCTTCGCGTCGACGGCGGCGGACGGTCCGGACTTCCGGCTGCTCCAGGACCTCCTGTCGGGTGCGGCGGTGATCGACGGCCTGGACGTCGACCAGGAGTTGCGCTGGGCGTTCCTCGAACCCCTCGCCGCGCACGGCGTGGCCGACGAGTCCGTCCTCGCCGCCGAACTGGCCCGGGACGACACGGCGTCCGGCAAGCGCCACCAGGTGCGCTGTCTGGCCGCCCGCCCGTCGGCGGCGGTGAAGGCGCAGGCGTGGGCGCAGGTCGTGGAGTCGCAGGCGCTGTCCAACGCGCTGGTGGAGGCGACGATCGCGGGCTTCGCCCAGCCCTCGCAGCGGGAGCTGCTGGCTCCGTACGCCGAAAAGTACTTCGAGGTCATCGCCGGGATCTGGGAGAACCGCTCGATCCAGATCGGCATGGACGTGGTGCGGGGCCTGTATCCCTCTTCCCAGGACCGTCCGGAAACCCTGGAGGCGACGGACGCGTGGCTGACGGCGCACGCCGACGCGCCTCCGGCGCTGCGCCGGCTGGTCCTGGAGGCCCGGGACGACCTGGCACGGACGTTGCGCGGTCAGGAGTGCGACGCGCGGTCCGCCGGGGCCTCCACGAGCTGACCTTTGGCCAAAGGTCACCGTCCGGGTGACCGTTACGCAATTCAGTCAATCATGGCCGTAACCCCTGGTCCCCACCCATCCGGACCAGGGGTTTTGGGTCCCTACTCGGCACCCGAACACCCGTCCTTTAGTCCCGTCTTGTCCGTATTTATCGACGAACACGTAACACCGGTTAAGGACCCGGCCGGCCCCGGGAATCCCGAGGCCATGACCCACAACACCCCGCTCTCCCCCCGCCCCCTCCGCCACCTGTCCGACGTCCACCGCCGGGTGCTGACGACGGCCCAGCTCCGCTCGCACGGCGTCGCGGCCACCGAGATCGCCGACCAGTGCCGGCCGGGCGGCCCCTGGCGGCAGCTGCTCCCGGGCGTGGTCCTGCTCCACCCCGGCCCGCCGACCAGCGAGGAACGCCTGCACGGCGCCCTCCTGTTCACGGCGCGTGAACCGGCCCCGGGCGTCCCCGCGCAGCCGACCCCGGAGTCCCCGCACCGCCCGGTCTACGCGGACGTGATGATCACGGGCCTGGCGGCGCTGACCCTGCACGGCTTCTCCGCGACGCCGCCGCTGCTCGCCCTGGACCACGTGGACGTCCTGGTCCCGCGCATGCGCCGGCTGCGCTCCACCTCCTACGTCCGCGTGCTCCGCACCCCGGCCCTGCCCACCCCCGAGCAGGTGACGGGCCTCCCGGTCGCCCCGGTCCCCCGCGCCCTCGCGGACGCGGTGGCGGACCTGACCGACGCGGAGGCGGTACGGCGGCTGCTGACCGAGGCGGTGCGCGGCGGCCACTGCGAACCGGCGGCGGTGGTACGGGAGTTGAACCAGGCGAAGCTGCTCTCCCGCCCCCACGTGGTGGACGCCGTCGACTCCCTGGTCGCCGAGGGCCGGGCCATCGCGGAGGACCGCCTCTACCGGATGGTCCACGAGTACGGCCTCCCCGACCCGGTCTGGAACGTGGACCTGAGGCTGCCGGGCGGCCCCCACCTGGGCGGCCTCGACGCCTACTGGCCGGAGCAGGGGGTCGCCGTCGAACTGGACACGCGCGCACCGCGCCAGGACGAGGACGCCCTGTGGTCCGAGTACGCCCGCAAGCGGGAGCACCTGGAGCGGCTCGGCATCACGGTCGTCTACCTCACCCCGAGGAAGCTCCGCGACACGATGGAACAGCAGGCGGCAGTGGTCCGCACGGCCCTGATGGCGGCCAACGACCGCGATCCGGCCGCGTATGTGGTGGTACTGCCGCGCTGAACAGCGCCCCCGAGGGGCGCTGGGGGTACCCCCGGCCGAAGGCTGGGGGAGGAACTGCGCGACCAGCCACGACGGCGCCGCGGCCGAACAACGACGCATCGCGGCAGCGCCTACGTGCGGGTCCCGCGACAAGGAGAGGCCGCCGGTTCGGAGGGGAACCGACGGCCTCTTCTCGCGTCGCGTGGCGAGGGGGGCTACTCGCGATGGACGGGAGCGGTCCCGTGCGCGGCGAGCCGGGCGTCGATCTCGTGTACGCCGCCGGACCACCGGCGGTCCTCGCGCGGGTCGTTCGGATGGCTCGCGTACATCTGCCGCAGGGCCGGGGCCAGTTCGCGCACCACGGTGTCGTCGGGCAGGCGCTGCCACTCGGTGAAGGCCCGCTCCAGGCAGCGCCGGGTCCGTGCGGTGTCCTGCCGGGGCGGATCGGCGTGGAAGCGGGCCGCGCTCAGCCACAGGTGCACGGCGAGCCGGCCGTCGCCGGTGAGGTGGGCGACGTGGGCGCGTACCTCGATCCAGTGGGTCGCCTCGGCCGACTTGGCGCCGTGCAGGCGGACCGCGTGGTTCTCCGACCGCCGGATGGTGTGCTCCGCCGCGGCCAGTCTGCCCAGCCGGGCGTCGCGCCAGATCCCGTCGTAGACGTCGTCGGCCGGAGCCGCCGCCAGTATCGGGTGCTGCAGCAGGGTATGGAGACCGGCGCTGCCGTGGCCCGGCAGGTCCGGTGCGGACGGCGCGCGCCGCGCGTCGCCGATCACCACGACGGCCACCCCGAGCATGATCATGACGAGTCCGGGCCAGGCGGCACCGATGGGCAGCTGCCCCAGCCAGAGCCAGGCGACCAGCGCCGCCACCGGAGCCTCCAACAGCAGCAGGACACTGACCGCGGTCGCCGGCGCCCGGCCGAGGGCGAAGTTCAGCGAGAAGAGGCCGAGGAGCTGCGGCAGCAGGAGCAGCCCCAGCAGGGCGAACCAGGCCTGCGCGGTGAAGGTGACCGGCGGGGTCCCCGTGACCAGGCACAGCAGCAGCATCTCGACGGTGCACACCGAGAAGCAGAGCACCGAGTGCATCGGCGTGCTGACGTCCGGGCGGGCCTCCTCGCTCAGGGCGGTGTAGGCGGCCAGCGCGACGGCGCCGGCGAGGGCGAGGACGTCCCCGGTCACCGCCCGCGCGCCGGTGCCGAGGTCGGCGCCGCTCGCGACCATGGCACCGGCCACCGACACCGCGAGCCCCGTCCACGCCGCCCGGGACGGGCGCCTGCCCTGCGCGGTGGCGATGAGGGCCTGCCACACCGGCTGGGTGGCCACCAGCCCGGTCGCCATCGCCACGCTGGTCAGCTGGGCGCCGGTCATGAAGGTGGCGAAGTGGACGGCCAGCGCCGTCCCCGCGCCCAGACCGTACAAGACCGCCCTTCGCTGCTCCCTGCGGACCAGGCCGCGCTGCCCGCTGAACACCCGGTGCACCTCACGGCGCCGGGCCAGCAGGAAGGCCGGGCCCAGGGTCAGCAGGCCGAGGGCGTTGCGGCCGAACGCCAGCGCGAACGCGGGGGCGGCTGCGTAGGCGGTCAAAGGGGCGGTGGCGGAGAAGGCCAGGACAGTGACCAGGACGGCGGCACCGGAGACGGCGTCCAGTTTCGTGCGCATGGTGGTGGCTGAACCTCGGGTGGGGCGGTGGGTGCTGCCAGCACACCAGCGCCGCGCCCGAGGATCACTGCCGTACGCACCCCAACTCCGGGTACAGCAGGCTGTACTGCGGTCGCCGTCCCGCCCGCGACTGCGCCGCGGGCGGGACGGGACGGTGGGGTGTCACTGCCCGCTGACGCCCGGGCGCAGCTCGTCGCGGACGTCGCCGACGACGTGGTCGAGCAGGTCGGCGTAGGCGGCGATCATCCGGGTCCGGCTGAACCGCTCGCGGCTCGCCGCCAGCGCCGGAGCGAACAGCTCCCGGTCGGCCACCGCCGCCGACCAGGCGAAGGCGATCGCGTCGGGGTCGAAGGGCGTCACGAACCCGAGTCCCTCGACGATCGAGGCGCTGTCGCCGACGTCCGTCGTGACCGGGACCGCGCCGCACATCATGCCCTCGATGAGGCAGAGCGGCGCCGCCTCGCCGGAGGCGGAGGTGAGGGCCACGACGTCGGAGCCGGCGTAGACCGCCTCCATGTCGTGCCGTACGCCGAGCAGGTGCAGCCGGTCGCCGAGGGCGGCCCGGTCGGCGCCGAAGGCGACCTCGATGTCGGCCCACAGGGCGGGGTTGTCCTCGGTCATCCCGGCCCCGCACATGACGACGTGACCGCCGCCCTCGCGGGCCAGCCACGCCCTGGCCGCCCGCAGGAAGAGCGGCACGTTCTTCATGCCGGCGTACCGGGCGGCGAACACGACAACAGGGGCGCCGGGGGCGTCCGTGGCGGTGACGGGGATGCCGAGGGACTCGCGGAAGGCGAGCCGTACCGCGGCGTCCGGCCGGAAGCGGAGCAGGTCGACGCCGTTCGGGATCACGTGCAGCAGCTCGCCGGGGATTCCGGCGGCCTCGTACGCGTCCCGGGTGGACTCGGCGCAGCACACGCAGGCGACCACCGTGCCGTCCGCGATGGCGGCCTTGAGTTCGTCCAGCGCCGGGCCCTGGTTCTCCGGGTCGGACCGGTGCAGGCAGACGACGACGGGGCGGCGGGGCAGCCCGGCCTGGTTGAGCAGCGCGAGGGGCTGCTCCTTCAGGGACAGGATGACGTCCGCGCCGGCCATGGCCCGTGCCGTATCGGCCAGCTCGGGACCGCTGAAAACCGACGCCGCGACGGTGCCGTCCACGAGTCCGGCGCTGCGGCCGAGGGAGGTGACCTCGATGCCACCGGCCGTAAGTGCCCGGTAACACGCGTCGTCCTCCATGCGTTGTGTGGTGGCTTCTCGGTGGACCTCACCGTGCAGACTCAGCACCCGATGCCACTGCTGTCCGCCCTCTACCAGGCCCAGCAGCACATCACTGTGCACGATCCGGGCTCCCCCGGAGAAAAAACCCTCGTAGACCGAGAGCACACGAAGTCCGAGCCGAGCGTCCACACGACCACCTGCCTTGCACCAGATCGAGCCATCCCCGGGATCCGCGGGTTAGCCGATATGAGGCGGTACGGACGTTTCATTCGGATGAACGGAGTGTCTCGTGTCGAAGTCGGCTGCGTTTACAGGATCAGCGTCGGACGCGCTCTCGCCAACATCATTCCGTTTCCTTCGCCGCCACCCTTCTGACCTGCGCTTTTATGAGGGCTTTCGGCTCCCGCGCGGCCTCCGGACGAGCGCGGCCGACGGCAAAAAATCGGCAAGTGAAACACCCGGACGCGCGACGATGTCACGGGCCGCGGTGGGCGTTGAGCCGGGCGGCCCGACGGGTCAGGTGGTCGCGCTCGGCGAGGTTCGTGGCCTTGCGGGCCGCCTCGGCGTACAGGCGTGCCGCGGTCGTCCGGTCGCCGTCGAGTTCGTGCAGGTAGGCGGCGACCGCGGTGTGCCGGGGCAGGGCGGCGTCCAGCTCGGCGAGGGCGGCGAGGCCGGCGCGGGGTCCGTCGGCCTCGCCGACGGCGACCGCGCGGTTGAGCCGGACGACGGGGCTGCCGGTCAGGCGGGCGAGTTCGTCGTACCACTCGACGATCTGCACCCAGTCGGTCTCCCCGGCGGTGGGCGCGTCCGCGTGCAGGGCGGCGATGGCGGCCTGGGCCTGGTACTCGCCGAGGCGGTCGCCGGCGAGGGCCCCCTGGAGGATCCCGACGCCCTCGGCGATCAGGCAGGTGTCCCAGCGGCTGCGGTCCTGCTCGGCGAGGGTGACCAGGCTGCCGTCGGGCGCGGTGCGGGCGGCCCGCCGGGCGTGGTGGAGCAGCATGAGGGCGAGCAGCCCGGCCGCCTCGGGGTGGTCGATCCGGGCCGCGAGCTGCCGGGTGAGCCGGACGGCCTCGGCGGCGAGGTCGACGTCACCGGAGTAGCCCTCGTTGAAGACCAGGTAGAGGACGCGCAGCACGGTGGCGACGTCGCCGGGCCGGTCGAGGCGGACGCCGGAGACGGTGCGTTTGGCGCGGCTGATGCGCTGGGCCATGGTCGCCTCGGGCACCAGGTAGGCCCGGGCGATCTGGCGGGTGGTGAGGCCCCCGACGGCGCGCAGGGTGAGCGCGACCGCGGCGGAGGGGGTGAGGGAGGGGTGGGCGCAGAGGAAGTAGAGCTGGAGGGTGTCGTCCGCCGCGGGGACCGGGCCGGGCGGCGGCTCCTCGTCCACGCGGTCCTCGCGCCGGCGGCGGGCGGTGTCCGCGCGGGTCGCGTCGAGGAACCGCCGCCAGGCCACGGTGACCAGCCAGCCCTTCGGGTCCCGCGGTGGATCCGCCGGCCAGACCCGGATCGCCTCGACCAGGGCGTCCTGCACGGCGTCCTCGGCCGCCGCGAAGTCGGCTCCGCGGCGGACAAGGACGGTGAGCACGCTCGGGGTGAGGCTCCTGAGCAGGACCTCGTCCATCAGTGGCAGGACTCCGCGATGGTGGGCGGCGCGGTCAGGAAGGGGCGCACCTCCAGCCACTCGTGGATCGGCTTCCCGCCCGCCCCGGGGGCCGCCGACAGTTCACCGGCCAGCTCGACGGCCCGCTCCTGGCTGTCGACGTCGATCACCATCCAGCCGGCGATGACGTCCTTGGTCTCGGCGAACGGGCCGTCGGTGACCGGCGGGCGCCCCTCGCCGTCGTACCGGACCCACATCCCGTCGGGGGCGAGGGCCTGGCCGTCGACGAACTCGCCGGTCTTCTCCAACCTGGCCGCGAAGTCGTTCATGTACCGGATGTGGGCCGAGATCTCCTCGGGCGTCCACCGGTCCATGGGTACGTCGTTGACCGGGGCCGGGGCGCCGCGGTAGTGCTTCAGCAGCAGGTACTTGGCCATGGTGGTTCTCCTCGGTGCCGGTGCGGCCCATTGTGGCCGCCTTCGCCCCGGGGACGGAGCCGGTCACGGGTTCTCGACATCGCCGCCGAAGATTTTTTTCCGGGCTCGCGTCGCCGCGGCTCAGCCCCCGCAGAACTCCGCCTCGGCCACCGCGTCCTTGTCGCCCGTCCAGTCGGCGTTGAAGTTGAGGGCCAGGGCGTGGCGGCCGTCGGGGGTGGTGGCCGCGGTGGAGGAGGAGCCGTGGATGCCGCCGTCGTGGCCCCAGACGCGGACGCCGCAGGGGAGGGTGACCTCGATCAGGCCGAGGCCGTACGCGCTGTTGGGGTCGCCGGGGACGGGAGTGGTGGTCTTCATCTCCTTCAGCTGGTGCGCGGGGAGGAGCCTGCCGCGCAGAAGGGCCTCGTAGAAGCGGGTCAGGTCGGCGGAGGTGGAGATCATCTCGCCGGCGGAGGAGGCCATGGAGGGGTTGAGGGCGGTGACGTCGTAGGTGGGGCCCGTCGTGGTCTCGGCGAGTTTCGAGTAGGCGCGGCTGCTCAGGCGCGGGACGGTGGTGCGGGTGCCGGGGAGGGAGGTGCCGGTCAGGTGGAGGGGTTTGATCACCCGGTCGGTGATCTCCTGGGCGTACGAGCGGCCGGTCACCGCCTTGATCACCATGCCGGCGAGCACGTAGTTGGTGTTGGAGTAGGCCCAGCTGGTGCCCGGCGCGAAGGCCGGCTCGTGCTGCGTCGCGATCGCCACCAGCCCGGCCGGCGTCAGTGTGTCGTAGCGGTGCTTGAAAAAGCCGTCCTTCAGGAAGTACGTGCGGCCGAAGTCGTCGTCCGCGGTGTAGTTGAAGATGCCGCTGGTGTGGTTGAGGAGCTGACGGACGGTGATGCGGCGGCCGTCGTTGCCGTGGCCGGACACCACGCCCGGCAGCCACTTGTCCACCGTGTCGTCGAGGGACAGCCGGCCCTCGGCCTCCAGCTGGAGGAGGACCGTGGCCACGAAGGTCTTGGTGATGCTGCCGACCCGGTAGTGGTCGGACGGGGAACGCGGGGCGCCGGTGCGGATGTCGCCCACCCCGGCCGTCGCCGACCAGGTGCCGTGGCCGTCCCGGGCGGTGGCCGTCGCCCCGGGGACGCCGTCCCGGACCGCGGCCTCGATCGCCTTGCGGGTGGCCTGGTGGCCGGCCGCGGCCGCCGTCGGCGCCGGCCCGGCCGGTGCCGCCAGTGCCGGTCCCGCGAGCGCTGCCGACAGGGCCAGTGCGGTGGCCGCGACCAACGTCGTACGTACGGACATGTCTCTCCCCCAGCTGAGTGGTCGTACTCGGTCGGGGGGAGGGACACCGTCCTGATCGGCGAGGTTGCCCGGCTTGGGCCGGTTGAGCGAATCTCAGCCCTTCTTCAGGACCAGCTCCGTGTTCCGGTCCGTCGTGTTGCCGGCGAGGGCCTTGCTCGCGCCGGGGGCGTTGAAGGCCAGTTCGCGGTAGAGGGCGGCGAGGCCGGTCTGGGAGAGGTCGGAGAAGTCGGTGCGGTGCGGGGCGGCGGACTCGATCAGGGTGGTGAAGAGCGAGATCGTGCCGTCCTTGTTGTCCACCAGCTCGACGATCCGGGCGAGGTGCGGGTAGTCGACGTGCGAGGCGGTGGTGATCTCCCAGAAGGTGTTGCCGTTGGAGGCCTTGTGCGGGGTGATGAGGTTGCGGTGGATGTGGCCGTTCACCCAGGCCAGCACGTTGGCGTGGCGGTTGAGCAGGGTGACCAGCTCGGCGCCGGTGTGGCGGCGGTCGCTCGGGTGGGCCGGGTCGGGGCGGGTGTTGGTCATCGACTGGCTGGTGTGGTGGCTGAAGACGACCGCGTAGGAGTCCTTGTTCTCCTTGAGGGTCTTCTCCAGCCAGGCCAGCTGGGCCGTGCCGACCGATCCGTCGTAGTGGCCGCCCGCGTCCGTCGTGTCCAGGCTGATGCCGATGACGTCGTCGGAGATGCGGAAGGCGTAGTACTGGGTGCCCGCGGCGACGTTGGCGCTGGAGTAGCCGTGGCCGACCGGGCCGAGGCCCTGGTAGGCCGGGTCCAGGTGCGCCTTGAGGTAGTCCGCGGGGGTGTAGGGGGCGCGCTTCTCGTCGGCGGTGACCGAGCGCATCGACCGGGCGTGCGCCTTGAGGAAGTCGCGGTAGCCGCTGCCCTTGGGGTCCTGGGCGTTGTGGATGGCGTCCTGGAGCTTCTTGGCGTCGGCGTCGGTGACCGACATCAGCTTCTTGCCGGCGACCGCGGCCGCGACGAGGTAGGGGTCGGCGTGCGAGCCGTAGCAGCCGAGCGGCAGGGCGTCGTGGTTGCCGACCGTGGAGTACCAGGGCAGGTTGAGGCCGGGGCTCCGCACCTCGCGGATCGCGGCGGCCAGATAGCCCGCGAGGTGCGGGAAGCCGAGCGCCTTGTCCTGGTCGCGGACGGTCGAGGAGGCCTGCCAGTACAGCTTCATCCCGCTGTTCTGGACGCCCTCGTAGTGCTTGGGGTCACCGGTGTTGGGGGTGATCCGGCCGCCGCTCATCACCTTCATGAACCACTCCAGTTCGGAGTGGGCGTTGTTGTCGGTGTTGTCGCCGGTCGTCATCACGAAGTGCAGCGGCGAGCCGGTGACCGGGGCGCCGCGCAGCGCGTTGACCCGCTCGACGAGCGAGACCGCGCCGGGCACGGTGAGCGCCTCGTGCGGACGCCAGGCGTGCCGGTCGTGGACGCGCACGTACTCGAGGCGCAGCGGGTGCTGGACGTCCATCAGGTGCAGGTCGGTGAACTGCACGAACGCGGCGAGGGCGGTGCGGCGGTTCTCCCGGCCGGACTTGGCGGCAGCCAGGTCGGAGCGCAGCACGCGCGACCAGCCGGCGCCGTCGCCGAGCCGCCGGTAGCCGGAGCTGTTCCGGGGCGCGGCGACGGAGGCGAGGGTGGTGCCCTTGGTGTACGGGGCGAGGGCGGCCGCGGCGGCCTTGCGGCCCTCGGCGACCGGCTGCTCCTCGGCCGCGGCGGGGGCGGCCTCGCTGTCGGTGGGACGCAGCGCGTAGCCGACGCCCGCGGAGAGCGAGACGGCTCCGGCGGCGGCGAGCACGGTACGGCGGTTGATCTCCAGTGCCTCGCGGCCCTTGTGGGCCGCGGAGGTGGCGACAGAGCGTATGCGCGACATGGCGCGATCTCCCCGAGTACGAACGCGTCGGCAGTGGTCGCGGGCGATCGCTTCCGCGAACTTCCCGCTCACTGTGGATCGTTGGCACCGGGGGTGACCTGCGCGTGAACGCGGCGGCAACGCGCAGCGCCGATCACCGTACGTGGATCAGGTGAGGTGGGGACCGGCCATGGAGCGGATTGCGGGCGGCCGGGGCCCGGCTACTCCGCGTTCATCTGCCGGGGTAGGGGAGGGTCTCCGGCACTTACGACTGCTCTTCTGCAAACCGTCCCGCGACCGGCCGCTCGCGCCACAGCCGCAGCGCGACGTCGATCAGCCGGATGTGCCGGAGGTCCGGCACCGCGTCCAGATCGTGCCAGGCGGCCATGTCGGTGGAGCCGCCGACCTCGTTGCGGAGTTCGCCGCCGACGATCTCGCCGGAGTAGACGATCCGCACGCCGTGGTGGTCGGTGGCGGGGCGCCGCAGGCCCGCGCGGGGGAGGCGGAGGCGGTTCGAGTCGATGCCCAGCAGGCCGGTGACCTCGATGCGGTAGCCGGTCTCCTCCACGAGTTCGCGGCGGACCGTGTCGTAGGGGTCCTCGCCGTGCTCCATGCCGCCGCCGGGCAGGACCCACTCGGGTGTGCCGTCGTCGGCCGGTGACCGGGCGAGCAGGATCCGATCGTCACGGACACACACGGCGTAGGCCGCCACCCTGAGCTTCTCGCGCACGTCGGCACGGTAGGGCCGGCGGCAGCCCGCAGCCAACGGGATTTCCACGCACAGCAAGGGCACAGATAGGGGGTTTTCCCCATACGTTCATATCGATTCGGTCAACGTTCCCAAAAGGCCGTTCCCTTGGGGAAAGCTGTGCGCTTACGCGCCGGTACTTGACCAAGTTCCGGCCGCTCCATGCTCGTTCCTTTACCTACAAGGGATGCAGATGACCCTCAGCCCCCAGCACGAGCCGATACCGGGCCACAGACGCCTGGGCCGAATAGCCGTCGCCGTCGGTGTCGTGGCCGCGCTCTCCGCCGCCGGGCCGGTACCGCTGGCCGCCGTCGCGACCGCGGCCCCCGCCGCGTCCGCCGCCACCGCCGGCCCCGGCGTCAAGTCGGCCCACGACAAGCTCGGTTCGGACGACGCCGAACTGCTCGCCGAGGCCAAGGCCGACAGCGCCAAGAACGTCACGATGATGATCGCGACCGCGCCGGGGCAGACCGAGCAGGTCGCCGAGGAGCTGGACGGGGTCAAGGGCGGCTCGGTGGGCCGTACGTACGACAAGCTCGGTTACGTCCGGGCGACCGTCCCCACCGGGCGGGCGGACGCGGCGATCGCCGCCGCCGCGAAGCTGTCCTCGGTGCACGCGATCGACCTGCGCCAGGAGATCCAGCTCGACGACCCGACGGTGAGCGGGACCGGCGCCAAGGCCGCCAAGTCGACTTCCACCTACTCGGGGCCGGACAAGAACACCCCCGCCGAGAACCCCTACAACCCCTCCTTCGAGACGGGCGCCGTCGACTTCGTCAAGGAGCACCCGAAGGCGGACGGCCGGGGCATCACCATCGGCATCCTGGACTCCGGCGTGGACCTCGGCCACCCGGCGCTGCAGAAGACGACCACCGGCGAGCGGAAGATCGTCGACTGGGTGACCTCGACCGACCCGATCGTGGACAGCGACCAGACCTGGCGGCCGATGGTCACGGCCGTGTCCGGGCCGAGCTTCACCTACGGGGGCAGGAGCTGGACGGCGCCCGCCGGGTCGTACCAGATCAGCACCTTCAAGGAGTCGTACACCACGGGCGGCGACGCGGCCGGCGACGCCAACCGGGACGGGGACACCACCGACAGCTGGGGCGTGCTCTACAGCCCGGCGGCCGGCACGGTCACCGTCGATCTGAACAACAACGGCGACTTCTCCGACGACACGCCGATGAAGCCGTACAAGGACGGCTACCAGATCGGCTACTTCGGCACCGACAACCCGGCGACCGACGTCGTCGAGCGGCAGCCGTTCGTCGTGCAGATCCGCAAGGACGTCCCCATGGACCCGTACGGCGGGGACTGGGTCGGCAAGACGGCCGACTTCGTCAACATCGGCGTCATCGAGTCCGAGCACGGCACCCACGTCGCCGGCATCACCGCCGCCAACGGCCTGTTCGGCGGGAAGATGAACGGCGCCGCCCCCGGCGCGAAGATCGTCTCCTCCCGCGCCTGCACCTGGACCGGCGGCTGCACCAACGTCGCCCTCACCGAGGGCATGATCGACCTGGTCGCCAACCGGGGCGTCGACATCGTCAACATGTCGATCGGCGGCCTCCCGGCGCTGAACGACGGCAACAACGCCCGCGCCGAGCTGTACACGCGGCTCATCGACACCTACGGCGTGCAGCTGGTCATCTCCGCGGGCAACGAGGGCCCCGGCGCCAACACGATCGGCGACCCCGGCCTGGCCGACAAGGTCATCTCGGTCGGCGCGGCCATCTCCAAGGACACCTGGGCCGCCAACTACGGCTCCCAGGTGACGACCAAGTACCAGCTGCTGCCCTTCTCCTCGCGCGGCCCGCGTGAGGACGGCGGCTTCACGCCGACGCTGGTCGCGCCGGGCGCCGCGATCAACTCCACCCAGACCTGGCTCAAGGGCTCCCCGGTCGCCGAGGCGGGCTACTCCCTCCCGGCCGGCTACTCGATGCTCCAGGGCACCTCGATGGCGTCCCCGCAGGCGGCGGGCGCGAGCGCGCTGCTGCTGAGCGCCGCCAAGGAGAAGGGCATCGCCCTCTCCCCCGCCGACCTGCGCACCGCGCTGACCTCGACCGCCGACCACATCAAGGGTGTTCAGGCGTACGAGGAGGGCGCGGGCCGCATCGACATCGTCGACGCGTGGGAGTCCATCCGCGACCACGCGACCGCGCACGACTACACGGTGAAGGCGCCGGTCGACACCGCGATCGACTACGCGCTCAAGACCCCGGGCTACGGCACAGGGCTGTACGACCGTGAAGGCGGCCTGAAGGCCGGGCAGAAGAAGACGTACGACGTCACGATCACCCGCACCTCCGGCGCGGACAAGGCGGTCCGGCACGAGCTGCACCTGGAGAACAACGCCGGGCACACCTTCAAGATCCTCGGCTCCGACGAGGTGACGCTGCCGCTGAACCAGCCGGTGACGGTCAAGGTGCAGGCGAAGCCCAAGAGTTCGGGCATCAAGTCCGCGATCCTCGACGTCGACGACCCGAGGACCGAAGGCGTCGACAAGCAGATCCTGACGACGGTCGTGGTGTCGGACCCGGTCCACTACACCTACTCGGCGTCGGGTTCGGTGCAGCGCAACAGCTCCACGTCGTACTTCGTGACCGTGCCCGAGGGCGCCAAGTCCCTCGAGGTCGCGATGAGCGGGCTCGCCGACAAGAGCCAGACGCGGTTCATCTCCATCCACCCGTACGGCGTCGCGGTCGACAACACCGGTACCCCGTACTGCTACAACAACTACCTGAACGGCAACGGCTGCAAGCCCGACGTCCGTTCGTACGCCGACCCGCAGGCCGGGGTCTGGGAGATCGAGGTCGAGGCGCGCCGCACCTCGCCGCTGCTCGACAACCCGTACCAGCTGGGCGTCACCGTGCTCGGCGCGGCCTTCGACCCGGAGACCGTGACCGTGCCCGAGGCGAAGGTCGGCACCCCGGTCACCGCCTCCTGGAAGGTGACCAACAAGTTCGCCGCCCTCGACGGCACGTTGGTCGGCGGCCCGCTCGGCTCCTCGAAGACGGCCCGCCCGGCCATCAAGGAGGGCGAGACCCAGACGACGACGGTGACCGTGCCGGCGGGCGCGAACTCCCTGGACGTGGCGATCGGCAAGGTGTCGGACGCCTCGGCCGACCTGGACCTGACCGTGTACGACGCGTCCGGCAAGCAGGTCGCGCAGTCCGCCGACGGCGACTCGGAGGAGGCGGTCTCCATCGCCTCGCCGGCCGCCGGGACCTACACGATCGAGGTCGTGGGCTACTCGGTCCCGGCCGGCTCCACCGACTACGACTACCGGGACGTGTTCTTCTCCGCCGCGCTCGGCTCCGTCACGGTCGACGGGGCGACGCCGGTCCAGCTCGGCACGGGTGCCTCGGCCACGGTGACCGGCCAGGTCACGGCGGCTGCGGCGGCCCCCGAGGGACGTGAGTTCTTCGGCCGGGTGCAGCTGGTCAACGCGCGCGGCACGGTCGCGGGCGTCGGCAGCGTGCAGATCGAGAAGGTCACGCAGTAGGCAGGTCCGGTGCTGGAGGGGGCGGGCGTCCTGCGGGGCGCCCGCCCTTTCAGCTGCCCGGGCACGTCATGGTCCGTGACTCGGGCAGGTCGCGCACGATCCAGGACCGCTCCGCCGCGATCCGCGCCTCCCCGACCGCGTACCGGTCGGGCACCTGCTGCCCGGCCGTGATGCCCACCAGAAGGCGGGCGCCGGTGCGGATGCGGGCGTCGGTGCCGGACTCGAAGAGGAACTCGACCTCGTCGGCGGTCTTCGCCGGTTTGTAGGCGCGGGTCACGCGCAGCGTGACCCGTTCCCGGCCGGAGTCCGCGAGCTGCCGCACCCCGGTGACCGTGCCCTCGACGACCAGCCGGGCACAGGCGAGGTAGCCGGGGCCGCCGGCCTGCTCCTTGCCGCCCTGACCCGCCGAGCCGGCCGCGCTGCTCGCGGCCTTGTCGGCACTGGCTCCGCTCGACATGGCGCCCGAACCGCCGTTCGCCGCGAGCCAGCCGATGCCGAACACGGCCCCGGCGAACGCGGCCGCGAGGGCACCGGCGAGACCGAGGGCGCGGACGCCGGGATGCTGCCGGGGGCGGCGGCGTCCGGCCGGGCGGGGGCGGGGCTCCGGCCACGGGGGTGGCGCGGCCAGGGTGTCCCCGATGATCCCGAGGTGCTCGCGCAGGAGGGCGACATCGGCGGCGGCCGCCCGGTGCTCGGCCATGAAGGCGGGGTCGGCGCGCTGCTCGGCGGTGAGCGGCTCGTCCGCGAGAACGGCGAACAGGGCGTCGGTGCCGCCCGGCTCACCGGGATCGCCGTCGTGTCCGGCGGGCATGTGTTCGGCGGGCATGGTCACACCACCTCGTCCTCGTGCAGGCGGGCGCGCAGGGCCCGTACCGCCGTGTGCAGCCGGCTCTTGACCGTGCCCTCGGGGATGCCGAGTTCCCCGGCTATGTCGCGTACCGGCAGGTCGGCGTAGAAGCGCAGGACGAGGATCTGACGCTGGGCGTCCGGCAGCTCGTCGAGACCGCGGGCGACGGCGACGGAGAGCAGCCTGCTGTCCTCGCCCAGGGCGTGGTCGGGCTGGCGCAGGGAGGCCAGCCGTTCGCCGAGGCGTTCCTGGCGGCGCTTGGCGCGGTGCCAGTCCATGGCGAGCCGGGAGGCGACGACCGCCGCCCACGCCGACACGTCCCGCGGCGCCTCCTGGCCGTTCGCGGTCCGCTCCAGCAACCGCAGGCGTACCTGCTGTACCCCGTCCAGCAGGTCCGCCTGCGGTACGCCGCCCAGCGCGAGCACCGCCCGCACCCGGCGCTCCTGGTCCGCGTCCAGAGGATCACCGTGCTGGTCCCCCTGGGCGCGGCGGGCCATTCTGCGCAGCACAACCCACCCCCTCACCGCGTTTCTCCTACGACGCCGCAGCCCCCGGAAACGTTCGGCCGGATTCCCGGAAATCTTCTCCGAGGCGTCCGGGGGAGCTTCCGAGGCGTACGTCACACCGGCGCGCGGCGCAGCACAGCTTGCGGCACTACGGCCAAGTGGAGGTAATTTCTGCAGCTCAGGGGAGGTGCGGGCGGGAGTTCCACGGGCCGGCTGGTCCAGTCGGTGGGCATGGCGCGCAAAGAATTGGACAGGTGGACCCGGGTCGGCCGCATGATGGAAAGGCCGCAGACACAGGTCAACGTATGCAGAGGGAGTAGCCGTGAGGGTCGGAATCGTCGGAGCCACCGGTCAGGTCGGCACGGTCATGCGCAGGATCCTCGCGGAGCGGGCTGAATTCAATTCTCTTGGCCCGGTCGACGAGCTGCGCCTGTTCGCCTCGGCCCGCTCGGCCGGGACCGTGCTCGACGGTGTGACGGTGGAGGACGCGGCGACCGCCGACTACACGGGCCTGGACATCGTGCTGTTCTCGGCGGGCGGGGCCACCTCGAAGGCGCTCGCGGAGAAGGTCGCCGCCCAGGGTGCCGTCGTGATCGACAACTCCTCCGCCTGGCGCAGGGACCCCGAGGTCCCGCTGGTCGTCTCCGAGGTGAACCCGCACGCGATCGCCGACCGCCCGAAGGGCATCATCGCCAACCCGAACTGCACGACCATGGCCGCGATGCCGGTCCTGAAGGTGCTGGACCGGGAGGCCGGTCTGGAGGCTCTGGTCGCCACCACCTACCAGGCGGTGTCCGGCTCCGGTCTCGCGGGCGTCGCGGAGCTGCACGGGCAGGTGCAGAAGGTCGCCGCCGACGCGGAGAAGCTCACCCACGACGGCACGGCGGTCGACTTCCCCGAGCCGCAGGTCTACAAGCGGCCCATCGCCTTCAACGTGCTGCCGTTCGCCGGCAACCTCGTCGACGACGGTCTGAACGAGACCGACGAGGAGCAGAAGCTGCGCAACGAGTCCCGCAAGATCCTGGAGCTCCCCGGCCTCAAGGTCTCCGGCACCTGCGTGCGCGTCCCGGTGTTCTCCGGGCACTCCCTCCAGCTCAACGCCCGGTTCGCCCGGCCGATCTCCCCGGAGCGGGCGACCGAGCTGCTCGCAAACGCCCCGGGCGTCGAGCTGTCCGACATCCCGACCCCGCTGCAGGCGGCCGGCCGGGACCCGTCGTACGTCGGCCGGATCCGGCGCGACGAGACGGTGGACAACGGGCTCGCGCTGTTCGTCTCCAACGACAACCTCCGCAAGGGGGCTGCGCTGAACGCCGTGCAGATCGCTGAGCTGGTGGCGGAGGAGCTGTCTGCCAAGTAGGGGCCGGGCGCCTCAGGGGGGTGCGGGCGTCGGCCGAGGAGGTCTCGGGCGGCCGCCTGACGGCACCGGCCCCGCACGATCTCTGGGGTTTTCCCTCGTCGCCCTCCTCCCCGGTCCCGTGGAAGGATGGCCGAACCCACACATAACGAGGAGATGACCGCGTGCCTGGCACAAACCTGACTCGCGAAGAGGCACAGCAGCGGGCGAAGCTGCTCACCGTTGACTCGTACGAGATCGATCTCGACCTCTCCGGCGCGCAGGAGGGCGGTACCTACCGGTCCGTGACCACGGTGCGCTTCGACGTCGCCGAATCCGGCGCCGCGTCCTTCATCGACCTGGTGGCCCCCGCGGTCCACGAGGTCACCCTGAACGGTGACGCCCTCGACCCCGCCGAGGTCTTCGCGGACTCCCGGATCGCGCTGCCCGGCCTGCTGGAGGGCCGCAACGTCCTCCGGGTGGTCGCGGACTGCGCGTACACCAACACGGGCGAGGGTCTGCACCGGTTCGTCGACCCGGTCGACGAGCAGGCGTACCTCTACACCCAGTTCGAGGTGCCGGACGCCCGCAGGGTCTTCGCCTCCTTCGAACAGCCGGACCTGAAGGCGACCTTCCAGTTCACCGTGAAGGCGCCGAGCGGCTGGACGGTCGTCTCGAACTCGCCGACGCCCGAGCCCAAGGACGACACCTGGGTCTTCGAGCCGACGCCGCGCATCTCCTCGTACATCACCGCCCTGATCGTGGGCCCGTACCACTCGGTGCACAGCGTCTACGAGAAGGACGGCCAGAGCGTCCCGCTCGGCATCTACTGCCGGCCGTCCCTCGCCGAGTTCCTCGACTCGGACGCGATCTTCGAGGTGACCCGGCAGGGCTTCGACTGGTTCCAGGAGAAGTTCGACTACGCGTACCCGTTCACCAAGTACGACCAGCTGTTCGTGCCGGAGTTCAACGCGGGCGCGATGGAGAACGCGGGCGCGGTGACCATCCGCGACCAGTACGTCTTCCGGTCCAAGGTGACCGACGCGGCGTACGAGACGCGGGCCGAGACCATCCTGCACGAGCTGGCCCACATGTGGTTCGGCGACCTGGTCACCATGGAGTGGTGGAACGACCTGTGGCTGAACGAGTCGTTCGCCACCTACACCTCCATCGCCTGCCAGGCGTACGCCCCCGGCTCGCGCTGGCCGCACTCGTGGACGACGTTCGCCAACTCCATGAAGACCTGGGCGTACCGGCAGGACCAGCTGCCCTCCACGCACCCGATCATGGCCGAGATCCGGGATCTCGACGACGTGCTCGTCAACTTCGACGGCATCACGTACGCCAAGGGTGCGTCCGTCCTGAAGCAGCTGGTCGCGTACGTCGGCATGGACGAGTTCTTCAAGGGCGTGCAGGCGTACTTCAAGCGGCACGCGTTCGGCAACACGCGCCTGTCCGACCTGCTGGGCGCCCTGGAGGAGACCTCGGGGCGTGACCTGAGCACCTGGTCGAAGAAGTGGCTGCAGACCGCGGGCATCAACATCCTGCGCCCGGAGGTGGAGACGGACGCCGAGGGTGTCGTCACCTCCTTCGCCATCCGCCAGGAGGCCCCGGCGCTGCCGGCCGGCGCCAAGGGCGAGCCCACCCTGCGCCCGCACCGGATCGCGATCGGCCTGTACGACCTCGACGAGGCGACCGGCAAGCTGGTCCGCACCGACCGGATCGAGCTGGACGTGGACGGCGCGCTGACCGCCGTACCGCAGCTGTCCGGCCGCCGCCGTCCTGCGGTGTTCCTGCTCAACGACGACGACCTGTCGTACGCCAAGGTCCGCCTGGACGAGCAGTCGCTGCACTTCGTCACCGAGCATCTCGGCGACTTCGAGTCCTCACTGCCGCGCGCGCTGTGCTGGGCGTCGGCCTGGGACATGACCCGGGACGCGGAACTCCCCACCCGCGCGTACCTGTCCCTCGTGCTGTCCGGCATCGGCAAGGAGTCGGACATCGGTGTCGTCCAGTCCCTGCACCGCCAGGTGAAGCTCGCCATCGAGCTGTACGCCGACCCGGCCGCCCGCGAGACCCTGCTCACCCGCTGGACCGACGCCACGCTGGCCCACCTGCGGTCCGCCGCGCCGGCGAGCGACCACCAGCTGGCCTGGGCCCGCGCCTTCGCGGCCACCGCCCGCACCCCGGAGCAGCTGGACCTCCTGGACAGCCTGCTGGAGGGCACCCACACCATCGAGGGCTTGGCCGTCGACACCGAGCTGCGCTGGGCGTTCGTGGAGCGGCTGGCGGCGGTCGGCCGCTTCGACGAGGCGGAGATCGCGGGCGAGTACGAGCGGGACCGGACCGCCGCCGGTGAACGGCACGCGGCCACCGCCCGCGCCGCCCGCCCGACCGAGGAGGCGAAGGCGGAGGCCTGGGCGTCGGTCATCGACTCCGACAAGCTGCCGAACGCCGTGCAGGAGGCGGTGATCGGCGGCTTCGTCCAGACCGACCAGCGTGAGCTGCTGGCCCCGTACACCGACAAGTACTTCGAGATCCTGAAGTCGGTGTGGGACTCCCGCTCGCACGAGATCGCCCAGCAGATCGCGGTCGGTCTCTACCCGTCCCTCCAGGTCTCCCCGGAGACCCTGGCCAGGACGGACACCTGGCTGGCCGCGGCCCAGCCGAACGCGGCCCTGGCCCGGCTCGTCTCGGAGTCCCGCGCGGGCGTCGAGCGCGCCCTGAAGGCCCAGGCGGCGGACGCGGCGGCCCAGTAGGCGGTACCGCGTCGGGGCGCCCGGTGGGATCTCCACCGGGCGCCCCGCCCTATGCGCGAAGTACCCATCACCCAGGACGAATTGAGTATCCGTGCTCACGCCCGGGGCGCCCGCGCGTTGCGAATATCGACGCAACGGCGCGGCAGAGAGCGCCGGGTCATTCGGCTCAGACAGTCTGAGCCGGCCTGAGCCAGTTGCGGAGAACTCGCCATGTCCCGTCGTATCGCCCTGTCCGTGGTCGCCGGTGTCGTCGTGCTCGGAGGTGCCGGGGCCTTCGCCCTCGCCTACGCCGGCGACCAGGACCCGTCGCCCGCCCTGGCGCACAGCACCGTCCGCTACACCGCCCCCGACGGCGGCCGGGACGGCTCGCTCTCCTTCACCACCGAGGTCACCGCGCCCTCCGGCGTCAAGAACCTGAAGGTGCTGGCCTGGCCGGAGAAGTCCGAGTTCGCGACGAAGCCGCTGACCACCAAGGACATGGCCTCGGTGGAGTCGGCGACCTGCACGCCGGCCGGCGGCCACACCGTCCGGTGCGTGTACAAGACCGCGGTGTCCGCCGCCGACGCCGCATCGTCCGCGCACGGCGCCTGGCACATCGCCGTGCTCGCCACGGCCGAGGACGGGCACACCACCCTCGACACCAAGGCCGCGGACTTCACCCTCGCGTGAACCGGTCACCCGACGTGGGTGGACAGCGCCTTCTCGATGTCCGGCGCCTGGGCGTCCTCGCCCGCCCAGGCCACGTATCCGTCGGGGCGCACCAGAACGGTCGTACGGCGGCCGCTCCTCCAGTGCGCCACGGCCAGCCGGTCGCCGTACCGCGTGCCGGTGTCGTACGGGGCCGGGGCCGAGACCGGGGCCAGGGCCGGGGCCGGGGCCGGGGCGACCAGGACGAACCGGCCGCCGCGCAGGGCCTCGTACAGACGGCCGCCGGCCAGGGCGAGGTCCGGAACCCGGGTGCCGGTGAGACGGTGGGCGCCTCGCGGGGCGGGGTAGCGGTAGCCGATGCCGGTGATCTGGGCCATGACCCTGCGGCGGACCGGGCCTGCGAGGCCGAACGCGCGGATGAGGCCGGCGCGCACCGCGAGCATGGGGCCCTTGGCCATCGCGAGGCGGACGATCGCGCCGCTGCTGCGCAGCACGGACCTGCCGACCGGGTGGCGTTCACTCTGGTAGGTGTCGAGCAGGCCGGGATCCGCGTGGCTGTGCAGCACGGCGGCGAGCTTCCAGCTCAGGTTGGCCGCGTCCTGCAGTCCGGTGTTCATCCCCTGGCCGCCGGCCGGGGTGTGCACGTGTGCCGCGTCGCCGGCCAGGAAGACCCGGCCGACCCGGTAGCTGGGCACCTGGCGCTCGTCGCTGTGGAAGCGGGACATCCAGCGGGCGTCGTGCATCCCGTAGTCCCGGCCCAGGGCGAGCCGGGTGATCTCCCTGACCTCGTCGAGGCCGACCGGCTCGTGGTCGGGGACGTCACGGCCGCGGTGCCAGCAGATGACGCGGTAGTAGCCGTCGCCGAAGGGCGCCAGGAACGCGAACGCGTCGCCGACCGCGGCGGCCGTCAGCAGCGTCGCGGGCTGCTCGGCGAGCAGCACGTCGGCGAGGACCACGGACCGGATCGCCGACCGCCCCGGGAACGGCAGCCCGACCGCCTCCCGCACCGCACTGTGCATGCCGTCGGCGCCGACCACGTACGCGGCACGCAGGTTGTCGCCGCCCTTGACGTGCACGGTGACCCCGGCCGCGTCCTGGGTCAGGCCGGTGACCTCGGACTCGTTGCGGAAGTCGACGCCCGCCTCGGCCGCCCGGTGCTCCAGGACCTTCTCGACCTCGTACTGCGGGAGGACGAGGACGTGCCGGAAGCGGGAGGGCAGGTCGCCCAGGTCGAGGGTGAGTCCGCCGAAGAGGTCGAGGCGGGCGAGCGGCTCGCCGACGGCTTCGAGCTCGTCGGCCAGGCCCCGGGAGTCCAGCTGCTCCAGGGCGCGGGCGTGCAGGGCGAAGGCGCGGGAGAGGTTGCTGATCTTGTGGGGGCGCTTTTCGAGGAGGGTGACCGGGATGCCGGCGGCGGCGAGGTCACCGGCCAGGAGAAGGCCGGTGGGGCCGGAGCCGACGACGATCACACGGGAGGTCTCGCGGGTGGTTCCCGGGGTGCCGGTCGTAGCCGTCGTACCGTTCGAGCCGTTCGAGCCGTTCATGGCGGGCCTCCTGGATGTCTGCGCTCGTTTGCCAACATCCGATGACCAACACTCGTTGGCCAACGCTTGTTGACAAGCCTAGGGCGGGCCGATTCCGCGGTCAACACTTGTTGGCCCACATGTGTTGGCCTACGCTCGTTGGCATGAACGGCACCCCCAGTGGAAACACAGGCCCGGCAAACGGCCCGGCAAACGGCCCGGCAAACGGCCCCGCGGCGCGCCGCTCCGACGCCAGCCGCTCCGCCATCCTGGCCGCCGCCCGCGAACGCTTCGCCGCCGACGGCTACGAGCGCGCCACCATCCGCGCCATCGCCAAGGACGCCCGCATCGACCCCTCCATGGTCATGCGCTACTTCGGCAGCAAGGACGGCCTCTTCGCGGCCGCCGTCGCACTCGACCTGCGGATGCCCGACGTGTCCCAGGTGCCGCGCACCGAGGTCGGGCAGGCGCTGGTGGGCCACTTCCTGGACATCTGGGAGGCGAACGAGGAGCTCACCGCGGTGCTGCGGGTCGCCGTCACCAACCAGGCGGGGACCGACCGCGTGCAGAGCATCTTCCGGGAGCAGGTGGTGCCGGTGGCCCGGCTGGTGTGCCCGGACCCCGAGCAGGTGGCGACGCGGGCGGGGCTGTGTGCCGCGCAGCTGATGGGGCTCGCGCTGACCCGTTACGTGGTGCGGCTGCCGCCGGTCGTGGCGCTGGGGCGCGAGGAGATCATGGCGTGGCTCGGGCCGACCGTGCAGCGGTATCTGACCGCGCCGAGCCCGTGAGCGACGCGCCGAGGGCGCCGGTCGGCCTCCGTACGTGCGATACGTACGGGAGCCGACCGGCGCCCTCGGTGGAGCAGGAGCAGGGAGCCGGGCCTCGGGCCTATGCCTTGGCCTTCGGCTTGATGACCCGGACCTTGGACTTGTCCAGCACCATCACCAGACCCGCGATGACCGCGAACAGCACGAGCGGTGCCAGGACGTAGAGACCCAGCGTCTGGATGACGCTCAGGCCCTTGCCGGGGTCGTCACCGTCGTCACGCGTGAGCGCGAGGGCGGGCGACGACATGAGCAGCATCATCAGCGTCGTACCGGCAGCCAGGGCGCCGGCGCGCAGGGCGTTCTTCTTGTCCACGAAGCCAAAGTTAGCGGGCCGACCTGGGGGGCGCGCGTCCGGGGGTACCCGTAAGCCGCCGCCGCCCGGCACACGGGAGGATCCCCGGAAAAGGGTGACGGAAGATGTCACCTTTGGCGGGCACCGTGGTGCCATGGACAAGGACATCCACCACCAGGACATCAGCACCCAGGACACCGGCCGGGAAGGCCCGCTCGCCGGCCGGATCGCGCTCGTCGCCGGGGCCACCCGCGGCGCCGGACGTGCCCTCGCCGTGGAACTCGGCCGCGCCGGCGCCACCGTCTACGTCACCGGCCGCACCACCCGCGAGCGCGCCAGCGAGGTCGGCCGGACCACGGAGACCATCGAGGAGACCGCGGAACTGGTCACCGCGGCCGGCGGCACCGGCATCGCGGTCCCCACCGACCACCTGGACCCGGACCAGGTCCGGGTCCTCGTCGAGCGGATCGGCCGTGAACGGGGGCGGCTCGACATCCTCGTCAACGATCTCTGGGGCGGCGAGCACCTGCTCGCCGGCTCCGTCTTCGGCAAGAAGAGCTGGGAGACGCCGCTCGCCGACGGCCTGCGGATCCTGGACCTCGGGGTGCGCTCGCACCTGATCACCGCGGCGCTCGCCCTCCCGCTCCTGGTCCGCTCGGACGCGCCGCTGCACGTGGAGGTCACCGACGGCACAGCGGTCTTCAACCGCCGCTACCGCGAGAACCTCTACTACGACCTCGCGAAGAACGCCCCGATCCGCATCGCCTTCGGGCTGGGCCAGGAGCTGGCGGAGTACGGGGGCACGGCGGTCGCCGTCACGCCGGGCTTCCTGCGCTCGGAGCAGATGCTCGCCCATTTCGGCGTGACCGAGGGGAACTGGCGCGAGGCCGTCGCCCGGGATCCGCACTTCGGTGTCGCCGAGTCGCCGCACTACCTCGCCCGCGCGGTCGCCGCGCTCGCCGCCGACCCGGACCGGGCCGCCCGCTGGAACGGCAGGTCCACCTCCAGCGCGGAGCTCGCCAGGACCTATGGCGTACAGGACGTGGACGGCAGCCGGCCGGACGCCCTGGCGTACTTCGAGGACGTCGTCTACGGCGGGAAGGACGGCTCACCGGACGACTACCGCTGAACCGTCACTGATCTGTCGCCGATCTATCGCCGATCCACCGCTGGTCTACCGCTCGTCCTCCGGTTCCGCGGCGTACACGGCGGCGAGGGCCCGCGCGTGCTCGCGGAAGCGGGCCCGCAGGCCCGCCGGGGCCAGCACCTCCGCGTCCGCGCCCAGCCCGGTCAGCTGGCCGAAGGCGACGTCCTCCGACTCCACCGGCAGGTCGAGCGTGACCCGCCCGGCGGCGTCCGGCGCGGTCGCGGACGCGGACGCCAGCACGGCGGCCACGCCGGCCGGGTCCGCCACGGCGGGCAGCCGGCGCAGGCCGCGCCCGGTCAGCCGCACGGTGACGGTCGTGCGCAGCAGCGCCCGGGCGAACCCGGCGGCGTGGGCCTGCCAGTGCGCGGCCAGGTCGAAGGACGGGTCGCGGACGAAGGGGCCGCCGTCGCCGGGAGCGGCGGAGAGTGCCGTGACGCGGTCGACGCGGTACGTACGCCAGGCGCTGTCCCGGCCCGTCGTCCGCTCGGCCGGGACCCGCCCCACGACGTACCAGACCCCCGCCTTCAGGACGAGCCCGTACGGCTCCAGCCGGCGGGTCACCGTGCGGGGCGGCGCGCCGTCCCGGCCCGGCCGCGCGTAGTCCAGCTCGACGGTGCGGTCGGACCACACGGCACGGGCCAGTTCCGGGAGCAGCTCCGGCGCCGACGGCTCGCGGAACCAGGCCGGGGCGTCCAGGTGGAAGCGGCGCACGGACGACTCGGCCGCCGCGCGCAGCGAGGGGAGCAGGGTGGCCGACAGCTTCAGCCGGGCGGTGTCCGCCGCGTCCGACAGGCCCAGATCGCGCAGGGCCGTGGGCAGACCGGAGAGGTAGAGCGTCTCCGCCTCGGTGGGATGCAGCGTGGTCAGCCGGGTGCGGTGGCCGGGCGCCAGGTGGTAGCCGCCCGCGCGGCCGCGCTCGGACCGGATGGGAACGCCCGCCTCCTGCAGGGCCTGGGCATCACGGATCACCGTGCGTCTGGAGACGTCCAGCTCGCGGGCGAGGGCGTCGGCGGTCAGACCGGGGCTCGACTGGACGAGAAGCGCCATGCGGATCAGGCGGGCGGCACGCATGACTCAAGGATCGTGGACCGGCGCCCCGAACGGCTCCCCCGCCCGGCACCCGAGCTCCCCCCGGCCCCCCGGCCCCGGCCGCCTCACGCCGGGTCCGGGGCCGGGTCGTCGTCACGCCGTGGACGGGCTGTCCGTGTGCAGGGTCCGGAACAGCGCCCGTACCCGCTCCGAGGCCGTCAGCTCCTCCAGGGTGACCGGGCGGCCCTTGGTGTCGGCGATCGGGAGGCGCCAGTTCGGGTACTGGTCCCAGGTGCCGGGGAGGTTCTGGGGGCGGCGGTCGCCGACGGTGTCCGGGAGCCAGACGCCGATCATGCGGGCCGGGGTGCGGAGCAGGAAGCGGTGGACGGCCCGGATCTCGGCCTCCTCGTCGCCGGACTCGGACGCGGCGAGCAGGCCCAGGCGGGTCAGCAGGGCCAGCCACTCCGCGGTGTCGGCCGTCGCTTCGGCCCGTTCCTCCGCGAGCGGGCGGGTGAGCAGGCCGAGGCGGTCGCGGAGTTCGACGTGTTCGCCGGTGAGGCGGGCGGCGGTGGGCGGCAGGTCGTGGGTGGTGGCGGTGGCGAGGCAGTCGGCGCGCCAGCGTTCCGGGGGCAGCGGGCAGCCGTCGCCCTCCCAGTCCCGTTCGAACCAGAGCACGGACGTGCCGAGCACCCCGTGCCGCTGGAGCGTCTCGCGCACCCCCGGCTCCACCGTGCCGAGGTCCTCCCCGATCACCACCGCTCCGGCCCGGGTCGCCTCCAGGGCCAGCAGGGCGAGCATGGCCTCGGCGTCGTAGCGGACGTAGGTGCCCTCCGTCGGCGGCCGGCCCTCGGGCACCCACCACAGCCGGAACAGGCCCATCACGTGGTCGATGCGCAGGGCCCCGGCGTAGCGGAAGAGGGCGCGCAGAAGTTCGCGGAAGGGCGCATGGCCGGAGGCGGCGAGGCGGTCGGGGCGCCAGGGCGGCAGGCCCCAGTCCTGGCCGCGGGCGTTGAAGGCGTCGGGCGGGGCGCCGACGGACATCCCGGCGGCGAAGTGATCCTGCTGGGCCCAGGCGTCGGCGCCCGCGGGGTGCACACCGACGGCGAGGTCGTGCACGATCCCGACCGGCATCCCGGCCTCGCGGGCGGCGCGCTGGGCGGCGGTGAGCTGGGTGACGGTGAGCCAGGCGAGCCGGGTGTGGAAGCCGACGCGGTCGGCCAGCTCGGCGCGGGCGCGGGCGGTCTCCGGTGAACGGGGGTCGCGCAGGGCCCCGGGCCACCGGTGCCAGTCGGAGCCGTGCCGCTCGGCGAGGGCGTACCAGGTGGCGTGGTCCTCCAGGGCCTGTCCCTCCGCGGCGCGGAAGGCGTCGTAGGCGGCCTGCCGGTCGGCGGTGAGCGGCGCGGCGGCCGCCGTCTCCAGCGCCTCCCGCTTGAGTTCCCACACGGCGTCCCGGTCGATGAGGGCGCCCTGGTCGAGGACGGCGGAGCGCAGGTGTCCGGCACGGTCCGTGACGGAGCCGGTCCCGGTGTACTCGGGGACGGCCTCCGGTCGCAGGTGCACCGGGTCGGGGAAGCGGCGGGAGGAGGGCCGGTAGGGGGACGGGTCGGTGGGGACCCCGGGTACGGCCGCGTGCAACGGGTTGACCTGCACGAACCCCGCCCCGGCCGTGCGTCCGGCCCAGTCGGCCAGCTCGGCCAGGTCGCCGAGGTCGCCCATGCCCCAGGAGCGGCGGGACAGCAGCGAGTAGAGCTGGACGAGGATGCCGTACGAGCGGCCGGCGGGGGTGGGCAGCCGGTCGGGGGCGACGACCAGGTGGGCGCGGGCGGTACGGCCGTCGGGGGCGGCGGCGGTCAGCAGATGCACCCCGGGCGGCAGGCCCCGCACGTCGTCCCGGCTCTCCCCGTCCTCCGTCCGCACCTCCAGGCGGGTACCGGCGGGCAGCCCGAGGGCGATCTCACCGGTGCCCGTCCAGTGGACGACGGCCGGCGGCAGCAGCCGCTCGGCGAGTTCCCGCTCCCGGTCGGCGAGGGCGGCGCGGACGGCCTCCGGGCCGCTCGCGTCGACGCCCAGGGCGCCCAGCGCGGCGGTCACGGCCCCGGCGGAGGCGGCGACCGTACGGTCCGGGGCGGGGCGGTAGGAGGTGGCGACGCCGTGCAGCTCCGCGAGCCGGCACAGCCCCGGGTCCAGGGCTTCGTTCATCTACAACCCCGGCTCGCTGGTCAGCGGGACCGCGTCGGCCAGCGGCGGTTCGCTGGTGAGGGGCTCGGCGTCGGGCAGCGGCGGCTCACTGGTCAGCGGGGCCTCGGCGCACGCGCTCTCGGCGCTGAACACGCACAGGCGGGGCTCCTCCTCGGTCCGCACCGGGGGTTTGAACTGGGCCGGGATCGGATGATGAACCGTTGCGGCCACGGCGGCCTCCTCGTCTGACGTCGGGTACGGCGGCGAATGCCGGGTCAGAGGAGCCCTACCCCGTCGTCGCGAGGGCACGCGTGACGGCCGGCGCCCGTGCCGCGAACCGACCGCGTCCGGGTGATCGACAGAGACGGCCGCTGCGCCGACCCCGAGGTGGGGCGCACGGAAGCGCGGTGGCGGTGTGGGCGTGGCCGGTGCAACCGGGGGCGCAACCGGGCGCCTGGGCGGCCGCGCTGGGGGCGTTCGCGGTGGGCGGTGCGCTGTTCGTCGTACGAGGTGCACGTGCTGAAGGGCCCCGTGGCTGAGCGGGCAGCCACGGGGTATACGAAAGCCCGGATCGTCAGGCGGAGATGCCGTCGATCCGGGCCAGGGCGTCGTCCGCGCCGTACGGCTGCAAGTAGGGCAGCCAGCGCGGGTCCCTATGGCCGGTCCCGATGATGCGCCAGGCCAGGCCGGTGGGTGGGGCCGGTTTGTGCCGCAGCCGCCAGCCGATCTCGAAGAGATGGCGGTCGGCCTTGACGTGGTTGCAGCGGCGGCAGGACGCCACCACGTTGTCCCAGACGTGCTGACCCCCGCGACTGCGCGGGATGACGTGGTCGACGCTGGTTGCGACGCCACCGCAGTACATGCACCGGCCCCCGTCGCGCGCGAAGAGCGCCCTTCGGGTGAGAGGAACGGGCCCCCGGTAGGGAACCCGTACGAATCGCTTGAGCCGGACCACGCTGGGTGCGGGGACTGTGACGGTTGCGCTGTGCATATAGGCGCCCGATTCCTCCAAGGCGACAGCCTTGTTCTCCAGGACGAGGACGAGCGCGCGGCGGAGCGGTACGACGCCGAGCGGCTCGTACGACGCGTTGAGGACCAGGACATGCGGCACGGGGGCCTCCTTGGGCGTCGGCGGCGCGTGGCTCGCGCCGGGACGATCTGTGGCCAGTCTCCCCTCCTGCCTGGTGGACGCGCCACCATCTCCCGGTAACGGGCTGGGAGTGTTTTCGACCACACGGCATTCATCCCCCGGTTGCACCCCTTTTCAAGCGGGCCCTTCAAGCGGGCCTGTTCAGGCGGTGGCGAGAAGCAGGCGTGAGCACGGTCTCTCCTTCTCGTATCGGCCGGGCCCACACACAATGCCCCGTTAGTGTGGTGTTCCTGCCCGTCCGGTGACCTTTCCGTGACCTGGAACGCCGTATCTGACCCTGATCGCCGTGCCGGAGGGCAGTACCGCACCGCCTGGAGGTACCCGCCGTGTCCTTGCCCGCCGTCCTACTGGCCGCCGGTTCGTCGCCGTCACCGACCCCCTCGGCGTCGGAGACAGCGACCGTCCCCACGCTCCAGGACGCCCAGGAGAGCGCCGCACACACGGCCAGCTGGGTCGAGCAGAACTGGTCGACATGGCTGGCGATCGGGCTGAAGGTGCTGCTGGTCCTGGTGATCGCGGTGGTGCTCAGAAAGGTCGTGCTGCGGGCGATAACCAAGTTCATCGACCGGATGAACCGGACGGCCGAGTCGGCGGAGGGCACCACCCTCGGCGGGCTGCTGGTCAACGCCGAGCGGCGGCGGCAGCGGTCGCAGGCGATCGGGTCGGTGCTGCGGTCGGTGGCGAGCTTCCTGATCCTCGGCACGGCCGCGCTGATGGTGCTGAGCAGCTTCCAGATCGACCTGGCCCCGCTGCTGGCCTCCGCCGGTGTCGCCGGTGTCGCGATCGGTTTCGGCGCCCGGAACCTGGTCACGGACTTCCTGTCCGGCGTGTTCATGATCCTGGAGGACCAGTACGGCGTCGGCGACTCGATCGACTCGGGCGTCGCCTCCGGCGAGGTGGTCGAGGTCGGTCTGCGCGTGACCAAGCTGCGCGGGGCCAACGGCGAGATCTGGTACGTCCGCAACGGCGAGATCAAGCGCATCGGGAACCTCTCGCAGGGCTGGGCCACGGCGGGCGTCGACGTCACCGTGCGGTCCAGCGAGGACCTGGACAGGGTCCGGGCCTCCCTCGACGAGGTCGCCGAGAAGATGGCCAAGGAAGAGCCCTGGAACGAGGTCCTGTGGGGCCCGATCGAGGTGCTCGGCCTGGACTCCGTGCTCATCGACTCGATGGTGGTCCGCGTCTCCGCGAAGACCATGCCGGGCAAGGCGCTGACCGTGGAGCGCGAGCTGCGCTGGCGGATCAAGCGGGCGTTCGACGCGGCACACATCCGCATCGTGGGCGGCGAGACGGCCGTACTGCTGGACGAGGCGGCCGCGGACCCGACGGCGGCGGTGGCCGCCCCGTCGGCGTTCGCCAACACGGACTCCCCGCAGGTGGCGGCGACGGCCCCGATCGCTGCCCAGCGTTCGGCGACGTCCGGGAAGTAGCGGAAAGCAGCGGAACGGTTCAGCACAGTCGTTCGAGTGAACGGGCGGGGCATTCCGGCGCCACGGGCGCACGGGGTGCCGTTCTGCCGGGGCACCCATAGCGGGCTTAGCCTGGCGTCAGCGTGAGGAGAACCAGGGATGAGCGCCGAGCCGATCATGGAGAAGATCATGACGGAGCAGGACCCCATCGATCTGTTGATCGCGATCGAGGAGGCGTCGGTAGCGCCGATTCGACCCGAGTACATCGAGGGGATGGCCATCGTGCCGCCGACGGCGAACGACAACCACAACGACGGCGCCTTCAAACTGGCCGTCCAGTTCTTCAACGCCGGATTCGACCTAGCGGGCATGGGCAACGGCTACCGTGCCGCCCACAAGGACGGCAAGACCATGACGTTGTTCATCCCTGACTTCTACGTCCGCCGCCGTAGGGCGACCGAACTCGACGAGTCGTACCGCAAAGTGCATAAGGGCTGGTACCCGGCCGACATGATCACCCTGGTGGGAGAGGTCACCTCGACCAACCACGAGACCGACACCGGCCCGAAGTTCCGCGCCTACGCCGCCGCCGGCGTCCCGGTCTACGTCCTCATCGACCGCCACACCAAGACCGCCCACTGCTACACCGACCCCGTCCTCCCCGGCGACGACCCCACCGAGGCCTACTACAGGACCGACGCGAAGGTGAGCCTCGGCGACCCGCTCCCTCTCCCGGCCCGTTACCCCACCCTCGACACGGCCCCCTTCCTCGGCGAGTGAGCGGTCCTCGACTCACCGGCCTTCGAGTGTGCGCACTATCTGGCAGAGCGCGATGAACGCGGCGCCCCGGAAGAGGACGACGTCGGTCCCGAGGCGTCTGCCGGCGCGGACCTCGACGCGGGCCTCCCCCGTGGACTCGTCGCAGGTGACCGTCCCGTCGGCGGACGCCCGGTTCCGGAACGGGCGCCACTGGAAGCCGACCGGGTTGCCGCCGCCGACCTCGGACGCCCGCCGGGCCACGCCCAGCTCGGCACGGACGCGGGAGAGCGGGATGCCGGTGAGGGTGTGCGTCTGGGTGCCGTTCAGGGCGTTCGCGGAGACCTCGATGCCCAGTCCCCGCGCCACGCGTACCAGCGAGCGGGTCCGCCAGGCCGCCCACAGCAGGGAGAGCAGCAGCCACACCCCCACGATCTGAGCCGCCTCGCCCAGGGTCGGCCAGGCGATGCCGTCGTCGATGAAAACGATGACGCACATGATGACCATCAAGGGGGCGAAGTCGGCGAAGGTGCTTCGCAGCAGCCGTACGAACAGCCCTCTTCGCGGGGTCATATTCAGTCGCCGTTCTCCAGGTCGGTGTCGGGATCCAAGAGCAGGAAGCCGTGCGAAGGGCCTGCTTGACCAGGAATGACGAAGATCGTGACGCAGCCGTGATCGCAAACCGGCCGTCGGCCGGATTCAGATGCTCTTCACAGGCCCCCCGCATTCTCCCCGCATCCGCGATGATCTAAGGTCA
This sequence comes from Streptomyces sp. NPDC001980, assembly GCF_040296885.1. NCBI lineage: Bacteria > Bacillati > Actinomycetota > Actinomycetes > Kitasatosporales > Streptomycetaceae > Streptomyces > Streptomyces sp. NPDC001980. The sequence goes on along the minus strand of NZ_JBEOYD010000001.1, from coordinate 78,776 downwards.
GCCCACTACGGGCCCTTGCTCTGGAGCGCGACGTCGCCCGGGGGCCCGTCTCGAATGTGGGGAAACATGAGAAAGCTCGCCATAGGCGCCGCCCTGTCCGGCGCCCTGGCCCTGGCCGGCATCGCGGCGCCCGCCGCCTCCGCGGCCACTCCGAACCTGGTCTTCTCCGACGTCACCGTGAACAAGGGCAAGGCGATCGTCGTCGGCACCACCAAGACGGTGAGCGTGCCGGTGACGTACACCATGACCCGGCCCGCCGACCTGGTCATCGACAACAAGAAGACGTTCGCCGCGGTGATGCTCTACCGCGGCACGCTGAGGACGCTCGACAACGAGCTGGACCCGGAAGTCATGCCCACCTGCACGACGACCGCCACCACGGACACCACGGTCACCGAGAGCTGCACCGAGACCATCCCGGTCGACCCGGGCGACTACCTGTACGAGGCCGCGGACGCCACCACGTGGAAGGCCGGGGGCCTGTACGCCCACATCGACGGCACCCTCTCGGACGACTTCCTCAGCTCCGAGTCCGACGTGGCCATCTGGGGCAACCTCGGCACCGCGAAGGTGCAGCGCGCCGCCAAGCTGACCGCCGACGCCTCGCCGGAGCCGGTGGCCAAGGGCAGGACGATCACCGTCAAGGGCAAGCTGACCCGGGCGGACTGGGACTCCTCGTCGTACAAGGGCTACTCGGGGCAGAAGGCCGTCCTGCAGTTCCGCACCGAGGGCAGCAAGACCTACACGAACGTGAAGGCGATCACCTCCGGCACCGGCGGCGCCCTGTCCACCACGGTGAAGGCGTCGAAGAGCGGCTACTACCGGTACGTCTTCGCGGGTACGACGACCACCGCGGCGGCGACGGCCACCGGGGACTACATCCAGGTGAAGTAACGCTCCTGCTCCTGGGGCGCACGCAGACAGCAGGGCCCGTCCGGATCTTCCGGGCGGGCCCTTCGCATGTCCAAGCCCAGGTAACGACTGGGTTGCCGCCCCGGCGGGCTATTGACGCTCTCCTTCCGGCGGCCTACGTTTTCCAGCCAACAGGAAACTTTCCTAACAGTGATCAACGGATGGACGGTTCGAGCCGGTCACCCGGGGTGGACCGAACGTCCAGGTCACTGGGAAACTGAGCGGCTGGAAAGGCAGGTGTCGAACCCCATGGCAGGAACCGCCGGTACGCCGGGCACCCCTCGCGTGCTGCGCGCCATGAACGACCGCGCCGCACTGGACCTGCTGCTGGAGCACGGCCCGCTCTCGCGCACCCGGATCGGCAAGCTGACCGGCCTCTCCAAGCCGACCGCCTCCCAGCTCCTGGCCCGCCTGGAGGCGGCCGGGCTGGTACTGGCGACCGGCACCAGCGAGGGCCGGCCGGGCCCCAACGCCCAGCTGTACGCGGTGAACCCGCGCGCGGCCCACGCCGCCGGGCTTGACGTCAACCCGGGCCGGATCCGGGCCGCCGTCGCCGACGTCACCGGCCGCACCGTCGGCGAGTACGAGCTGCCGACCCCCGGCCGGCGCTCCGCGCAGTCCGTCGTACGGCAGGTCACCGACGCCCTCGACGGCGCCGTGAAGGCGGCCGGGCTGGCCCGGGACGACGTCCACCGGGTCGTCGTCGGCACGCCGGGCGCCTTCGACCCCAACACCGGCCGGCTGCGGTACGCCTCGCACCTGCCCGGCTGGCACTCCCCCGCGCTGCTCGACGAGCTCGCCGCCGCGCTGCCGATGCCGGTCGAGTACGAGAACGACGTCAACCTCGCCGCCATCGCCGAACAGCGGCTCGGCGCGGCCCGCGGCCACGGCGACTTCGTGCTGCTGTGGAACCAGGAGGGCCTCGGCGCCGCCCTGGTCCTCGGCGGCCGGCTGCACCGCGGCTGGACCGGCGGCGCCGGCGAGGTCGGCTTCCTGCCGGTGCCGGGCACCCCGCTGGTCCGCCAGGTCACCAAGGCCAACAGCGGCGGCTACCAGGAACTCGCCGGTTCGCAGGCCGTGCCCCGGCTGGCGCGCGAACTGGGCATCGAGGACCTGCCGGACGGGCCGTACGACGAGGTGGCCGCCGAACTCGTCGCGCGCGCCGCCGACCACGCCACCGGGCCCTACCACCAGTTGCTGCGGACCTACGCGACCCGGCTCGCCACCGGTCTCGCCTCCCTCGTCTCCGTCCTCGACCCCGAACTCGTCGTCCTCAGCGGCACCGCCCTGACCGCCGGCGGCGAGGTGCTGCGCGCCCTCGTCCAGGCCGAACTGGAGGAGCTGGCGGCCGCCCGGCCACGGCTCGTCGTCGGCGACGTCCGTCAACACCCCGTGTTGCGCGGCGCGCTGGAGAGCGCGCTCGCGACCACCCGCGACGAGGTCTTCGACACCTCGCGCTGAGCCCCCTCAGACCCCCGCACAGCCAGTCCTTCCCACGCTCACCGCCCGCCCCGGGAGATCTCGCCATGCCCATACCCTCCGCTGCCCGAAAGACGGCTTTTGCCCTGACCGCGGCGGCCAGTTCGCTGGCCCTGCTCACCGCCTGTACCGGCCAGTCGTCCTCCGGAGCCGACGACGACGCCTCCGCGAACACCACCATCAACTTCTGGCACGCCTGGAGCGCCCCGAACGAGGTGAAGGCGGTCAACGCGCTGATCGCCGGCTTCGAGAAGGCGCACCCCAACATCCACGTCAACGTCGTCAGCAACATGACCGACGACAAGATCAACCAGGCGCTGCGCAGCGGCGGCGACAAGGCCCCGGACGTCATCTCGTCGTTCACCACCAACAACGTGGGCAAGTTCTGCTCCTCGGGCGCGCTGGTCGACCTGAACCCGTTCTTCAAGAAGTCGGGCATCGACCCGGAGACGACGTTCCCGAAGGCGATGAACGAGTACACCCAGTACGACGGCAACCGCTGCTCGGCGCCGCTGCTCGGTGACGCGTACGGCCTCTACTACAACAAGACGGCGTTCAAGAAGGCCGGCATCACCAGCCCGCCGAAGACGTGGACCGAATTCCAGGCGGACGCCAAGAAACTGACGATCGCCCAGGGCGACAGCTACAAGCAGCTCGGTTTCATGCCGGACTACCACGGCTGGGAGACCACGACCGAGCACTACGAGGCGCAGTTCTCGCCGACGTACTTCACGTCCGACGGCAAGTCGAACATCGCCAAGGACCCCGCTTTCACCGAGGCGTTCACGCTGCAGAAGAACCTCGTCGACGAACTCGGCGGATTCCAGAAGCTGGAGAAGTACCGGGCGACGCTGGGCGACGAGTGGGGCGACAAGCACCCCTTCCAGACCGGCCAGGTCGCCATGCAGTTGGACGGCGAGTGGCGGCTCGGCATGGCCCTGGACGCCAAGACGAAGTTCGACATCGGCGTCGCCCCGCTGCCGGTGCCGGACGACCAGGTCGCGCAGTACGGCAAGGGCTACATCACCGGCACGATCGCCGGTATCGCCGCGAACAGCAAGAAGCAGAACGCGGCCTGGGAGTTCGTCAAGTACATCACCACGGACACGGACGCGGTGGTGAACTTCTCCAACGCCATCCACAACGTGCCGTCCACGCTGGCCGCCCTGAAGTCGCCGAAGCTTAAGTACGACCCGCGCTTCAAGACCTTCCTGGACATCGCCGCCAACCCGAACTCGACGACGTCCCCGGCCTCCATCAACGGCGGTGTGTACCTGGCGACGATCCAGAACTTCGGATACGACTACGAGAGCGGCAAGGTAAAGGACCTCAAGTCCGGCCTGGAGGACACGGCCAAGCAGATCGACACGGACATCGCGCAGGCGAAGTAGCGATGAGCACCATCACCCTGGCGTCGAAGCGCCGCAGGTCGGCGCTTCGGACGGTCGCCTTCATGTCGCCCTGGCTGATCGGGTTCGCGGTGTTCTTCGCGTACCCGCTGATCTCCACGGTCTATTTCTCCTTCATGCACTACGACGGCTTCAAGGCGCCGACGTGGACCGGCACGAAGAACTGGACGTACGTCTTCGAGCACTACCCGTACTTCTGGCCCGCGCTGCGCAACACCCTGTGGCTGGTGGTCGTGATGGTGTCGCTCCGGGTCGTCTTCGGGCTCGGCGTCGGCATGCTCATCACGAAGATCAAGACGGGTACGGGGGTCTTCCGCACCCTCTTCTACCTGCCCTACCTGGCCCCGCCGGTCGCGGCGACCATGGCGTTCGCGTTCCTGCTCAACCCCGGTACCGGGCCGGTCAACTCGATCCTGGAGAAGGTCGGCATCCCGGCCCCGGGCTGGTTCAACGACCCGACCTGGTCCAAGCCGGCCCTGACCCTGCTGGCCCTGTGGGGCGTCGGCGACCTGATGGTCATCTTCATGGCCGCACTGCTCGACGTGCCGAAGGAGCAGTACGAGGCCGCGGAGCTGGACGGCGCGTCGGCCTGGCAGCGCTTCCGGTTCGTGACCCTCCCGAACATCTCGCCGATCGTGATGTTCGCGGTCGTCACGGGTGTCATCCAGACGATGCAGTACTACACACAGCCGCTCATCGCCGGAAAGGTCGCCTCGGGTGTCATCCAGGGCGCGGGCACGCAGTTCGAGCCCGGCTATCCCGAGAAGTCGACGCTGACGCTCCCCCAACTCGTCTACAACCTCGGCTTCCAGCGCTTCGACTACGGCTCCGCGTGTGTCGTCGCCCTGGTGCTCTTCGCCCTGTCCATGGTGTTCACCGCGTTCCTGATGCGGCGCCGGGGCGGTCTCATCCAGGCAGGTGACTGACGATGACCCAAGTGCTGGACCGGCCGGCGGAGCTCAAGGCCCCGGTGTCGGAGGCCGAACGCACCGCCCGCCGCAAGGCGTTGCTGAACTGGGTGGCGGTGCACTCCCTCGGCGTCGCCGCCGCCCTGTTCTTCACCCTCCCCTTCGTGTTCGTGTTCCTGACCTCGCTGATGAGCGACAGCCAGGCGCTGAGCCGGGACCTGATCCCGCACACCTGGGAGTGGGGCAACTACAAGAAGGTGTTCGACACCCCAGGCTTCCTGACCTGGTGGAAGAACACCCTGATCTACGCCGGCCTGGGCACCGTCCTGACCGTCGTGTCCTCGCTGCCGGTGGCGTACGCGCTCGCCAAGTTCCGCTTCCGGGGCCGCAATCTGTCCCTGATGCTGGTGATCTCGATGATGATGCTGCCGCCGCAGGTGGTCATCATCCCGATGTACCTGTTCTGGGCGAAGCAGCTGGACCTCTCCGGCACCCTGTGGCCGCTGATCGTGCCGATGGCGTTCGGCGACGCGTTCTCCATCTTCCTGCTGCGCCAGTTCCTGATGACGATCCCCAACGAGTACCTGGACGCGGCGAAGGTGGACGGCTGCGGGGACCTCAGGACGCTGCTGCGCGTGGTGATCCCGATGGCGAAGCCGGGCATCGCCGCCGTCGCCCTCTTCCAGTTCTTCTACGCCTGGAACGACTACTTCGGCCCCCAGATCTACGCCTCGGAGAACCCGGGCGCCTGGACCCTCTCCTACGGCCTGGAGTCGTTCAAGGGCATGCACCACACCGACTGGAACCTGACCATGGCCGCGACCGTGCTGGTCATGGCCCCCGTGATCCTCGTCTTCTTCTTCGCCCAGAAGGCGTTCGTCGAGGGCGTCACGCTCACCGGAGTGAAGGGTTAACCCATACATGAAACTCACTGTGGTCGGCGGAGGCTCGACCTACACCCCGGAACTCATCGACGGTTTCGCCCGCCTGCGGGACAGCCTGCCCATCGAGGAACTGGTCCTCGTGGACCCGGCCGCCGAACGCCTGGAACTGGTGGGCGGACTGGCCCGCCGGATCTTCGCCAAGCAGGGCCACGGCGGCCGTATCGTCACCACCTCGGACCTGGACGCGGGCGTGGAGGGTGCCGACGCGGTGCTGCTCCAGCTGCGCGTCGGCGGCCAGGCGGCCAGGCAGCAGGACGAGACCTGGCCGCTGGAGTGCGGCTGCATCGGCCAGGAGACCACCGGCGCCGGCGGCCTGGCCAAGGCCCTGCGCACGGTTCCCGTCGTCCTGGACATCGCCGAACGCGTCCGCCGCACCAACCCGAACGCCTGGATCATCGACTTCACCAACCCGGTGGGGATCGTGACCCGCGCCCTGCTCCAGGCGGGCCACAAGGCGGTCGGGCTGTGCAACGTGGCGATCGGCTTCCAGCGGAAGTTCGCGAACCTGCTCGGTGTCACGCCGTCCGAGATCCACCTGGACCACCTCGGTCTCAACCACCTCACCTGGGAGACGGCGGTCCGCCTCGGCGGCCCCGAGGGCGAGAACGTCCTGCCCAAGCTGCTCGGGGAGCACGGCGACGCCATCGCCGCCGACCTCAAGCTGCCGACGGCGCTCCTCGACCGCCTGGGCGGCGTCATCCCGTCCTACTACCTGCGCTACTACTACGCGCACGACGAGGTGGTGCGGGAGCTGCGCACCAAGCCGTCCCGGGCGGAGGAAGTCGCCGCGATGGAGAAGCAGCTGCTGGAGATGTACGGCGACCCGGCCCTGGACGAGAAGCCGGAGCTGCTCGCCAAGCGGGGCGGCGCCTACTACTCGGAGGCGGCGGTCGACCTGGCCGCGGCGCTGCTCGGCAGCACCGGCAACCCCTACCAGGTGGTCAACACGTACAACGGCGGCACGCTGCCCTTCCTCCCCGACGACGCGGTGATCGAGGTCCAGGCGGCGGTGGGCGCGAACGGCCCGGTGCCGCTGCCCGTCCCGGACGTCGACCCGCTCTTCGCCGGGCTCGTCGCGAACGTGACGGCGTACGAGGAGCTGGCCCTGGAGGCGGCCCTGCGCGGCGGCCGGGACCGCGTCTTCCGCGCACTGCTCGCCCACCCGCTCATCGGCCAGTACGAGTACGCCGACGCCCTGACCGACCGACTGATCGCGCACAACCGGGAGCACCTCGCGTGGGCCTGACCGCAAGTGTCCTCGCCATCGACGCGGGCAACAGCAAGACCGACGTCGCGGTGGTGGCGGCGGACGGCGAGGTCCTCGCCACGGCCCGGGCCGGCGGCTTCCGGCCGCCGGTGGTGGGGGTGGAGCAGGCCGTGGACGAGGTGGCCACGGCGGTCGCCGAGGCGTACGGCGCCGCCGGGGTCACCTCGGCCGCCCACGTCTCGGCGTGCCTGGCCAACGCCGACTTCCCCTTCGAGGAGGAGCAGTTGGCCGCCGCGCTGGCCACGCGCGCGTGGGGGGCGACGGTGGCGGTCCGCAACGACACCTTCGCGATCCTCCGGGCCGGTGTCACCGAGCCGCGCGGGGTTGCCGTCGTGTGCGGCGCCGGCATCAACTGCGTCGGCATGCGCCCCGACGGCCGTACCGCCCGCTTCCCCGCCCTCGGCCGCATCTCCGGTGACTGGGGCGGCGGTTGGGGGCTGGCGGAGGAGGCGCTGTGGCACGCGGCACGCGCGGAGGACGGCCGCGGGGAGCGTACGGCCCTGGCCCGCGCGCTCCCCGCGTACTTCGGGTACGACAGCATGCTCGCGCTGATCGAGGCGCTGCACCGGGAGGAGGTCGAGCCCGCCCGACGCCACGAGTTGACGCCCGTGCTGTTCGCGACGGCGGCCGACGGCGACCCGGTGGCCCGGGCGGTCGTGGACCGGCTGGCGCAGGAGGTGGTGGCCATGGCGGTGGTCGCGCTGACCCGCCTGGAGCTGCTGGACGAGGAGACGCCGGTGCTGCTGGGGGGCGGGGTGCTGGCGGGCGGACATCCGCAACTCGACGACGGGGTGCGCGAGTTGCTGGCGGCGCGGGCGCCGAAGGCGGTACCGAGGGTGGTGACGGCGCGGCCGGTGCTGGGGGCGGCGCTGCTGGGGCTGGATGTGGTGGGGGCGGGGGTGTCGGTGCAGGAGAGGGTGCGGGCGTATTTCGAGGGGTGATCAGGGGTCGGGGCGGGGGCGGGGGGTGTCGCTTACCGGCGCCGGCGGGGTGCCTCCCCCAGCCTTCGGCCGGGGGGACCCCCAGCGCCCACCCGTGCCGCCCCAGCGGCACGACTGCCCGCAGCTATGTCTTTCAGGGGCGCGGGGAACTGCGCGACCAGCCCCCACGCACCCGCGCCCCGGAACGCACCGTCACCACCCCTCCGGAACCGAACCGATTCCCCCGGCGTATTCATGGGCAGGGGTTCCGCTGCGATCCGATCAAGATCCAGTGAAGGCCGGTGCCGAATGTCAGTCCGGGCGGCGATACTGGGCGGCGACCGGATGACCATGGGGGAGGTCAAGTGACACACCCGCCGACGAAGAGCGCGGCACCGCCAGGCGCGGGCGCAGCCCTGCCCGCGCAGCGGACCGGCTCCCCCACGCCCGAGGCGGCGCCCCCGCGCCGCCGCTCCGCGTTCGCGGAGGGCGTCGATCAGCTGCGCACCGCCGCCACCACCGAACCCGGCCGGCTCCGCGTCATCGGCGCCGTCCTCGCCGTGCTGATCGTCGCCTTCGGTGCCGTCACCGCCTGGCAGATGACCGACCGCGCGGCCGCCGCCGACGACGTGCTGCACCGCAGCCAGCCGCTGAGTTCGGGCGCCGCCGACATCTACCGTTCGCTGGCGGACGCCAACACCACGGCCTCCAGCGGCTTCCTGGCGGGCGGTCAGGAGACGCCCGCCTCCCGCGCGCGGTACGAGAAGGACATCCGGACCGCCGCCGCCAGGCTGGTCACCGCCGCCGCCAACTCCGAGCCCGGCTCCCCCGCCGAGGCGGCCGTGGCGAAGCTGAACACGCTGCTGCCGGAGTACAAGGGGCTGGTGGAGCGGGCCCGGGTGTACAACCGGCAGGGCTACCCGGTCGGCGGCGCGTACCTGCGGTACGCGAACGAGAAGATGCAGCAGGAGATGCTCCCGACGGCGGAGGACCTCTACACCGAGGAGAACGCGCGTCTCGCCTCCGACTACTCGGACGCGACGCCGTACCCCTGGGCGGCGATCGTCCTCGGCCTCCTCGCGCTCGCCGCACTCGCCTGGGCCCAGCTGCGCCACTACCGCCGGACCAACCGCCTGCTGAACCACGGCCTGGTCGCGGCCTCCGCGGCCACCGTCGTCACGCTGCTGTGGCTGGTCGTCGGCCACACCGTCGCCCGCTCCGGCCTGGACGGCTCCTACGACCACGGCGTCCGCTCGCTGAACGTGCTGCACGACGCCCGGATCGCCTCCCTGAAGGCGCGCGGGAACGAGAACCTGAGCCTGGTGGCACGCGGCGCCGAGACGGTCACCGTCGGCGGGCAGACGTACGACGCGTACTACTACGACTTCGACAAGGACATGGACACGCTCGGCAAGGGCCTCACCGAGGCCGCGGCGCTCGCGAAGAACACGGCCGGCAGCAAGCCCGTCGTGGCCGCCGAGGGGAACATGAAGGTGTGGAAGGAGCGGCACGCCGCCGCCCGCACCGAGGACGAGAACGGCGACTACCAGGCGGCGCTGGACAAGGTGATCGGCACGAAGGACGCGACCGCCGAGTGCTTCGACAGCGTCGACACGAACCTGAAGAACGCGCTGGCGTACGAGGAGACCGAGTTCAAGGAGCAGGCCACCGACGGGCGGGACGCCATGTCCGGGCTGCCGATCGGTGCCGCCATGCTGGGAGTCGCGGCGGCGGCCGGCGCGCTGTTCGGCATCGGGCGCAGGCTTTCGGAGTACCGGTGAGAGGGGGCGTGGCGATGTTCGTGCGGAGGATGAGGGTCTCCCTGCGCGGCTGGGGCGGGGTGGGCGCGATGGCGGTCGGCTGCGCCCTGGCGCTGGCGTTCTACCTGCTGCTGCCGCTCACCCAGTCCCGCGGAGCCGGCGGGCAGGGCGAGGGGCTCGGCGGTCCGGGGCTGGCCACCGGCAGCCCGGCGAAGGCCGACAAGTGCGTGGACTCCCAGGCGCAGAACGAGACCTGGTCGCCGTCGGGCGCGGACGGGTCCACCATCGACGCCATCAAGGCCCGTACCGGCGCCAAGCGGAAGCTGATCGTCGGCGTCGACCAGAACAGCTACCGCTGGGGCTACCGCAACCCGAACACCTCGGACGCGGAGCTGGAGGGTTTCGACATCGACCTGGTGCACCGGATCGCCCAGGACATCCTCGGCGACCCGAACGCGGTGCAGTTCAAGGCGATTCCGACGAGCCAGCGGATCCCGGCGATCCAGGACGGCCGCGTCGACATGGTGGTGCGCACGATGACCATCAACTGCACGCGGCTCGACGATGTCGCGTTCTCCGCGCCGTACTTCAAGACCGGGCAGCAGGTCCTCGCCCCCAAGTCGTCGTCGATCACGGGCTACAACGACACGCTCGCGCACAAGAAGATCTGCACGGCGGCCGGTTCGACGGCGTACACCAAGCTGGACGCCGACAGGAAGTCCGGGAAGCTGGCCGCCTCGGCGGACATCTCCACCACCGTCCCCAACCAACTCGACTGCCTGGTGCGGCTGCAGCTCGGCGAGGCCGACGCGGTGGTCACCGACGGCGCGCTGGCCGCCAGCCAGGCCGCCCAGGACCCGACGGTCGAGCTCAAGGGCGCCGCCTTCACGACCGAGTACTACGGGGTGGCGATGAAGAAGGACGCGACCGATCTGGTCCGCAGGGTCAACCAGATCCTGGTGGAGTACCGGTCCGACGGCTGGCAGGCGTCGTACGACAAGTGGTTGTCGGCGACACTGGGAGCGGACTCGACGGCGTCGAAACCACCCGCGCCGCAGTACCTGCGCACCAGCTGACCCGCATCCGCGAGGCCCAGCCCCGACGAGCAAGCGAGAGGTGATCGATGGGCGTCACGGACCCCGCCGGGCCGCTGATGGACCGGGACGAGGTGGACCGTGCGCTGGCGCGGCTCGGCGCGGAGCACGAGGCGATCGAGACCTCGCTGCTCGCCCTGCAGGACCACGCGGGCCGCAGGCTCCTCGAAGGCGCCGAGCTGACCGGGACGACCCGGGAGCGGTGGACGTCCGCCGAGGCCTCGATCACCCTGCTGTGGGCCTATTTCGACGCCTACACGGACGCGTTGCGCTCCGCCCGGGAGATCAGGGCCCGGCGCCGCTGGTCCAGCCGTGAGGACCTGGTGGAGCTGACCGAGCTGCTGCGCGGCGAGTCGGTGACGGTGGCGGGCAGCGCGACCGCGACGGCGAACGCGCCGACCCTGCTGTCCGCGGCCGGCCGGCTCAGCGAGCGCTTCTCGCTGACCACCCTGGTCGACCGGATGAACGAGCTGTACGCGACCTCGCTGGACATGGTCGTCACCGCCGACGCGGTGTGGTCGGCGTTGCCCGCGCGGATCGATTTACTCGCCGCCGAGCTGCAGCGCACCCGCAAGCTGGCGCACTCCGTCGGCGTGCGCCCCGGCGAGCACCCGGCGGGCGACGACCTGGAGCGGATCACCCGCACGCTGACGAAGCTGCGCGAGGACGTGGTCTCCGACCCGCTGGCGTTCTGGGTTCCGGCGCCGGGGAGTTCGGCGCCGGGCGGCGGCCGGCCCGACACCACGGTGTACGACCGGGAGGCGCAGGCGCTGGAGGAGGTGCGGCGGGAGATCGACGCCGTGCTGACGGTACGGCAGGACGCCGAGGCCCGGCTGATCAAGCTGCGGGACGTGCTGTCCCGCGCGGACCGCACCCTCGCCGAGGCGCGCACGGCACGGGGTGAGGTGCTGGCGAAGATCGCGGCGACCGAGGTGCCGGTGGTCAGCGGCCCGCCGACCGTGCTGCAGGAGCAGCTGGCGGCGGCCGCCGAGTACCGCAGAGGGGCCCAGTGGCACCGTCTGTCGCCGCTCCTTGAGTCTCTGGAGCAGAAGGCGGAGGACGAACTGCTGCGGGCCCGTGAGTCGTTGACGGCGGTCACCGCGCCGCTCGCGGTGCGGGCGGAGCTGCGCGGCCGGCTGGACGCGTACAAGGCGAAGGTGGCCCGGCACGGGCTGGCGGAGGACCCGTTCCTCATCGAGCGGTACGACGCGGCCCGGCGGATGTTGTGGAGTGCGCCCTGCGATCTCAGGGTCGCGGAGCAGGCGGTGCTGCGCTATCAGCAGTCGGTGGCCGAGGCGCTGGGGGCGCCGCGGGTGCCGCAGCAGAGCGGGCCCGAGGACCGGAGGGGGGAGTAAGCCGTGAGTCAGGCGGGAGAGCCGTGCCAGCGGCCGGGCTGTGAGGGATCGTACGAGGACGTGGGCGGCGGTGAGCTGTACTGCGACACCTGCGGTCTGGCCCCGGTCGTCTCGGCGAGCGGTATGGTCGGCTCGCCGCCCACCGGGATCACGGCGGGCGGCAGGGGTTCGACGGGCAGCGGCAGTTCGGGTTCCAGCAGCCGCAGCAGCCGGAGCAGTTCGCGTACGTCGTCGCAGTCGTCGAAGTCGCGCCGTTCGGTCTCCGGGCGGCTGTCGCGGTCCCTGTCGGGCAAGTCGACGGGCCGTTCGGTGTCGGTGCGCAGCTCCGGTTCCTCGGCGAGCACGTCCGGGCGCAGCCGGTTGGGAGCGGGCCTGGTCACGGTGCCGCAGGTGCCGAAGCCGGACCCGCGCGAGATGGTCCTGGAGAACCCCGAGGTGCCGGAGCGGAAGCGGTTCTGCTCGCGGGCGGACTGCGGGGCGCCGGTGGGCCGGGCCCGCGGGGAGCGGCCGGGCCGGACCGAGGGCTTCTGCACCAAGTGCGGCAACCCGTACTCGTTCGTGCCCAAGCTCAAGGGCGGCGACGTGGTGCACGGCCAGTACGAGGTCGTGGGCTGTCTCGCGCACGGCGGGCTGGGCTGGATCTACCTCGCGGTGGACCGGGCCGTCTCCGACCGCTGGGTGGTCCTCAAGGGCCTCCTGGACACCGGCGACCAGGACGCGATGGCCGCGGCGATCTCCGAGCGGCGGTTCCTCGCGGAGATCGAGCACGCCAACATCGTGCGGATCTACAACTTCGTCGAGCACCTGGACCAGCGCACCGGCTCCCTCGACGGCTACATCGTCATGGAGTACGTCGGCGGCAAGTCCCTGAAGGAGATCGCCAACGACCGCCGTACCCCGGAGGGCCGCCGCGACCCGCTGCCGGTGGAGCAGGCCTGTGCTTATGGCATCGAGGCTCTTGAGGCCCTCGGCCACCTGCACAGCCGCAACCTGCTCTACTGCGACTTCAAGGTCGACAACGCCATCCAGACCGAGGACCAGCTCAAGCTGATCGACATGGGCGCGGTGCGCAGGATGGACGACGACGAGTCGGCCATCTACGGCACGGTCGGCTACCAGGCGCCCGAGGTCGCCGAGGTCGGCCCGTCCGTCGCCTCCGACCTGTACACGGTCGGCCGTACCCTCGCCGTCCTCGCCTTCGACTTCCAGGGCTACACGACCGTCTTCGTGGACTCCCTGCCCGACCCGGACAACATCGAGGTCTTCCGGCAGTACGAGTCGTTCTACCGGCTGCTGGTCCGGGCCACCGACCCCGACCCGGCCCGCCGGTTCGCCTCCGCACAGGAGATGGCCGAGCAGCTGACCGGCGTGCTGCGCGAGGTCGTCTCGGTGCAGACCGGCACGGCCCGGCCCGCGCTGTCCACGCTGTTCGGGCCCGAGGTGAAGGTCACGGACACCGAGCTGTTCCCGAAGCTGGACGGGGACGTGTCCCGGCTGGGCGGGCGGACGGTGGCCTCCAGAACGCTGGCGCTGGACCCGTCGGGGCCGGCCGCGGCCCCGGCCGACCCGGCTCTGGTGAAGCCCATCGCCACCCCGGCCGCCGCGCTCGCCCTGCCGGTGCCGCTGGTCGACCAGAGCGACCCGAACGCCGGTTTCCTGGCGGGCCTGTCCACCTCGCTGGTGGGCGAGGTCAGCCTGCTCAGCGCGCTGGCCGCGGCACCGACGCAGACGGTCGAGACCGAGCTGCGGCAGGTCCGCGCCCGGCTGGAGAACGGCGACTTCGAGGCCGCGCTGGTGAGCCTCGGCCGGCTGGAGGACGAGCGGCCCGACGACTGGCGGGTGGTCTGGTGCCGGGGCGTGGCCGGCCTGGTCACCGGCGACTTCGAGGGCGCGGCGCTGTCCTTCGACGCGATCTACGACGCCTTCCCCGGCGAGACCGCGCCGAAGCTGGCGCTCGGCCTGTGCGCGGAGGTGCTCGGCCAGCTGGACAACGCGGCCGAGTACTACCGGCTGGTGTGGGCGACCGACCCGGGCTTCGTCAGCTCCGCGTTCGACCTGGGCCGGGTGCAGCTGGCGGGCGGGGACCGGCGGGGTGCCGTACGGACGCTGGAGTCGGTGCCGGAGGCCTCGATCCACTACACGGCGGCCCGGGTGGCGGCCGTACGGGCGCGGCTGCGGCACCGGACCGCGGCGGCCGACGACACGCCGTTCCTGGACGACCTGACGGCCGCCGCCGGGCAGATCGAGGCGCTGGACGCGTACGGTCTGGATCCGGCCCGGCGCGAGCAGTTGTCGGCGGAAGTCCTCGGCTGCGCGCTGGACTGGATACTCTCCGGGGGCCAGGACTCCCAGCCCACTGTCGGCGGCCGGGTGCTGCTGGGCAGCGGTCTGGACGAGCGGGGCCTCCGCTTCGGCCTGGAACGCTCGTACCGCACGCTGGCCAGACTGGCGACCGGCGGTGAGGAGAGGATCGACCTGGTGGAACGGGCCAACCGTTACCGCCCCCGGACGTGGGTGTAGTTGATGTCGCAGATGCCCCAGCAGGCCGCACCGGCGAAGTGCCCGAGCTGCGCGGAGCCGCTCGAATCGGGTGACCTGTTCTGCGGTGCGTGCGGGTACGACCTGTCGGCCGTGCCCGCCGCGCCGCAGGACCATCCGACCCTCACCATGGGCGCCGCCGGTGTGGGATCCTCGGGCGTGGACTGGCCCCCGCCCGAGCCGGAGAGCTCAGGAAAGCCCGCGGCACCGCATCTGCCGACCGACCTGCCCGGCACCGACTCGGGCGGCAAGCCGCTGCCCGCGTCGCCGCCCCCGCACGGCTCGCCGGCCTCCCCGCCGCCGCACGGTTCACCCCCGCACGGTTCGCCGGTGTCGCCGGCCTCCGGGGTGCGGTTCGACCGGCCGCCGGAGCCGGACGAGTACCCGCTCCAGGCGCCCGATCCGCGGGTGGCGGCCTCCGCCGCCGAGTCGGCCGAGACCACCGAGCTGCCGAAGGTGTGCGTGGCCTGCCGCGCGGGCCGGGTCGACGACGACGGGTACTGCGAGAACTGCGGGCACGCCCAGCCGCGCGAGCGCGACCACATGGAGCAGGAGGCGGGCCCGGTGGCCGCCGTCAGCGACCGCGGGCTGCGCCACCACCGCAACGAGGACGCGTTCGCCGTCGGCCACACCGCGCTGCCCGACGGCACCCCGGCCGCGCTGGCGGTCGTCTGCGACGGCGTCTCCTCGGCGACCCGTCCCGACGAGGCCTCCATGGCCGCGTCCCGGGCCGCGATCGAGGGGCTGCTGGCCGCGCTGCCGCAGGGCACCCATCCGCAGCAGGCGCTGCACGACGCGATCGTCGCGGCCGCCGAGGCCGTCAACGCCCTCGCGGAGGAGCCCCCCTCGGCCCGTGAGCACGCCCCGCACCAGAACGCCCCGGCGTGCACGATCGTCGCCGCGATCGTGGCCTCGGGCCTGCTGGTGGTCGGCTGGGTCGGCGACAGCCGGGTCTACTGGGTGCCGGTGGACCGGAGCGCCCCGGCGGCCCGGCTCACCGAGGACGACTCCTGGGCCGCGCAGATGGTCGCCGCGGGCCTGATGAGCGAGGCGGAGGCGTACGCCGACGAGCGCGCCCACGCGATCACCGGCTGGCTCGGCGCGGACGCGTACGAGCTGGAGCCGCACACCGCTTCCTTCAAGCCGGACCGGCCCGGCGTGGTGGTGGTGTGCAGCGACGGCCTGTGGAACTACGCGGAGACGGCCGAGGAGATGGCCGAGGTCATCCCCCCAGACGCGGACGTACGGCCGCTGCACGCGGCCCGGGTGCTGGTCGGCCACGCCCTGGACGGCGGGGGCCACGACAACGTAACAGTGGCGCTGCTGCCGTTCCCGGAACCGCCGCAGGGGGCAGGATCCGCCTGAGGCCGCCGCAAAACGGCCGCAAACGGGAGAGAGACGCACGGGGAAAGAGGCGTACGGCGAGAGACGTACGGGGAAGCACCGGCGGACCGGAGGGGACCGGTCCGCACACCGTCAGCACCCACCACGCGTGGGGTGGAGGGGGACCAGAGCAGTCATGGCCAATTTCTCGAAATCGAGCGTGCCGCAGTTCTCGGTGGACGTGTACCAGAACGAGTACCTGCCG
The DNA here is from genome assembly GCF_040296885.1 of Streptomyces sp. NPDC001980. Classification (NCBI taxonomy): domain Bacteria; kingdom Bacillati; phylum Actinomycetota; class Actinomycetes; order Kitasatosporales; family Streptomycetaceae; genus Streptomyces; species Streptomyces sp. NPDC001980. The sequence continues at coordinate 62,602 of NZ_JBEOYD010000001.1, read as the reverse complement.
GAGGGCGGCCGCGAGGTCAACGCGATCGTCACGGTGACGGCGACCGGCGGCGGCACCGTCGGGACCGCGGTCGGGGCGTCGTACGCACCCGGGCAGGGGCCCGCCGCCGGGGTGGCGATCATGGTCGACTGCTCGGGGTCGATGGACTACCCGCCCACCAAGATGCGCAACGCCCGGGACGCCACCGCGGCCGCGATCGACACCCTGCGCGACGGCACCCACTTCGCGGTGATCGGCGGCACGCACGTGGCCAAGGAGGTCTATCCGGGCGGCGGCCGGCTCGCGGTGGCCGACCGCTCCACCCGGGACCAGGCCAAGCAGGCGCTGCGCAGGCTCAGCGCGGGCGGCGGGACGGCGATCGGCACCTGGCTGCGGCTCGCCGACCGGCTCCTCTCCTCCGCGGACGTCACCATCCGGCACGGCATCCTGCTCACCGACGGCCGCAACGAGCACGAGTCGCCGGAGGACCTCAAGGCCGCCCTGGACTCCTGCGCCGGGCGGTTCACCTGTGACGCGCGCGGTGTCGGCACCGACTGGGAAGTGAAAGAAGTCACAGGGATCGCCTCCGCGCTCCTCGGCACCGCCGACATAGTCGCCGATCCCACGGGTCTGGCCGCCGACTTCACGCAGATGATGGAGACGGCGATGGGCAAGGAGGTCGCGGACGTCGCGCTGCGGCTGTGGACCCCGGTCGGCACGACGATCAAGTTCGTCAAGCAAGTGGCGCCCACGGTCGAGGCGTTGACCGACCGGCGCACCGAGGCGGGGCCGCGCGCCGGGGATTACCCGACCGGATCGTGGGGAGACGAGTCCCGTGACTACCACGTCTGTGTGGAGGTCCCCACGGCCGGCCTCGGCCAGGAAATGCTCGCCGCGCGTGTGTCGTTGGTCGTCCCGCAGCCCGACGGCAGCGTCCAGAACCTGGGCGCGCAGGGCCTGATCAGGGCGGTGTGGACGGACGACATGGCCGCCTCGACCTCCATCAACCCCCAAGTCGCCCACTACACCGGCCAGGCCGAACTGGCACAAGCCATCCAACAGGGTCTCGATCTCCGCAAAGCGGGCGATATGGACGGGGCAACGGCCAAACTGGGTCGGGCCGTTCAGTTGGCAAGCGCTTCCGGGAACGCGGATACTGCGAAACTGCTTGCGAAGGTGGTGGACGTGGTCGACGCCACGACAGGTACTGTGCGACTGAAGGCGAAGGTCGAGGAGGCCGACGAGATGACTCTCGAGACAAGGTCCACAAAGACTGTTCGTGTAAAGAAGTGACCTGACAGTCCACACGCAGGACCACCCAGACAGGCTCAGGACGATCCTGACAGAGAGGGAAGCCCGCCATGCCGACCTGCCCGAACGGACACCAGTCGGGTTCCGACGACTGGTGCGAGGTGTGCGGTCACCGCATGGCCGGTGCCGTACCTCCGCCGCCCCCGCCGACCGCCGGCGGCTACGGCTTCCCGCCGCCCGCGCCCGGCGCCCCGGCCGGTGGCCCGATGGGCGGCGGCCGCCATCTGTCCGCGGTGCCGAACGCACACGAGCCGGAGCTCTGCCCGCAGTGCCGTACGCCCCGTGAGGGCGGTGCGCCGTTCTGCGAGGAGTGCCGCTGGAACTTCCTGACCAACACGGCCACCTCGTACACCCCGGCCGCCCCGCGCCCGCCCGCGGGCGGCGGCCCGGCCGCGCCGACCTTCCGGCCGCCGGCCCCGCCGTCGTTCGGCGGCGGCGGTGACTCGTACGAGTACCAGGGCTCGCGTCCCTCGCAGGTGAACCGTCCGGCCGAGCCGATCCCGTCCTTCGGCAGCGAGCCCTCGGGGCCGACGCCGTTCGCGGGCGAGCGCGGCGGCCCGTCCGCCTTCGGCGCCGACCGCGGCCCCTCGGGACCGCCGCCCGGCCCGTCGGGGCCCTCCGGTCCGTCCGGCTACGGCGGCGGCGACCGCGGCCAGTCCGGCCCACCCGCCTTCGGTGGCGACCGGGGTCAGTCCGGCCCGTCCGCCTTCGGTGGCGACCGGGGTCAGTCCGGCCCGTCGGGCTTCGGCGGCGGTGACCGAGGTCAGTCCGGTCCGCCGGCGTTCGGCGGCGCCCCGGGCCAGTCCGGCCCGCCCGCCTTCGGCGGCGACCGCGGCCAGTCCGCTCCCCCGCCCTACGGCGGCGAGCGCGGCCCCTCTTCTCCGCCCCCGGCGTTCGGCGGCGCCCCGGGCCAGAACGCCGGCGGCGCGTCCGCGTTCGGTGCCCCTCCCGGCGCCGGCCAGGCCTCCGGCCCCTACACCCGCGATCCCTCCGGCGGCCCCGCCGCCGGGCCCTTCGGCGGCTCGGACCCGTCCCGGCCGCCGGTTCCGCCGCCGCACGGCGGCCCCGGTGCGACCACCGGGGGCGCTCCCGGCGCCTTCCAGCAGTCGGCCCCGCCCGCGCCGGCCGGCTTCCCGCAGGAGACCAGGCAGCCGGCCGGCGGCCCGTCCTTCGGCGGCGGTGACGACGACTGGGTGATCTCCCCGCCCGGGCCGGCCGGGGGTCCGGCGGGCCCCGGCGCGCCCGCCCGTCCCGGCGGCTACGGCTACCCGCAGCCCGGCGCCACGCAGGCCCCGCCCGGCCCCGCCTTCCCGCAGGCCCCGCAGGGTCCGGCGGCCTGGACGGCGACGATCGGTCCGGACCGCGAGTACTTCATGGCCATGATGCAGCGCTCGGGCCCGGAGGCGGCCGGCCTCAACCTGCCCGCGTACTCCCCGGAGCAGCAGCGCGCCCTCACCGGCAACCAGGTCACCATCGGCCGCCGTCGGCACTCCACCGGTGACACCCCCGACATCGACCTGTCGGTACCGCCGGAGGACCCGGGCGTCTCGCACCAGCACGCGGTCCTGGTCCAGCAGCCGGACGGCAGCTGGGCGGTCGTCGACCAGAACTCGACGAACGGCACCACGGTGAACGGCGGCGAGGAGCCGATCCAGCCCTTCGTGCCGGTGCCGTTGCAGGACGGGGACCGCGTGCACGTGGGCGCGTGGACGACGATCACTGTCAGGCGGGGCTGAGCTGCAGCGCCCCTTCGGGGGCGCGGTGCGGTATCGGTGTGCGGCTCCGCCTCCGGGTCCTAAGCCTCAAGTCCTGGGCCACCCCGTCTGAGACCATGTAAGGGTGAGAGAGATTCGGCGCGGCACGCTTCAGGAGAAGACCTTCTACGAGCAGGTCGGCGGGGAGGAGACCTTCCGTCGGCTCGTCCACCGTTTCTACGAGGGCGTCGCCGAGGACCCGGTCCTGCGGTCGATGTACCCGGAGGAGGACCTGGGACCGGCCGAGGAGCGGCTCACCCTGTTCCTCATCCAGTACTGGGGCGGTCCCACGACGTACAGCGACAACCGCGGTCACCCGCGGCTGCGGATGCGGCACGCGCCGTTCACCGTGGACCGGGCGGCGCACGACGCCTGGCTGCGGCACATGCAGGTGGCCGTGGACGAGCTCGGCCTCTCCGCCGAGCACCGCGAACAGCTCTGGAACTACCTCACCTACGCGGCCGCCTCGATGGTCAACACACCCGACTGACCGCCGTCGGCGCTCAGCGGACGCTGACGTCCAGCGCCCCGAGCCCCGCCCGTCGTACGGCGATCGACCCGAACGGGGTCCGCAGCCGCAGCCAGGCCCCCGCCGAGAGCAGTACGGCCTCGTCGTTCGGCCCGCCGCCCGGCCCGTCGCCCGGACGCAGGAAGCCCAGTGACTGCGCCGCGTGGACGGCCCGGACCGGCAGCCGGGTGCCGCCGACCGTCCGGGACCAGATGTCCCGCCCGATCCGGTCGAGTGCGGCGCGGGTACGGCCGTCCGGGGCCAACTCCTCGGTACGGGACCGGAATTCACCGACCGCGGCGGTCACCGTGGCGCGCAGCGCCTGCGGCGCGGGCAGCCCCGGCTCGGCCCGCCAGCCGCCCCGCGGCGGCAGCACGCCGGCCCACGGCGGCCCGGTCACCGCCTTCGGCACGGCGGCCGTGGCGGCCCGCTCGTCCAGCGACTCCAGCAGTTCGCCCGCCGACACGGTCACGTCGAGGGTGACGTCCAGCCCGTCCTCGTACGGCTTGGCGAGCCGCACCGCGCGGATCGCCAGCACCTCGAAGGAGGGCGGCCGCCCGAAGACGGCGAGCGCGGTGCCGGCCGCCTGCAGCCGCACCGCGGCCGAGCGGTCGTAGTGGAGCAGCCGGGAGAGGAAGGCCGCGAGGTCCGCCGCCTCCCCGTCGTCAGCGAGGTGGAGCACCGTCATGCGGCGACGGCCTCCTCCTTGTCGTCGTCGCGGTACTCCTCCAGGAAGTCCCGCTCCTCGGCGGTGATCCGGCGCGGCCGTCCGGCGTCGAAGTCGAACGGCACGACGACCGTCGAGGCCCGTACGTAGACCAGGTCGTCGTCCTTCACCTCGTAGGTGATGGTGAAGGACGCGGCCCTGATCTCGGTGATCCACAGCTCGATGTCGACCGGGTGGTGCCGGTGGACGAGCTGCCGCTTGTAGTCGATCTCGTGGCGCGCCACCACCGACCCCTGCTTGAACTCCTTGTCCGGGCGGAACAGGAAGTCGATCCGTGCCTCCTCCAGGTAGCGGATGAAGACCGCGTTGTTGACATGGCCGTACGCGTCCATGTCGGACCAGCGCAGGGGGCAGCGGTAGAGATGGCGCAAGTTCGATCAGCCCCGGGTCAGCTTCTTGTAGGTGGCGCGGTGCGGACGCGCGGCGTCCGGTCCCAGTCGCTCGATCTTGTTCTTCTCGTACGACTCGAAGTTGCCCTCGAACCAGAACCACTTGGACTCGCCCTCGTAGGCGAGGATGTGCGTCGCCACCCGGTCGAGGAACCACCGGTCGTGGGAGACGACGACGGCGCAGCCGGGGAACTCCAGCAGCGCGTTCTCCAGGCTGGAGAGGGTCTCCACGTCCAGGTCGTTGGTCGGCTCGTCGAGGAGCAGCAGGTTGCCGCCCTGCTTGAGGGTGAGCGCGAGGTTGAGGCGGTTGCGCTCACCGCCGGAGAGGACACCGGTCGGCTTCTGCTGGTCCGGGCCCTTGAACCCGAACGCGGACACGTACGCCCGGCTCGGCATCTCCACCTGGCCGACGTTGATGTAGTCGAGCCCGTCGGACACGACCTCCCACAGCGTCTTCTTGGGGTCGAGGTTGGACCGGCCCTGGTCGACGTAGGAGATCTTGACGGTCTCGCCGACCTTGATGTCGCCGGAGTCCGGCGTCTCCAGGCCCTGGATCATCTTGAAGAGCGTGGTCTTGCCGGCGCCGTTCGGGCCGATGACGCCGACGATGCCGTTCCGCGGCAGCGTGAACGACAGTCCGTCGACGAGGACCTTCTCCCCGAAGGCCTTGTTCAGCTTGTCGACCTCGACGACGATGCTGCCCAGCCGCGGGCCCGGCGGGATCTGGATCTCCTCGAAGTCCAGCTTCCGCATCTTGTCGGCCTCGGCGGCCATCTCCTCGTACCGCGCAAGACGGGCCTTGGACTTGGCCTGGCGCCCCTTGGCGTTCGACCGCACCCACTCCAGCTCTTCCTTGAGCCGCTTCTGCCGCTTGGCGTCCTTCTGGCCCTCGACCTTGAGACGGGTGGCCTTGGTCTCCAGGTAGGTGGAGTAGTTGCCCTCGTACGGGTAGGCGCGCCCGCGGTCGAGCTCGAGGATCCACTCGGCGACGTTGTCGAGGAAGTACCGGTCGTGGGTGATGGCCACGACGGTCCCCGCGTACTTGGCGAGGTGCTGCTCCAGCCAGTTCACCGACTCGGCGTCGAGGTGGTTGGTGGGCTCGTCGAGGAGCAGCAGGTCGGGAGCTTCGAGCAGCAGCTTGCAGAGCGCGACCCGGCGCTTCTCACCACCGGAGAGGGTGGTGACGGGCCAGTCGCCGGGCGGGCACCCGAGGGCGTCCATGGCCTGCTCCAGCTGGGCGTCGAGGTCCCAGGCGTTGGCGTGGTCGAGGTCCTCCTGCAGCTTGCCCATCTCGTCGAGCAGCGCGTCGGAGTAGTCGGTCGCCATCAGCTCGGCGATCTCGTTGAACCGGTCGAGCTTGCCCTTGATCGCGGAGACACCCTCCTGGACGTTCTCCAGGACGGTCTTGTCCTCGGTGAGCGTGGGCTCCTGCAAGAGGATGCCGACGCTGTAACCGGGCGAGATGAAGGCGTCGCCGTTGGACGGCTGCTCCAGTCCCGCCATGATCTTCAGCACGGTCGACTTACCGGCACCGTTCGGACCGACGACGCCGATCTTGGCCCCCGGCAGGAAGTTCAGGGTGACGTCATCGAGAATCACCTTGTCGCCGTGCGCCTTGCGCGTCTTGCGCATGGTGTAAATGAACTCAGCCAAGAGAAACCGTCCGGCAGCTTGAAATCAGGCAGTGGGCAGATACACCCCATCTTGCCGTACGGCCAGCCCTGGGCGGAAACTCGTTGACCCGGGGGGCTCTGACCTGGGGGTTCGTGGTTGGCCGCGGTGGTCCGGCTGTCACTGTCGGTCACTGTCGGGTGGCCTCGCGGGGCCTCGGGGGCCTCGCACGGCCCGGGGACGGCCCAGGGGCGCCCCAGGGACGGCCCAGGCACGACCCGGAGGTGATCCCCCCTTCCAGGGCGAAGCTGCCCGGCGGTCCGTCACCGGATCGTAGATTGTGCGCATGATCGAAGATGCGTCTCCTGACCGGTTAGAGCGGTCGGCCACCAGACGGAGGCATGCCGCGCCGAAGAAGGCCAGGGGCGGGGGCCTGCTGCGTTCGTCCGCGGTGATGGCGGCGGGAACGGTGGTCTCGCGTGCCACCGGGCTGATACGGCAGGTGCTGCAGGCCGCCGCACTGGGCACCGGGCTGCTGGCCACCACCTACAACCAGGCCAACACGGTACCGACCAGCCTGTACTTCCTGCTGATCGGCGGCGCGCTGAACTCCGTCCTGGTCCCGCAACTGGTCCGGGCCCGCGCGGAGGACCCCGACGGCGGCGTCGCCTTCGAACAACGCCTGGTCACCCTGGTGCTGTGCGTCCTCGGCGCGGGGACCGCGCTGGCCACCTGGGCCGCCCCCGAGATCATCAGCGTCTATCAGCAGGACACGCCCGCCACGCACGACGCCTTCGAGTTGACCGTGGTCTTCGCCCGTTTCCTGCTCCCGCAGATCTTCTTCTACGGCGTGTTCAGCATCTTCGGCCAGGTCCTCAATGCCCGGGACCGGTTCGGGGCGATGATGTGGACCCCGGTCCTCAACAACCTCGTTCTGATCGCCGTGTTCGGCCTCTACCTCGGTCTGCTGACCGCCCCCGAACAGGTCTCGGACATCAGCGATGCGCAGGTCAGGCTCCTCGGGACCGGGACCACGCTCGCCCTGGCCCTCCAGGCGCTCGCCTTGATCCCCTACGCACTGGCGGCAGGCTTCCGCTTCCGTCCGCGCTTCGACTGGCGCGGCACCGGCCTGCGCAAGAGCGTGAACGCGGCCCGGTGGACCCTGTTGTTCGTACTGGCCAACCTCGTGGCGAGCACGGTCGTCACCCGCCTCGCCTCCTCCGCCGACGCCGCGCTGCCGCACGACGGCGTCGGCTACACCGCCTACAGCTACGCCCAGCAGATCTGGATGCTGCCCCAGTCGATCGTCACCGTCTCCCTCGTGACCGCCCTGCTGCCGCGCATGAGCCGGGCCGTGGCCGAACACCGTGTCGACGATCTGCGCGCCGACCTGTCCCGCGCGCTGCGGGTGAGCGGCGTTGTCGTCGTCCCTGCCGCCTTCTTCTTCCTCGTCTTCGGACCGCAGATCGCACAGCTGCTGTTCGCCCACGGCGCCACGGACGCCGCGGCCACCCGCCCCCTGGGCCACATGCTGCAGGCCTTCGGCCTGGGGCTGATCCCGTTCTCCGCCCAGTACCTCCTGCTGCGCGGCTTCTACGCCTTCGAGGACACCCGCACGCCGTTCCGGATGGCGGTGTGGATCAGCGGCATCAACATCGCTCTGGCCGTGGGCTGTCACCTCCTGCTGCCCCCGCGCTGGGCGGTCACCGGGATGGCCGCCGCCTATGCCCTGGCCTACGCGATCGGCCTCCTGCTGACGGCCGTGCGGCTGCGGCGGCGCGTCGAGGGTCTGCTGGACGGTCGGCGGATCTGCCGGACCTACACACAACTGACGGCCGCCGCACTCGCCGCCGGGGCCGCCGGACGGCTCATCGCCCGAGCCTGCAGCCAGGACCTGGCATCAGCCTCCTGGACACCGGCGCTCTCGCTGGCCGCGGGCGGCATCACGATGGCCCTGCTGTTCGTCCTCATGGCGCGGCTCCTGCGCATCGGAGAACTGCGCGGCCTGCCCGGGCTGGGATGAACCCGGCACCACCGGACGGGACGGCGACAGGACGCATGCGAGAGCGTCCCGGCTCGGGAAGCCGAGGCATTTCGCACAGCGGTACTCGTGGTGTCCGCGGCCGGCGCCCCCGGCCTTCTGTGTGCACCGCCCGCGAGGGCACGAGGCCGACCGTGACGAGCGGGCAGGGCCGGGCGGGCCGGGCGGCGGATGGCTGCCGTCGTCCTTTCGGCCGGGGCCCGGGGGTCGCAACCGGCCGCCTGGCCGAGGTGGCGGTGGCGGGCGGCGAAGGAAGCTCTGAGGCGAACAGCCGGTAGGGTCCGGCCGTCGCGGGAATCGAAGGAGCACCCCATGAAGAAGCGCATCGTCCTCGCAGTGGCCGCGGCTGCCGTAGTGGCCGGGGGCGTGGTGACGGCATGGAACGTGTTCGACAACTCCTCGGTCGCCACCGCGAGCGGAGCGGATCACACGGTGCCGCGCGCGGAGGTCGAGAAGCTCGCCAAGGAGAACTACGCCATCCCCTTCGTGCAGGACGGCCCGCAGTCCGTGAGCTGCCCGAGCGGGCTGCCCGCGAAGATGGACTACACCGTGCGGTGCACCGCCGTCTTCAAGGGTAAGAGCAGCACGATGCTGATCTCCGTGACCGGAGTGCACGGCGACCGGGTGAGTTTCGACTACGGCCTGGAGAAGTAGAGGTCAGCGGTCGCCGACCACGCCGCTGCGCCAGGCCCAGGCGGCGATCTCCACACGGTTCCGCAGCCCCAACTTGGCCTGGATGCTCGCCAGATGGGACTTGACGGTGGAGAGCGAGACGACGAGCTCGGCGCAGACCTCCTGGTTGGTCCGCCCGTCGGCGACCAGCCGGGTCACCTCCAGCTCCCGTTCCGTCAGCGGCCCGGAGGACGCCGGGCCGCCCGCGGCGGGCCGCTGTTCACCGATCCGCTTCAGCAGCCGTACGGTCACGGCGGGGGAGATCAGCGCATCGCCGCGGGCCGCCGCGCGTACGGCCTCCACCAGCAGTCCGGGGCCCGCGTCCTTCAGCAGGAACCCGCAGGCGCCGTTGCTCAGCGCGCCGTAGACGTAGTCGTCCTGGTCGAAGGTGGTCACGACCACCACGCGCAGCGGGTCGACGGCCTTCGGGCCCGCGAGCAGCCGGGTCACCTCCAGTCCGTCGAGTTTCGGCATCCGGATGTCGACCAGGCAGACGTCGGGGCGCACTCGCCGGGCCAGGTGCACGCACTCCGCGCCGTCGGCCGCCTCGCCCACGACCTCGATGCCGGGCTGGGTCTCGAGGATCAGCCGGAAGCCCGTGCGCACCATGTCCTGGTCGTCGGCGATCAGGACGCGGATCGCCGAACCGCTGCCGCTGGCGTTGGCGTTGGTGCTGGCGTTGCTCATGCGGGCGATCCTGTCACAGCGCCGCGCAGCGGGAACTCCGCCGTCAGCCGCCAGCCGCCGTCCTCGGCCCGGCTCGCGTGCAGCGTGCCGCCGACGGCCTCCGTGCGTTCGGTCAGCCCGACGAGGCCCAGGCCGCCGCGCCCGCCGAGGGGTTCGGCGTGCGGCGCCGCCTGCCGGGGCGGCGGCGCGTTGTGCACCTCGACCCGCAGCCGCCGGTCGGCCGCGTCCGCGCCGGCCGCGCCCGCCTCGCCCGACAGAGCGACCCGCACGGAGACGGACGGCGAACCGGCCGCGTGGCGGCGGACGTTCGTCAGCGCCTCGCGCACCACGTTCCGTACGGAGGTCTCCACCTCGGGGGCGGGCCGCGTGTGCCGGGCTTCGGCGGCGACCTGGAGGGTGGCGGGGACGTCGTCACGCTCGGAGAACCTGGCGACCAGTTCGCCCAGTTCGGCGTAGAGCTCCCCCGGCCGTACCGCTCGTACGTCGTCCTCGCGCAGCACGCGCACCAGCTTGCGCATCGACTCCAGGGTCTCGGACCCGGCCTGCTCGATACCGCGCAGCAGCGGGTCCACCTGCTCGGGCGCGATCTCGCGGATCGTCCGGGCGGCCTGTGCCTGGACGACGATGCCGGTGACGTGGTGGGCGACGAAGTCGTGGAGTTCGCGGGCGAGTTCGAGGCGTTCGCTGTGGCGCGTGGCGGCGACGGCGCGGCTTCGGCGGTCGTCGAGGCTGCGCAGGTAGGAGCCGAGGGCGACGGCGCCGCCGGTGAGGAAGATCAGGGCGAAGGAGAAGTAGACGTTGCCGCCTCCGGCCAGCCGCATCGGTGCCGGGATCACGGCGGAGGCGATGGCCGTGGCCAGTGCGGCGGCCAGCCATGGCTGCGGGGTCTCCCGCGCGGCGCGGACCAGCAGGAGCAGCAGGCACAGCGTCTCCAGCAGACCCCAGTCGGCGAACGTCGAGGTCAAGGAGGTGAAGAAGGCCAGGGTCACCGTCCAGGAGACGAGTACGGCGGCTCCGGTGCCCCAGGCCGACGCGCGATGTCGCTCCGGCAGCAGCAGCGCCACGACCGCGACCAGGCCCGGGGCCAGCCTCCACCACACGCCGGGGCCGTCGAGTCCGGACGTGGCGGCGACGCCGGCCACGTCGACCGCCCACAGCAGCGCCATGACCACCGCGAGCGCGGTGAGGGCCGTACGGGGCAGCCGGGGAGTCGGGGCGTGATCGTCCATGTCTCGCACGTCGTTTCGCACATCCCGCAGCGTAAGGGCGGCTCCCGTCGGGCGGCCTCGGCCGAAAGGACGACGCGGCGGCCGCGAACCGGTCGCCCGGCCGAGGCCAAGGGCCGTGCCGGAGGCGGAAGTTGTAGGGCATGAACCTCACCTCCTCGGCGCCGCCCGTGTTGTGCGGCATCGGACTGTCCAAGTCCTTCGGATCCACCCGTGCCCTCGACAGCGTCGACATCGCCGTGCGGGCGGGCGAGTCGCTGGCCGTGATGGGCCCTTCGGGGTCCGGCAAGTCGACGTTGCTGCACTGCCTCGCGAACATCGAGCGCCCCGACGCCGGCCAGGTGCTGCTGAACGGCGAGCGCATCGACGAGATGGGCGAGCCGCAGCGCAGCGAAGTGCGCCGCACCCGGTTCGGGTTCGTCTTCCAGTTCGGCCAGTTGCTGCCCGAACTGCCGGCCGTGGAGAACGTGGCGCTGCCGCTGATGCTCGGCGGCACCTCGCGCCGCGAGGCGGAGCGGCGGGCCCGCGCGTGGTTCGAGCCGCTGGGCCTGGCAGGCAAGGAGGACAGCCGCCCCGGCCAGTTGTCCGGCGGACAGTCCCAACGGGTCGCCCTCGCACGGGCGTTGGTGACGGGCGCCCAGGTCGTCTTCGCCGACGAGCCGACGGGCGCGCTCGACCGGGCGACGGGGCAGGAGGTGATCCGGATGCTGACGGAGGTCACCAGGAAGCAGCACGCGGCGCTGGTCGTGGTCACCCACGACGAGTCGGTGGCCCGCTGGTGCGACCGTACGGCGCACGTCCGGGACGGGCGGATCGTGGACGAGACGACCGAGGCGGACCCGGTCCAGGCCACGGCGGGCCCGATCCAGGCCGCTGCGCAGGCCGGAGGCGTGCGATGAGGGCGCTGGACCGCACCACCTGGACGCTCACCCTGCGGCTGCTGCGCGGCGGTGGCCGGCACGGCCGTCTCGGGCTCGCGCTGCCCGCCGCCGCCTCGGCGATGTGCACCACGCTGCTGCTCCTGTGCGTCGGCGCCAACCTCGGCATCGGCGCACGCGCCGCGCACGCGGACTGGCGTACGCCCGTCAAGGCCGTCCTCTCGCGCGCGGTGGCCGTCGAGGCGGTGGGCACCGCCTTCGTCGACGGTGAGCCCGTGACCGTCGTCGACGTCGCCGCGCTGCCGGGCCGCGGCGGCCGGGCGCCCGCGCTCCCCGGTGTGCCGCGCTTCCCCCGGCCGGGCGAGGTGTGGACCTCGCCCGCGCTCGGCGAACTGCCCGGCAGGCGCACCACCGGCACGCTCGGCCGGGCCGCGCTGGTCAGGCCGGGCGAGAAAGTGGCCGTCGTCGGGCACCGCGCCGACGACCCGGCGATGACGGCGCGGCGCGGCACCGATCCACGCCGCCCGGGCGACATCGTCACGCCCACACCCGTCGCCGACTTCACGGGCAGCCGCACGGCGGACGGCCTCGGCGCCCAGTACCAGGCCCTGCTGAAGATCGCCTCGGTCCTGCTGGTCGTCCCGCTGCTCGTACTCGGCGCCTCCTCGGCCCGCCTGTCCGTCTCGCGCCGCGACACCCGGCTGGCCACGCTGCGGCTGCTGGGCGCCGGGCCGGGCCGGATCGCGGGGATGGCGGTGGCCGAGGCGGCGCTGACCGGTGCGGCGGGGGCGGCCGTGGGCGCGCTGGGCTATGCGGCGCTGTTCCCGCTCGCGGCCAAGGTCCCGTTCGCGGGCGGCAGTTGGTATGTGTCCGACCTGTGGGTGGGCCCGTCCGTACTGCTCGCCGTGCTCGCCGGCGTGGTGCTGACCGTGGCGGCCAGCGCACTGGCCGGGCTGCGGCAGGTGGTCGTGGGCCCGCTCGGGGTCGTCCGCCGCTCGCGCACGCCCCGTCTGAAGGCCGTACGCGCGCTGCTGTTCGTCCTCGTCCTCGTCGGCTACTGGTGGCTGTCCAAGGACCGGCCGATGGACATCGACGCGATCGTCTACTGCTGCGCCGCCGTCTTCGCCGCGCTGTCCGTCATCGGCCCCTGGGTGGTCGGCGTGCTCGGCGGCCTCGTCACCGTTCTGGCCCGGCGTTCCGCGACGCTGCTCGCGGGGCGCCGCCTGCTCGACGACCCCAAGTCGGCGTGGCGTTCGGTGTCCGCGTTGACGCTGGCGGCCTTCGTGGCCGGATTCTTCGCGCTGTTCAGCCTCGGTGGCGGCGGTGTGCCGTGGGGTGCCGCGGAGCGACTCGCGCTGTCCGTACCGAAGGACCGCGTCGCCGCCGTACGACAGCAGGTCTCCGCCCGCCTGGAGCGAGCGGGCATCGAGGCCACGGTCGGCACGGACGACGGCTGGGTCGCCACCGGTACCGGCGAACGCGGCGAGCGCCAGGTCACCGCGGCCGTCGCGGACCCGGACCGGCTGGACGCGGCACGCGGCGCGCTCACCGGTCTCGTGCCCGGCCAGTACCCGGTCACCGGCACGGACGTCGACTGGCAGTCCCGGCAGTTCGACCGCGACTTCCACCTCGTGACGCTCGCCGTGCTCGGCGCGAGCTTCGCCATCGCCATCGCCGCCACGGGCATCACGGCCGCGTCCTCCGTCCTGGACCGCCGACGCACCTACGGCCTGCTCCACCTCGCGGGCACCCCGCTGCGCGTCCTGGACGCGGCCCGGCGCACCGAGTCGGTACTCCCCGCCGCCGTACTCGCGGGCGGCGCCCTGCTCACGGGCCTGTTCTGCGCGGCCCCGCTGACCCTCGCGGGCGGCGCCCCGCACGTCGACGGCACCGGCGCCGCACTCCTCGCCGGCTGCCTGACGCTCGGCTTCGCGGGCCTGACGGCGTCGAGCGCGGCGAGCCGCCCGCTGCTGCGCACGGTCGCGAGGGAGGCGGGGCCGAGGCCGGACTGACCGGAGAGCGGCCGACCCGCCCGACATTCACCCGATATCCAAGCGATTCATGCGATCCATGCGCCATGTCTCGCGCAACACGCCCACCCTCCAGGGCCACCACCATCCCGTGGTGCGCCTGGCCCGCCCGGCCCCGCTTCGAGGACACAGAACCCCGTGTACGTAATGGTCAACTCCCTCACCCAGTCCATGTGTTCCGCAGGTGACGGCCGGGAGACCCCGGCACCCGCCGCGACCCGACCGACCGCGGACGGCGGTACGAACGCGTGAAGTCCAGAATCGATCCGCTGACCGTCGCGGCAATGGCGGTCGCGGTGGTCTCCATCTCGGCCACCGCCCCGCTCACCGCCGCCGCCTCCGCCCCACCCCTCGCCATGGCCTTCTGGCGCAACGCCCTGGGCTTCGCCACACTCGGACCGTTCCTGCTGATACTGCGCCGCCGCGAGGTGGCACGTATCGCGCGCGGCGAGCGCGGACTTCTGCGCCGGGAGCAATGGCGGCCCCTGGTCTTCGGCTTCCTCGCGGCCACGTCGCTCGCCCTGCACCTCGCGGCCTTCATGACGAGCACGCGGATGACCTCGGTCGCCATGTCCACGGCGCTCGTGGCCACCCAGCCCGTCTGGCAGGCCCTCATCGCCGCGGGACAGGGCCTCCGGGCCTCTCGAAGGACCTGGGCGGGTCTGACGCTCGCCGTGGTGGGAGCGGCCGCGGCCGCCGGTCTTGACATCAGGTCCGGCGGCACGGCGCTGATGGGCGATCTGCTCGCCCTCGCCGGTGCCGTGGCTCAGGCCGGGTACACCGCTCTGAGCCAGAAGGCGCGCACAGATGTGAGTACCCCCTTGTTCTCGACGGTCAGCTCGCTGGTCTGCGGGCTGGAACTCCTCGCCATCTGCCGGCTGGCCGACATCCCGCTCACGGGTTTCGACACATCCACGCGACTGTCGCTGCTCGGGCTGCTCCTCCTGCCCCAGCTTCTGGGACTCGGCTCCATGACCTTCGCCCTCGGCAGGACCTCGGCAACGACGATGAGTGTCCTCCTCCTGCTGGAGACTCCGGTGGCCGCGCTCGCCGCGTGGTGGCTGATGGGGCAGAGCATCCAGCCCGCGGCCATACCCGGGCTCGTGCTGATCATCCTCGGTGTCACGGTCGTAGTGACCAGCGAGGACGGAGAGCAGTCAGCGCCACAGCACGGCAAACACCGCAGAGGGATACCGCCGTACCCGAGCCACGCCCCGTACACACCACAACTGCCGTCCACGACCGGTGAGTCACCCACCGGTGAGCGGGAACACCACACGCCGGCCCGGGCTCTCGTGGCGGCCTGGCCGACATCACCGGAACCCCGACCGTTCGGGCACCATGCCGAACGGGACCCCAGAGCGGAATGGGCGGGACTCGGCGGGGACGAGAGCCCGACGCTCACGCTCACCTACCACGGCGCAGGGGCGTTCGACACCATGTACCTGGGCAGGCCGGACATGGCGGAAGAGAGGCCGCCTTTCGACGACCCCGTCGAGACACGGTCGGACCATGGTCGGCGGCCGTGAATGGAGACTCAAGTCGACACCGCACCCGGGTTCCTTTCGACATGACAGCGCTCGGGGAGGGGCGCAAGCTGGGAGAGAGGAAAGGTCGCTCATGCCACGGTCCATGCGTGCGCTCGTAGCCGGTGAGGTCGGTGAACCGAGCGATGTGCTGCGGCTGGAATCCCGGCCGGTTCCCACGGCGGAAGCCGGTCAGGCGTTGATCCGTGTGAAGGCGACTCCGATTCACGCCAGCGATCTGCACGTGCTGCGTGGCCGTTACGGTTTCTCCCCCGGGTTCCCCACGGTCGGCGGCTACATGGAGTGCGTGGGCCGTGTCGAGGCCCTCGGTCCGGGCACCGAGGGGCTGCGGATCGGCGAGCGCGTGGTGAACGCTGCGATCCCGGCGGTACCCGGGCCGCAGGTGGACGGCACCTGGCAGGAATACCTTGTCGCCGATACGCGAAGGCTCATGCCGGTTCCCGACCGGCTGAGCGACTCCGATGCCTGCCAACTCGCCGTCAACCCGCTGACCGCGCTGCTCCTGGTGACGCGCGAGCTCGACGTGCAGCCGGGTGAATGGCTGTTGCAGACGGCGGCGGGCTCCACCGTCGGCCGGCTCGTCGTTCAGCTGGCCGGGCATCTGGGGATTCGCACGATCAATGTGGTGCGGCGGCGGGATGCCGTCGAGGAGATCAAGGCGCTGGGTGGCGACGAGGTCGTCTGCACCGAGGACGAGGATCTGTTGCAGCGGGTGGCCGAGATCGCGGGACCGGCCGGCGTACGCAAGGCCACCGACTGCGTCGCGGGCCACGTCGGTGCCCAGGTGTCCCGGGCGCTGGCTCCGGGAGGAGTGGTCGTGGTCTACGGCGCCCTCTCCACCCACCGGCAGACCGACCCGGCGGCGCTGACGATTCCGGTGTCGGCGCGCTCGCTCATCTACGAGACCAAAGTGGTCCGGGGCTTCTGGCTGAACCGCTGGTTCGGCACCGCCTCGCCTGCGGATGTCCTGGACGCGCTGTGCGAGGTACGCAGTCTCGTCGCCGGTGGAGTGCTGACCATCCCCGAGGGCCGGCCGTTCCCGCTCGAACACTTCGCCGAAGCCGTCTCGTTCGCCGAAGCGCCCGCCCACGGCGCCAAACCGCTTCTCGTCTTCGAGGACGGCCGGGACGAGGACGACGAGTAGGGCACGCCAGTCGCTCGCGAGGCCGACGGGGTCCCGGTCAGGGCCTGTGCAGGGTTCTGTGCAGGAGGAGGGCCGTTGCCGCGGCCGCTCCCACCACGCCCGCCGTGCGGAAGGAGCGGGAAGAACGCCAGGACAGGGTGGACCAGCGGGAGTTGGCGGAGAGGACGGAGCCCGTGCTCAGCCAGGAGCCGGCCGAGACGAGGGACAGGGCCGAGCCGATCGAGCCTGCCGAGAGGGCGCTGCCGATCGAGCCGATGGAGAGGGCCGAGCCCACCGAGCCGATGGAGAGCACGGAGCCCACCGAGCCGATCGACAGCACCGAGTCGTGCGACCACAGGGACAGGATGGAGTCCGAGGACGACGACCTGCCGGGTGCGGGTGAGTTGGTCATGACGTCATAGTGCCCGTCCGGGACTCAGTCGGTCTGCTGGTTCTCCCGCTGACGGAGGATCACCAGGACCGCGCCGCCGATCACCACCAGGCCGATGGCCACGCCCGTGATCACGCCGGTCGCGGAGTCGCCGCCGGTCGCGGCCAGGTTGACGTCGGAGGCGGTGCCGCCGACCGAGGCCGGGCTGGGCTCGCTGAGCGTCTGGGTGGCGAGGCCGGCGTCGGCGCCCTGGGTCTTGCAGTCGAGGACACCGGTGAAGCGGCGTTCGAGGCCGTTCGCGCCGGTGATCGTGAAGTCGTAGGCCTGGTCCTCCTGGAGCGGGACGGTCACCGTCCGCGAGGCGTCGGCGGGGATGGTGTACTCCGTGCTCACCAGCTCGAAGGTGAACGGCTTGTCCCCGGTGTTGGCCGCGGTGATGTCCACGCCGCTCCGGGCGCAGTTCTTCTCGGCCGACAGTGCCGGTATCGCGCCCTGGTCCGCCCAGGTCGCGTTCGCCGTCGCGGCGACCGTGGACTCGCTGGAGCCGGCCAGGATCTGCGTCTGGCTGCGGCTCTCGGAGGTGAAGGCCCGGCCGACGGGGACCGTCGTCGACGCCTGGACGGCCAGCTCGGCGGAGCTGTCCGCCGCGTCGTCGGGAACCTTGAAGTACAGCTCGCTGCCGTCCTGCGCGGTGGCGACCGGCTTGCCGGTCTTGTCGGTGATCCGTACGCCGCTGAGCGCCGCGTCGGACGGCGGGACCACGGTGACCGTGCCCGCGTTGGTGTGGACCGTCACCGGGCCGAGCAGGCCGCCGGGCCGGCCGGACACGGCCGGCGGGGAGAGGGTCAGCGAGGCCTGCGGCTCGTTCTGGCCACGGGCGTTCTTCTCCAGGTAGTCGGCGAGCTTCTCGGCCTGCGGGTCGACGGCGTCGGCGTCCGCGCCGTCCGAGAAACGCCAGATCGCCACCTGCGTGCCGGCCGCCGCGTCCTGCTCGGTGAGGTTGCCGGCACCGGCCTTGCGGGCCAGCGCGGCGAGGTCGTTGACCTGCGGGTAGGAGTTCTGCAGGATCCAGCGGATGTTGCCGGCGTTCCTGTTGGCGCCGAGCGAGGTGCCGCTCCACGCCGTCTCCTGGTACTTGGCGTCCCGCTGGGCGGGGTTGTGGAGGTCGACGCAGTACGTCTGGAGCGTGCCGCCGCCGTCCACGGACATCTCGAAGAGGCCCGCGGCCACCTGCTCGTCGCCGCTGTCGCCGTGGACCACGGCCTCGCCGTAGGTCTTCAGGCCGTTCATGGTCGCCGTGGCCCCGCTCTGGCTCTGGGCGATCCCGTCGTCGGCCACGGCCCGGCCGGCGCCGGTCAGCGCGGCGGCGGCCACCAGCCCGGACACCAGGGTCGCGGCGCCGAGGCGGGCCATGCCTCTGACGGCCACGGCGGTGCCGTAGTGCCTGGTGGACGCGCGGGGCGCCGAGAGACCAGAGAACGCAGCGAGCACAGAATTCCCCTTCGAGCAGGACCCGTTGGACGCGGGGGGTGGTCCCACCAGCAGAATCAGCGACCCCAGGGTCCACGTCCGGCATCCTATGGATCAGCCGGACCGCCCTTTCCCGGTGAGATGGTCCGATGAGCGATCCGATCCGTAATCGTTATCGCGAAGGCGCGAACGAGCGGGGCTTATCGACAAATCCACCCGGTCGTGACGGCGGGTGCTTCGGAGCGCATTCGCCGATAAGCCGTCAAGGGTCGTCAAGAGACGTCAATGCACATCAGCGGGCGTCAACGGGTGTCCGATCGGCCGCCGTTCGGACGGGTCGGCCCCGACAGGCCTCGACGCGGTGCCACTTCACGTTCCGTCACGACGCGGGCACCGCCGCCGCCAACGGTTCCGGTTGTGCCTGGGCGGGTGTGTCTGGGGACTCCGCCGGTGTCTCCCAGTCGGGTTCCGGGCGCGGTGGTGCCGGTGCCGTCGTGTCCGGCCTGCCGGTTCGCCGGAAGGCCGCCGTGCCGCGGGCGAGGTCGTGGCCGATCGCCACCGCGTCGATGTCGGCGGAGGCCCACTGCTGGCCCTCCCGGGTCTCGGTGCGCACCTTCAGCCGTCCCTGTACGACGACCGGGTCGCCGACCGTCAGCGAGGTCGCCGCGTTGGTGGCGAGCTGCCGGTTTGCCCACACCGTGAAGAAGTTGGTGTGGCCGTCCGTCCAGGCGTTCTTCTCCCGGTCCCAGTAGCGCGAGGTCACCGCCAGCCGGAACCGGGCCGACGGACCTGCCGCCAGCTCCCGGAACACCGGCTGCGTCGCCACGTTGCCCACCGCGCAGACCATCGTCTCGTTCATCACGAACCCCTCCCTCGCCCGGCCGCCGCGGCCGGGCGGAGCCGCGTACGGGTCCGTCCCGTACGGCTGTGTCCACCGCGGCGACCGCGTGCATGGGATGCGTTCGCGCTCGTGTTCGTCGAGTGCGTCCGACTGCATCGGTGTGCGTCGGTGTGCGTCCTTGTGCGTCCGTGTGGGGCGCGATCGCCGTGGGACCAGACTGCCGCCGTCGGCCCGGGCCCGCCGGGCGCTGTGGACCACCGCCGGCCTGTGGAAAATTCCACCACCCGGACGAGTGACCCCGTCCCCCCAGACGGAGTCTCACCCCGGCCCCGGCCCCGGCCTCACCTCACTCCGGCGCCCGTCCGCGTCACCCTCGCGTACTGCTCCCGCACCTCCTGGTACCGCAGCAGTTCCGCCGCCACCGGGTCCAGCACCCGGGCCCGCCCGCAGCCGGCCGCCGCCTCGCGGAGCCGGCGTTCCGCCTCCAGTCCGTAGCGGCGGGCCGGGCCACGGGCCGCCATCCGGCAGCCCCACTCGACCAGCGGGCCGCCGATGATCCCGGAGACCATCAGCAGCACCGGAACGCCCAGGTTGGGCGCCGTCACCCCGGTGATCTGCCCCATCAGCCACAGTCCGCCGACCACCTGGAGGAGCGTCATGGCGGCCTGGGCCAGCACCGCCACCGGCCACCAGCCCGGCCGCGGTGGCCGCCCCGGCGGCAGCCCGGCCCGTGCGGCCAGGTCGTCGAGCGCCTCCGGAAGGCCCTGCGAGCCGCGTACGGCCGCCTCGCGCACCGCCTGCGCCCAGGGCGCGGGCAGCCCGGCCGAGGCCCGCTCGGAGACCGTGCGCACCGCCTGCTCGACGCGCTGCCGCGCGGTGGCCTCCACCTCCGGCTGGGCCTTCTGCAGACGTCCGGTGGGCGGCTCGCCGCGCTTCTGGTACCAGCGCCGCAGCCGCAGCCAGGGCGTGCCGCAGGCCCGGTTGGCGTTGCGCCGCCAGGTCCGTTCGGCGGCCTCGCCCGCGGCGGTGGCACCGACCGCGTCCGCGAGCCGGGCGGCGAAGTCGTCACGCGCCTCCTCGCTGAGCCCGGCGCGCCTGCCGGTGGCGTAGACGGGCCGCAACCGGGCCGCGGCGGCATCCACGTCGGCGGCGACCCGGCGGGCCGCCGCGCCCCGCTCGGACACGAACTGGCCGAGCACCTCGCGCAGTTCGCCGACGCCATCGCCGGTGAGCGCGGACAGCGCGAGCACGGTCGCGCCCGGGTCGCCGTACTCGCCGAGGGCGATGCCGTCGTCGTCGAGCAGCCGGCGCAGATCGTCCAGGACCAGGTCGGTGGCCTCGCCGGGCAGCCGGTCGGTCTGGTTGAGGACGATGAACATGACCTCGGCGTGGCCGGCCATGGGCCGCAGATAGCGCTCGTGGAGGACGGCGTCGGCGTACTTCTCGGGGTCGACGACCCAGATCACCGCGTCGACGAGTTTCAGGATCCGGTCGACCTGTGCGCGGTGCTGGACGGCGGCCGAGTCGTGGTCGGGCAGGTCGATCAGGACCAGCCCGCGCAGCTGTGCGTCCGCCTCCGGGTTGTGCACGGGGCGGCGGCGGAGCCGGCCCGGGATGCCGAGCCGGTCGATGAGGCCGGCGCTGCCGTCGCTCCAGCTGCACACGATGGGCGCGGCGGTGGTGGGCCGGCGTACCCCGGTCTCCGAGATGGCGACTCCGGCGAGCGCGTTGAACAGCTGCGACTTGCCGCTGCCGGTGGCGCCGGCGAGGGCGACGACGGTGTGCTGGCCGGAGAGCCGGCGCCGGGTGGCCGCCTCGTCCAGGACCCGGCCGGCCTCGGCGAGGGTGTTGCTGTCGAGACGGGTGCGGGAGAGGCCGACGAGTTCGCGCAGGGCGTCGAGGCGGGAGCGCAGCGGGCCGTCGTACGCGAGCGGGGCGGGGGACGGGGCGCCCGGGCCGCGGGTCTCCACGACGGGGACGGCGGCTTTGGCGGTCTCGGTGACCCGGCGGGCGATGAGACCGTCGTCCCAGACGTCGTCGGCGGCGGCCGGATCGTCGGCGGCCGGCGGGCGGTCGTCGGCGGCGGTGCCGGTGGGCGGGCGGTCGTCGGCCGGCTCCCGCTGCTCCCGCACGCGTGCGTGCGGGACGTTCTCGGTCTCGGCGGCCGCCTCGGCGGCTTCGGCCGCCTCGGCGGCCTGCTTGGCTCCGGGGGATCCGGGAACTCCCCGGGCTCCGGCGGTGCCCGCGTGCTCCTTGGGCTCCTTGGAGTCCATGACGTTCTTGACGTCCTTGGCGTCCTTTGCGTCCTTTGCGTCCTTTGCGTCCTTGGCGTCCTTGGCGTCCTTCCCGGCCTCGTCCCGGTGCTGGGCGCCGTCCGGGGCACGGTCTCGTGCGGACTCCCGTGCGGACTCCCGTGCGGCGTCCGGGGCGGAGGCCGCCGCGACCGGTCCGGTCTCGAAGTCGCTGGCGTAGTCACCGGTGAGGTCACTGGTGTGATCCATGCGTTCCATGTGATCCGTGTGGTCGTGGTCAGTGACGGCGGTCACCGGTCACCTCTCCTTCTGCAGGACGGACAGGGCGGCGATGAGTTCGGCCTGGGGTTCGGGGTGCACGTCGAGGGCGTCGAGCGGGGCGAGGCGGCGCTCGCGTTCGGCGTGCAGGACGCGGTCGACGTGCTCGGTGAGCAGCCGTCCGGCGCGGTCGCGCAGCCGCAGCGCGCCGTGGGCGCCGATGCGCTCGGCGAGCCGCTCCCCCGCGATCTTGGCGCGCCGGCCGCCGAGCAGCGCGGTGGCGACCAGGGCGGCGACGACCTCGGAGTCCGGGGCGACGCTGCGGTCGAGCTCGCGCACCTCGTCCTCGGCGTACTCCTCCAGCTCGCGCCGCCAGCGCCGGACGGCGAGGCCGATGCGGTGCTCGGCGCTCTCCAGGGACGGGTCGCGGTCGGTGAGTCCGGGGGCGGCGGAGGCCGGCTCGCGGCGCCAGGCGTCGTCGACGCGTTCGTCGGCGGCGGTGACGGAGCAGAGCAGCAGGGCGGCGAGGCTCTCGACCAGGGCGTCCAGGAGTTCGTCGGCGGAGCAGTCGAGGGGGTAGGCGCGCCAGCGCTTGAGGGCGTCGCCGGCGAGGACGGCTCCGCCCTGGAGGCGTCCGCGTACGCGCGCGTGCTCGCTGTCGTAGGCCGTCTCGACGGCGGAGGTCAGGCGCAGGGCCGCGGCGTACTGGGCGGCGGCGGCGCCGGCCAGCTCGGGCATCCGGGCCTTGAGGGAGTCGAGGAGGCCGTGGGCGGTGCGGGCCAGGGTGTGGCTGCGGGCGCCGGGGTCCTGGGCCTGGTGGAGGAGCCAGGCGCGCAGCGGTGCGACCGCGGTGGCCGGGAGCAGGCCGCCGCCCCAGGCCGACTCGGGCAGCTCGGGCACGGTGAACCGGGGTACGTCGCCGAGTCCGGCCTTGGTGAGGAGGGCGCCGTACTGCCGGGAGACCTCGGAGACGACCGTGTGCGGGACCCGGTCGAGGACGGTCACCAGGGTGGCGTCGTACTCCTTGGCGGCGCGCAGCAGGTGCCAGGGGATGGCGTCGGCGTAGCGGGCGGCCGTGGTCACCATCACCCAGACGTCGGCGGCGCAGATGAGCTCTGCGGCGAGGACGCGGTTGTCGACGACCAGGGAGTCGATGTCGGGGGCGTCCAGCAGGGCGAGGCCGCGCGGGATGCTGTCGGCGGTCTCGACGCGCAGCACGCGCGCGGAGTTCTCGCCGGGGAGGAAGGGATCGTCGCTGGGCTCCTGGTGCGGTACCCACTCTCGGGTGAGGTCGGGCAGCACGCGCATGCCGCTGAACCAGTGATGGTCCTCCGGATGACAGACCAGGACCGGCGTGCGGGTGGTCGGCCGCAGCACGCCCGCCTCGCTGACCCGGCGGCCCACCAGTGAGTTGACGAGGGTCGACTTGCCGGCGCCCGTGGATCCGCCCACCACGGCCAGAAGTGGCGCTTCGGGCTCTCTGAGGCGGGGCACCAGATAGTCGTCGAGCTGTGCGAGCAGTTCGTCGCGGTTGGCACGCGCGCGTGGAGCCCCCGCCAGGGGCAGCGGGAAGCGTGCGGCAGCGACACGGTCGCGCAGGGCGGAAAGTGTGTCGAGCAGCTGAGGCCGTACGTCCAAGGTCACCACATGCGAAGAATGCCCAATTTTAGGGTAATTCTGAAGCATATAGACATGTCTGCGTGCCGACAGGACACAACGGGCGGAAGGGGCGACTGGGACGGAGGCACAGTCCAGGCATAACGAGTGCACAACACCCGGTGCGTCGGGCGCCAAAAGCGATGCACGATTCGTACCTGCCTGCGATTATCAGGACCGCTTCACCGAACCTCCACATTGAGCCACGGAGGCGAAGCAACAGGGACACGGATAGGGGAGTTCTATCCTTGTCCCCGGCAACGTCACGGACCCGCCCCACCAGGGCAGTGCGTACGAGGCCAGCACAGCCGGCCCCCGTAGCTCAGTGGATAGAGCAGGCGCCTTCTAAGCGCTTGGCCGCAGGTTCGAGTCCTGCCGGGGGCGCTCCGCAGGAGTGGTGAGGTCGCACGGCGGGTGGCCGGTTCTGTCCCGTGGCGGTGGTGGATCTCCCGTCGTGGCGCCCGCGGTGACCGGCGGGCCGGTGCGGCCCGCTCGGAGCCGCGTGACGCGCCTGTCCGGACGGCTAAGCTCTGGCAGGTGGCGACGGCGGGGGAAGCGTACGAGTTCGGGCTGCTGGGGCCGCTGAGTGGCCGCCACGACGGGCGCGAGCTGGATCTGGGCAGCCCTCTGCAGCGCGCCGTCCTGGCGCGGCTGCTGCTCGGAGACGGACGCCAGTGCGGCCTCGACCGCCTCATCGACGCGCTGTGGGAAGAGCCGCCCGACAACGCGGTGCGCTCCGTGCAGACGTACGTCTACCGCATCCGCCTCTCGCTGGGCGAGGAACGCTCCCGGCTGGAGACCACGCAGGGCGGGTACCAGCTCGACATCCCGGAGCAGGCCGTCGACGCCCTGCGTTTCGAGCGGCTCGTCCGGGACGGCGAGGAGCTGAGGGCCGCGGGACGGACCGGCCCCGCCCTGCGGGCCTTCGACGCCGCGCTGGCGCTGTGGTCGGGGGAGCCGCTGTCCGGCGTGCCCGGCCCCTACGCCCAGCGGCACCGCCGACGCTTCGTCGAGTTGCGGCTGAACGCCCGGGTGGCGCGGCTGGAGTGTGCCGGTGAACTGGGCGAGCACGCCCGGGTGGCGACGGAACTGATCGCGCTGATCGCCGACCATCCCCTGCGGGAGGACCTGTACGCGCTGCGCATGCGTGCGCTGTACCGCGCCGGGCGGACGGCGGAGGCCCTGGCGGTCTACGCCGCCGCCCGCGAGACCCTGGTGGCCGAACTGGGCATGGATCCGGGACCGGAACTGCGCGAGTTGCAGGCCCGCATCCTCGGCGGCGCCGAGCCCGACGCCGTCCGGTCGCAGGCCGGGATGAACGGCGCCGGTGTCACCGCCTCGCCCCGTGCCACCGGGTCCGCCGGTGTTTCCGGTGCCCCCACGACGCCGCCGGGCGGCCTCGGTCCGGGCGCCGCGGACGGAGCCGACCGGTCGGCCACGACGCGGGACGAGGAGGTCCCGGCCGGCGTCCGCCCGCAGCAACTTCCCCCGGCACCCGGCGACTTCGTCGGCCGGGAGCGGCTGCGGGAGCGGCTCGGGCTCGCGCTGCGGCCCAGCGGGGAGGCGGTCGCGCTCGCGGTGCTCAGCGGCATCGGCGGCGTCGGGAAGACCGCGCTCGCCCTGCGCGTCGCCCACGGCATCCGCGGCGACTACCCGGACGGGCAGCTCTACGTGGACCTGCGGGGTGACGGCGGCAGCCCCGCCGATCCCGCCGACGTACTGGTCGACTTCCTCCTCGCGCTCGGCATGCCCGCCGCCCGGATCCCCGCGACGCCCACCGCCCGCGCCGGGGCCTACCGCACGCTGACCGCCGATCGCCGGATCCTGGTGGTCCTGGACAACGCGTCCGACACCGCCCAGGTGACACCGCTGCTCCCGGGCACCCCCGGCAACGCCGCGCTGGTCACGACCCGGCACCGGTCGCTCGTACCGCCGGGTGCGACGCGTTTCGAGGTACCGGTGCCCGATCAGCGGGAGGCGGTGGCCATGCTGGGCCGGTTCACCGGCGACGCCGAGATCGCCGCCGCCCCGGAACTGGCGCTGGAACTGGTGCACGCGTGCGGGCAGTTGCCGTTGGCGCTGCGCATCATCGGTGCCCGTACGGCGGCTCGTCCCGGCCGCGGGCTCGGTGCGCAGTTGCTGCGGCTGCGCGCCGAGGAGCACCAGCTCGACGAGTTGCGGGCCGGAGGCATGTCGGTGGAGGCCACCTTCCAGGTCGGCTACCGGGCGCTCGCCCCCGACCGGGCCCGGGCGATGCGCCTGTGCGCGCTGCTCGACGCCGCCGACTTCCCGGTCGCGGTCGCGGCGATGCTGCTCGACCGGCCCGAACAGGAGACCGAGGAGCAGCTGGAGCACCTGGTGGAGGCCGGTCTGCTGGAACCGCACTCGGCCGACCGCTACCGATTCCACGACCTGGTACGGGCGTTCGCCGCCCGGCGTGCCGATCGCGAGGATCCCGTCGCGGACCGCGAGGCGGCGCTGGTGCGGCTGACGATGTTCCTGCACGCCACCCTGCTCCAGGCCATGAGCGCGACCGAACAGGCCGGCTCGCTGAGCACCCACCTCTTCTCCGTGCCGCTGACCGGACTGCGGTTCGACGACGCCGGGCAGGCGCGTGCCTGGCTGCTGGCCGAGCACACCCTGCTGGTCTCGGTGTTCTCCCGGGTGCTGCGCGACATCCCGGACGCCGCGCGGATCGCCGTCGCCGCGCTGTCGGTGGTCGCGTCGAGCGGGCTCTTCGCCGGGCCCGCACACCAGCGCGAACTGGAGCGCATCGCGGACGAGGCGGTCGCGGCGGCCGAGCGGGGCGACGACCCCGCGTGGCAGGCGCAGACCCGGCACATCCGGGCCTGGCTCGCCTTCATCCGCGGTGACCTGGCAGCGGCGGAGACCGATCTGCGCGAGGCGATCCCGCGGGAGAACGCCGTCGACGACCCGGTGCCGTTCTTCATGTCCACCCGGCTGCTGTCGGTCGTCCTGGCGGACCAGGGCCGGACCGCCGAGGCCGTCCGGTACTTCGCCGAGTCGGAGGCCGTCGCCGGCGCCGAGGACGACCCGAACAGCCCGGCCTTCTTCAGCCGGGAGGTGGGCCGCCTGTTCACCGCGCTGAGCTCGGACCGGGCCGAGGTGAACATCTCCGCGGCCCAGCATGTGTACGAGGTGAGCGACCGCCTGCGGGAGGAAGCGGCGAAGCGCTGAGGCTGTCCCTCGCCGAAGCCGAGACCGGGGCCGAGACCGAGACCGAGGCCGAAGCCGAAGCCGAAGCCGAGACCGAACCGGTTCGCTCACCGCGTCGGCCCCGCTTTCACGCGCCGTCGACCGGACGTCGATCCGTGTTCGGCAGGGTGATCCGGGAACGGACCGCAGCACTTCCCCGAACAGGTGACAGACATGCTCAGGATCGGTCTGGGAGCTCCCCAGTACGGATTGTTCACCGGCCCCGCCACGATCTCCGGGTTCGCCGCCACGGTCGAAGCGATCGGCTTCGACAGCCTCTGGGTGGGCGACCGGGCCCTGGTACCGACGCGGCCGCGTGACCCCTACCCCGGCGGTGGTCCGGTACCGGAGGGGTTCCGCACCTTCCTGGACCCCGTCGCCACCCTGTCCTTCCTGGCGCACGCCACCCGCCGGCTGCGCCTCGGGACCAGCACGCTGAACGCGCCCTTCTACTCCCCGCTCCTGCTGGCCCGTTCCCTGGCGTCCGTCGACATCCTCAGCGAGGGGCGGCTCGACATCGGGTTCGGGCTCGGCTGGTCGTCCGACGAGTACGAGGCCATCGGTGTGCCGTGGCGGGGACGCGGGGCGCGCATGGAGGAGATCCTGGACGTCCTGGAGCACGTCTGGTCCGGTTCGCCGGCCGAGTACCGGGGGGCGCTGTGGACGATCCCGGGTGCGCACCTCGAAACGCTGCCCGTGCAGCGTCCCCGCCCGCCCGTGCTCCTCGGCGGTTTCACTCCGGCCACGCTGGAACGGATCGGCCGGCGCGCCGACGGCTGGGCGGGAGTCGCGCTGCCGGTGCCGCAACTGGCCCACGTCATCGGGCAGATCCGGCAGATCGCCGAGGCGAACGGACGCGACCCCGACGCCCTGCGCACCGTCGTCCGGGTGAACCCCGTGGTGACGGCCGAGGCCGCACCGGGCGACGCCGTTCCGCACCGGGGAACGGTCGTCCAGGTCGCGGACTACCTGCTCGCCGCCCATGCGGCAGGGGTGGACGAGGTCCTCGTCGACCTGCAGCAGACCGCACGGAGCACGGAAGAGCTGACGGACCTGGCCCACCGCTTCCACGAACTCCTGCGCAAGGGCTGAGGAATACATGACCATGACTGATGCAGCGGACAGCTCGAAGCCGGACGTCCACGACATGGTGGTGGTGCACCGCAGTTTCCGTCACTCGTGCGCGGAACTGCCCGATCTGGTGCGCGGGCTGCGGCCCGGCGACACCGCGCGGGCCGCGCTCGTCGTCGACGCGGTGCGGTTCATGCTCATGGGTCTGGAGGCCCACCACACCAGCGAGGACGAGTTCCTCTGGCCCCGGCTCGCGGCACGGACCGCCGGGCAGGCCGGGGCGATCGCGCGCATGGCGGAACAGCACCACCGGCTAGAGGAGTTGGTCACGCGGGTGACGGACGCGCTGGACGGGCTGGCCGCCGATCCGCGGCCGCCCCTGTGCGAGCAGGTGGCGGCGCACCTCACCGAACTGGGCTCGGTGCTGACCGCGCACATGGACGAGGAGGAGAACACCATCCTGCCGCTGGCCGCCGACTGCCTGAGCGTCGCCGAATGGGAGGAGCTCGGCGAGATCAGCCTGGCGAAGCTGGACCGGAAGCATCTGCTGCGCGCCTTCAGCGCGTTGATGGCGGTGGCGACCCCCGATGAGCAGCGGACGCTGCTCACCAAGGCGCCGCTGCCCGCCCGCGTCCTGTGGCGGCTGTCCGGCCGCCGCTCGCACGCCCGACGGGAGGCCCGCCTGTACGGGGTCGCGGCGCGCTGAGCGCTTCGCGGGAAGTGCCGCGATCTGCCGACTGCGGCGCCGGTCGTGGCCGGTCGCGCAGTTCCTCCCCCAGCCTTCGGCCGGGGGTACCCCCAGCGCCGGGACGCTGCTGCTCAGCGGATCCCGGACGGCTCGTCCGTGCGGTTGCGGTGGGCGTTGACCAGCTGGACGCGGGAGTTGACGTCGAGCTTGGTGAACACCGAGCGCAGGTGGGTGCCCACGGTGTTGGGCGAGACACCGAGTTCGGCGGCCGCCGACCGGTTGGTGTGGCCGGCGCTGATGAGGGCCGCGACCCGGGTCTCGGCCTCGGTGAGGGCGGCCCAGCCGTGGGCCGGGCGGGAGGTCCCCGCGGACCAGGCGGGGCGCCGGATGCCGGCCTTGCGGGCCGCGCGGTGCAGTGCGTCCTGCGCCGGGCGGGCGCCCATCCGGTCGTAGACGGCCCAGGCCCGGTCCAGGTGGACGGCGGCCTCCGCGCGCCGGCCCCGGGCCGCGAGCAGCCTTCCGTAGTCGGCGGCGCCGCCGGCCCGGAGTTCGGGGCGGGGGCTGCGGCGGAGGGTGTCGGCGGCCCGTTCCAGCAGGGTGAGGTCCTGTCGGGCCAGGCCCTGGGTCTGGTAGGCGATCCCCTCGTAGCTGGCCACCCCCGGGTTGCGGGCGGCGCCCTCCTCGGCGAGGGTGAGCGCCTCCTTGGCGAAGCGTTCGTCGCCCGCGGCCGTGCCGATCGCCAGCAGCATCCGCGTCCAGCCGGGCCACCAGGGCCAGCAGGTCCTGGACTCAAGGGCGGTGTAGAGGACCGGCGCCAGGATGTCCACGGCGTCCGCGGGCCGTCCCTCGGCCGCGGCGAACCAGCCGCGCATCAGCCGCAGGCTGGGCTTGCGGATGCCGTCGTCGGCCTTGCTCCGGCTCTCCCGGGCCGCGACGAGCCGCTTGGCCTGCGCCCACTCGCCGCGCAGCGCGCACACCGAGGCGTGCACCACGACCGCGTCCAACTCGTATACATGGCCGCCCAGTTCGCCGCTCAAGGAGATCAGCGCCCGGGCCCCGGACTCGGCGTCGTCCAGCCTGCTGAGGTTGAAGTCGTGCCACATGTGGGCGGACAGCAGGGAGGGCCGGACCGCCTCGACCTCGTCCCGGGCGTCGGCGAGGGCCGCCGCGATGAGCGCCTCCGACTCCTCGTAGCGGTCGAGGAGCTGCAGCTCGATGATCTCGCCGGCGACGTGGTTCACGCCCTCCAGCTCGCGCAGTTCGCGGAACGCGGTCATGGCGTCGAGGTGGTGCCCGGAGTTGCGGCCGACCTCCCCGACCGCCTGGAGCGCGAGCACCATGGCCTCCCGGTCGCCCACCGCCCGCGCCTGCCGGAGCGCGGCCGGCGCCACGGCCCGGGCGGCGGTGGCGTCGTGGCCGGTCAGCGCCAGGGCCCGGGCCGCCTCCAGCCGGGCCCGCAGCGCCGGCGAGATGCCGGGCAGCGCCAGGACCCTGCCGATCCGCTCGACGGAGTCGCCGAGGTTGCCGGTCAGCCACAGCGCGCGGGACATCAGCACCTGGATCCGGGCCGTCGTCTCGGGCTCGCCGGTCCGCCGCAGCAGCGTCTCCGCGAGCCGGACCGCGTCGGCCGCGCGCTGCACCCGGGCCAGTACGTCCACGCCGTGCTCGCCCGTCTCCCGCCACACCCGGCTGCCCGGCCGCAGCGGCCGCAACGCCTCGGTGATCAGCTTCCCGGCGGTCTCGGGCAGCGCCGGTACGGCCTCCTCGGCGGCGTCCCGCAGGATCCGTACGCAGGCCTCGTCGTCCCCGGTGACGCTGAGCCGGGCGTGCGGGGCGGCCTCCAGGGGGCTGTGGCCGCTGCCGATCAGGAAGGCGGCGCAGCCGCGGTGGAAGCGGCGCCGGGCGCCGTCGGAGAGGGCGCCGTAGACGGTCTCGCGGACCAGGTCGTGGCGGAAGCCGATCCGGTGCTCGACGGTGCCGAGCAGTCCGCAGGCGAGGGCCGCCTCGACACCGGTGGCGACGGCGGCGTGATCGTGCCGGGGGGCGAGGAGTTCGGCCATCTCGTCCACGGCGAAGGTCCGGCCCAGCACCGAGGCCATCCGCACCACGTCGGCGGCGGCCGGGCCGAGGCCGGCCAGCGACCGGCGGACGCCCGCGATGAACTCGTCGGGGACGCGTTCGGCTGCCTCACCGCGCGCCTCGGCCCGGACCAGCCCTTCGAGGACCTGGACCGCGAGGAAGGGGTTGCCGCCGACGCCGTCGAGCATCCGGCGGACCGGCTCCGACGGGCGGCGGCCGAGCCGGTCCCGGGCGATCTGCTGGACGTCGTCCCGGCCGAGGGCCGCCAGCGGGACGACGGTGACGGGTGCGGAGGGGGTGGTACGGGCCGTCAGGTCACGGAAGACCGGGCAGTCGGCGTCCCTGCTGGTGAACACCCACACCAGCGGATGTCCCGCGAGCCAGGCGGGCAGCGCGGCCAGCGCCGTACGGCTGAGCTGGTCGGCCCACTGCACGTCGTCCACCGCGATCAGGACGGGGGTGTCCGCGGCGGCGCGCTCCAGGATCTCGCCGATCCGGTCCATGAAGGTGAGGGGCCGCGCCGACAGTCCGTCGAGCTCGGCGATCTCCCTGGCCCCGGCACCGGCTCCGGCTCCGGCCGAGGCCAGCGGCCCCGACCTGAGCGCCATCAGCAGCGGTGCGCCTGGCGAGGTCCGGGCGATCTCGTCCACGGAGCTGCGCCCGATCACGAACCCGAGCGGGGCCGCCTCACCGGCCAGGGCGTCCAGCAGGGCGCTCTTGCCCATCCCCGGTTCGCCGGTGACGAGCACGATCCCGCTCTGGCCGGAGCGGACCGTACGGCGTAACACCGCCAGCCCCAGCGACAGTTGTTCGGAACGACCCCGCAGCGGCGTGCCACGACCCAAGACCACTCAACTCCCACGCTCGTCGTCCGGTGCCCGAGTGCCGCTTCCCGGGCTCCCGGGCCGAGGAGGAGAGAGAGCGAGCGGATGCCGCGCGGTCGGAGCTCTCCAGCCACCCGGACAGCACGGCCCCAGCCTTCTTCCGCGCCCGCCGGCCCCGCATCCCGTGCACCGCGTAGTCCCGCCGCCCACGCGACCACGCGCCCTACGGCCGGGCCGGTCTCGCCGGGGACAGGACGACGGCGCGGGCGACCGGGCCGGCGCTCACACGGACCGCTCCCGGCGCGCGGCGCCCAGCCGGGCGTAGTGGCCGAGGAGGTCCGGCGCGTCCACGGCGGACGGGTCGGCGACCTCGGCGACCGGGGCGCCCTGGAGCAGGCGTTTGACCGGGACCTCCCGGCAGTCCCGTCGTACCCGAGGAGAAGACGACCCACAGCGGGTGGTCGAAGGGGACCGGGGTGCAGGCGAGTTCCTCGGTACGGGTGGCCGCGTCCTCCCAGGGGACGACCAGCGAGGGGTACGGCCGGGCTGGCCACGGCAGGCCCACGTGGTCGACCAGCAGGGTGGCCTTCAGCGTCGGCAGGGCCTCGGCGAGTTCGAGGACGGCGTCGCGGCGGTCGTGCGTCGCGCCGTTGAAGAGGTAGCCGTCGGCGGCGACCAGCACGACGGGGTCGAGCTGGCCGAACCGGGCGGCGGCGGCCCGCGGCGCGTAGTCCTGCCCGCACACCGACCACACGGCGCCGAGGCTCGCGGCGGCGAGGAACGCGACGATCGCGTGCGGGGTGTTGGGGAGGTAGCCGACGACCCGGTCGCCCGGTCCGACCCCGAGGTCGCGCAGGGTGGCGGCGACGGAGCCGACCTGGGCGCGCAGCCGGTCCCCGGTCACCTCGTACCCGGAGCCGGTCTCGTCGAGGGCGACGACCGCGGGCCGGTCGGCCGGGAGGTCGCGCAGCGCGTGGTGGGCGTAGTTGAGGGTGGCCCCGGTGAACCAGCGGGCGCCGGGCATCCGCTCCTCCGCGAGCACCCGCTGGTACGGGGTGGCCGCGTCGATGCCGAAGTACTCCCAGACCGCGGCCCAGAAGCCCTCCAGGTCGGTGACCGACCAGCGGTGCAGGGCGGCGTAGTCGGTGCCGTCCCGCCCGTTGCGGCGGGCGAAGTCCATGATGCGGCTGTCCGCGACGGCCTGCGGGTCAGGGGTGGCGAAAGGGGCCGGGCTGGTGTGGGAGGCCGGGCGGGTCATGACGTGGTGCTCCTCGGCAGGAAGTTCTCGATGGGGCTCTCGACGGGGTTCTCGGCGAGGTTCTCGACGGGGCGGGGGCTGCGCGCGGTGTGCAGCAGGGGCGCCCAGGCGGCGGTCTCGGTGAAGGTGCGGCCGCCGGCCGGGACGACGTCCAGGACGACCCGGTCCGGTCGCAGCAGGACGGCGTCGGCCCGGCCGGCACGCAGCCAGGCGGCGAGCGTGCCGTCGTCGTGGAGGCCGGTCACCGGGACGGCGCGGACGCCGAGTCCGTGGGCGAGCGCGGCCGGCGAGGGCGCGGGAGCGGCGGCGGTCAGGACGGTGAAGCCGTCGCCGAGCACCTCGTCGAGGCGGACCCGGCGGCCGCGGCGGCCGCCGTCACGTACCCAGGGCTGCGGGCAGTGGGTGCCGGCGAGGCCGCGGCGGGTGCCGCGCCGGACCAGGGGGCCGGCGGTCAGGGCCGGGCTGAGGTCGCGGCCGAACGCCGTGGTCAGGCCGGGGACGCGGCAGGCGGCGGCCAGGAGCCTGCGGCGCAGCGGGGCGACGCCGTCCTGGCCGCCGGTCATCGCCCAGCCCAGGGCCACCGCGAGCCGGATCATGTGCCGGGCGTGCGGTCGGCGCTCGCTCTCGTAGGTGTCCAGCAACCGCTCGTCGCCGCCCTGCCGGAGCACCCGGGCGAGCTTCCAGGCGAGGTTGTGGGCGTCCCGGAGCCCCGCGCACAGGCCCTGTCCGATGAACGGCGGGGTGAGGTGGGCGGCGTCGCCGAGGAGGAAGACCCGGCCGTCGCGCCACCGGTCGGCGATCCGCGCCCGGAACGTGTACTCCGTCTCGCGGACGACCTCGAACTCCCCGTCGTACGACCGCGGCAGCCAGGGCGCGACCAGCTCCCGCAGCGGCCGGGACTCGCCCTCGCGGAGCCGGAACTCCCAGCGGTAGCGGTCCTCGCCGACGCGCATGAAGGTGGCCGGCCGGTCCGGGTCGCAGACCTGGTCGACCCCGCCCCAGGAGCGGACGGCGGCCGGGGTGCGGACGTCGACGACGGTCCAGCTCTCCTCGAACCGAAGGTCCTCCCAGACGCCCCCGATCGCCTGCCGGGTGAGGCTGTTGGCGCCGTCGCAGCCGAGCACCGCCGCGGCGCGCAGCTCGTGCCCGCCGCTGTCGTCGCGGTAGGCGACCCGCACGGGTCCGGTGCTGTCCGGCCCGACGGCGGCGACCCCGGTGACCTCCGCGCCGCCGCGCAGCTCGCACTCCGGGCGGCGGGCCAGCTCGGCGCGGAGCAGCCGCTCCAACTGCGGCTGCTCGAACATGCTGGTCTGCGGGTAGCCGTGCGGTCCGTGCCCGGCGCGGCGGAACTCGGCCATCACCCGGTGCCGGGCGTCGAGCAGGCGCAGCCCGTTGCCCGGGCGGGCGATCGCGGCGAACTCCTCGCCGACGCCCACGGCCTGGAGGATCCTGCGCACCTCGTCGTCGACGACGAGGGCGCGCGGGAGCGGGTAGACGTCCCGGTGGCGTTCCAGGACGACACTGCGGACTCCGCGCCGGGCGAGCAGAAGGGCGGCGGTCACACCCACCGGCCCGGCACCGATGATCACTACGGGTGCGTCTGCCAAGGATGGCTTGACGGTCATGTGCGGCTCTTTCGGAGGTACAGAGCGGAGCAGCGCCCCGTACGGGGCGCTGGGGGTACCCCCGGCCGAAGGCTGGGGGAGGAACTGCGCGACCAGCCACGACGGCGCAGCAGCCGACACACGGCACACTGCACACGGCACCCGGCGGCACTTCCAGCGGAGCGCCTACGCGTCGGTGACGGGCGTGCGCTGCTCGCCGAGGTCGATCCGGCCGTCCGGGGTCGCGATCGTCGCCGTGACCACGTCCCCGGTGTGCAGGTAGCGCGGGTTCTTCGCCTGGCTCCGGAAGAACGCCTTCCACTTCACGGCGGGCGGCAGCAGCGCGCCGAGCTTCTCGACCGGCTTCGGCGGCGCCTTCAGGGCGGTACCGCCCGGGGTGCCGGTCAGCAGCAGGTCGCCCGGGTCCAGGGCCTGGAAGCGGGCGAGCAGGGTCAGCGCCCGGGCCGGGCGGACGATCATGTCGGCGAGGGTGCGGTCCTGACGCGGTTCCCCGTTGACGCTCAACCGCAGCCGCAGGTCCAGGAGGTGCGCGAAGTCCTCGGGCTCCAGGAGGGCGAGGTAGGGCCCGGTGGGCGTGAAGGTGGGGTACGACTTGCTCTCGTAGAACTGCGTCCTGGTGAGCTGCACGTCCCGCGCGCTGACGTCGTCGGTGACGACGAGTCCGGCGACGTACGACGGCAGGTCCCGCTCCCCGACCACGGTGCCGACGGGCAGCGGGGCGCCCATGACCAGGCCGAGTTCGACCTCGTAGTCGAGGAGGGCGACGTGCGCGGGCCGGCGGATGGCCTCACCGGGGCCGCTGACCGACCCGGACGCCTTGCGGAAGAAGGCGGGCGGGATGTCGCCGGTGAAGCCCGAGTCACGGGCGTGGCTGCGGTAGTTGACCATCTGGGCGACCATCCGGCAGGGGGTGGTGACCGGCGAGAGTGCGGCCAGGTCGGCGACGGGCGTGCCGGGCTCCCCCGAGGCGGCCGCCTCCTGTACGGCGGCGCGGTCGGCGATCAGTTCGGCGGTGGTGGCGGCCTGGGTGCGGACGGGGACGGCGCGTTCGCCGCGGACGGCCCACCAGCCGTCGGCGGTGCGCAGGACGTTGGTGCTCATGAGGTGGCTCTCTGTGAAGGGGGCGCTGTGAAGGGGCTCGCTGTGACCGGGCTCAGGACTTCGCGGCCTTGAGCAGGCCGAGCAGGCGGGCGGCGTCCATCTCGTTGTCGCCGCGCAGCGCCTGGACGACGTCACGGACCCGCTGCGGGGAGGGGCTCGCGCCGAGGAAGTCGCGGGTGGCGGGCGGTCCCCACTGGGCCAGGCCGCTGGTGGACATGGGCGCCCAGCCGGGTTCGACGTCGCCGGCGAAGAGGTCGCCGTCGGCGAAGTGCTCCAGCATGAGGCGGTCCGGGTCCCGCCAGTAGTCGAAGAGCTGGCTGCCCTGGATATGCCGTCCGATGCCCCAGCTCCGCCGGTAGCCGCGCTCCTTGAGGTATTCGCCGCCGGCCGCGATGGAATCCAGGTCGGTCACCTGGTAGGCGGAGTGGACGTACCCCGTGCCGGGCCCCAGGTGCATGGCGAGGGTGTGGTGGTCGGCCGGTGTGCCGCCCAGGTCGCAGCGGACGAAGGCCATGACCGGGCCCCGTTCGCGCTGCCCGTCCAGGAACAGGAAGTCGGACACGATCATGCCGAGGGTGTCCAGGTACCAGTCCAGGGCCTGCCCGAACACCCGGGTCTCCAGTACCACATGACCGAGCCGCTGGACCCGGGACGGCTCGCGGGGCGGCCGCTGGGGGGCGTTCGTACGACGGTGATCGGTACCGGAGTTGAGCAGCAGCGGCCGCTGCTCGGGGAGCGCCGGCAGCCGCTCGCCGCAGTGCACGACCCGCACCGGGAAGCCGGACGGGTCGAGCAGGCTCACAGCCTTTCCGCCGCCCGGAACATCCGCGTCCCGCACCTCCGTGCCCGTCGCCCGGGCCAGCCGGTCCAGGTCGGAGCGCTCGGCCGCCCGGAAGACCGGCCCCGTGAAGCGGCCGGTGCGCCCCTTGCGGATCACCATGCACGGCGAGCCGGCGAAGGTGCCGCGCAGCCACAGCTCGCCGTCGGTGCGGGCGGCGACGGCGAACCCGAAGTCACGGGCGAAGACCTCGGCCCGGTCCAGGTCCGGCTTCTCGAACTCCAGCCAGGCCAGGTCCGCCACCTTGATCACGGGGTTCCGGGACCGGCCCGGATGCTCGCCGCGCAGGGCGCCCTGCTCGCTGTGGAGGTCCTGGTGGGCCGTCCTGACGGTTTCAGACATGGTGCCCTCCGAGCGACATCGCCGTAATGACGAAATCATCAATCATGAGATTTCCATCGTCAAGACGTTCCGTGAAGTTAACTGATGAATCCATCAGTACTGCGACCGTCATCGGCACCGCGGCTAGACTCTGCGCATGTCTACGTCAGCCCCGCCCGGCAACCGGTTCGAGCGACGCCGCGCCGAGACCCGTCAGGCGCTCGTGCGCGCGGCCCGGCGCATCCTCGCCGAGACCGGCGACACCAGCGCCAGCATCCAGGCGATCGCCGAACAGGCCGACGTCGGGTTCGGCTCCTTCTACAACCACTTCGACTCCAAGGCGGAGCTGTTCGAGACGGCCGTGGTGGACGCCCTGGAGGAGTTCGGCCAGGCCTTCGACGAGCGGCTGACCGGGATCGACGACCCGGCGGAGCTGGTCGCCGCGGGCTTCCGGCTCAGTGCCCGGATGGCCGACTCGCACCCGGAGCTGATGCAGGTCCTGCGCCGCCGCGGCCTCGGCCACATCCACGCCGAGAACGGCCTGACCAGGCGGGCGCTGCGGGACGTCCAGGTGGGCACGGCCTCCGGCCGCTTCACCGTCGCCGACCCCACCGTGGCCCTGTGCGCCCTCGGCGGCAGCCTGCTGTCCCTGGTGGAGCTGCGGTTCGCCCGCCCCGAGGTGGACGGCGACGAGGCCGCGGCGAACCTCGCCGAGATGGTCCTGCGCATGCTGGGCGTACCGCCGGACGACGCCCACGAGGTGGCCCGGCGCCCGCTGCCCGGCATCGGCTGACGGCGGCCGACGGCGGCTGACGGCCAGGGCCTGCGCTAGGACAAGCTGCCCTGGTCGCAGACCCGGCGGGCGACCTCGCGGAGCTTGACGTTGTTCTCCTGCGAGTAGCGGCGCAGCACGTCGAAGGCCTGTTCCTCGGTGAGGCGATGACTGCCCATGAGGATGCCCATGGCCTCGCCGATCAGGTGGCGGGTGGCGACGGCCTGCTCCATCTGGGCCTGGGTGCGGGCGCTGGAGAAGGCGACCGCCGCGTGCGAGGCCAGCAGCCAGCCGGCCAGCTCACTGGCCTCGGTGAAGGCGCCGGGCCGGCGGGAGTAGATGTTCAGCGCGCCGAGTTCCTCGTCCTCGGTGTACAGCAGGAAGCCCATCATGCTGCCGACGCCGAGCCGGTGGATCTCCGGGGCGAAGGCGGGCCAGCCCGGCTGCTCCCGGGTGAGGTCCCGGATCCGGAACACCCGCTCCCCCGCCCTCGTGCGGGCGGCGTCGAAGCAGGGCCCCTCGCCCAGCCGCTCCTGCAACAGGTCACTGTCGACGACCAGTTGCTCGGTGGGCGCGAGCGTCCGCACCTTCCCGCCGTGCAGCACCAGGATGCCGGCCGCGTCGCAGCCCTCCACGAGTTCCACGGCCGAGGCGGTGATCCGGATGAGCGTGGCGTCGACCGACTCCTGTGCCAGCAGATCCCGCGCCATCGCCGCGAGCTGCTGCGCGAACCGGGCCCAGTCCATCGCGCCCACCACCTCCCGGTCGGTTGCGCCGAAGCCGCGCCCTCAGGATGCCACGCCCACCGGACCGGGCCCACGAGGCGCCCGTGACGCCGGAGCGCGCGGTTCAGGCCTCGGCGGGATCCTCCGGCACGGCCTCGGCGGCGATCTCGGCGGCGGTCTCGTCGACCACCGTGCGGGCCTGCTGCTCCGGGACGCCGGCCGCGACGAGCGTGGCGACGGCCGTGCGGGTGCCGTCGTCCTCGAACGTTCCGGTGTTGACCTCTTCCAGCAGGGCGATCGCCATGCCCTCCAGGGCGGCGGCGAGCACCGCGGGCGGGAGGTGGGAGTGGAAGACGCCGTCCCGCTGGCCGCGCTCCACGACGGCCGTGGCCCGGACCCGGGCGGGCCGGAGGATCTCGGCTACGCGTTCCGCGCCCAGGTCCCGGTGGGCTAGGGCCAGCAGCATCCGGTAGCGGTCGCCCACCGGCCACATCGACAGGGAGAAGCGCGCGAGGGCCCGGCCGGCCGGCTCGGCCGGCTCCGCTCCCCGCGCCACGGCGGCACGGAGCGCCTCGGCGGCCTCCTCGGCCAGCGCCTCCAGGAGCGCGGCCCGCCCCGGGAAGTGCCCGAAGAGCGTGCGCCGTACGACACCGGAGGCGCGGGCCAGTTCCTCCAGGGTGATGTCCGGGTTACGGCCGAGTTCCTGGCGGGCGGTGGCCAGGATCCGCGCCCGGTTGGACCGTGCGTTGCGACGCTGCGGCACACGGCCGACGGGCTGGGACACGGACAACCTCGATGAAGACCGGACGGACGACGGGCGCCCTCATTCTGGCATGGGCGGCCCGAGACCCGGGACAACGTTGTCACCATGCGGGTGTGCGCCTGAAGCTGAAAAGGGCCCTCGTGGCCCTTCCGGAAAGGAACCGGAAGGGCACTGCGAAGAGCCTGGAAAAGTGCGCGGTGAATCCCCTTGCGGATCCGGGTCAGCGCGGGGGTGGCCGAACAGCGCGTTCACCCCGATCCGGTCGGTGGCGTACGCGGCCGAGGTTCGCGTCGGAGTGGCCGGTACGGTGAAGTAATGGTTCTTCGTTGTGCTGTACTCGACGACTTTCAAGGGGTGGCCGGGGAGTTCGGGGACTGGGCCTCGCTGTCCGGTCAGGTCGAGGTCGTCCCGGTGCGGGAGCATCTCGGGGACGAGGACGAACTCGTGGCCGCTCTCGTCGACTTCGACATCGTCGTCACCCTGCGCGAGCGCGTCGCCTTTCCCGGCTCGCTGCTCGGCCGGCTGCCCCGGCTCCGGCTCCTGATCGCCTCCGGGATGCGCAACAGCGTCATCGACTACGCGGCCGCCGAGGCGCACGGGATCACGGTGTGCGGTACGGAGAGTTCGTCGACTCCGCCGGTCGAGCTGACCTGGGCGCTGCTGCTGGGGCTGGCCCGGGGGTTGGTCCAGGAGAGCACGGCGTTGCGTAGCGGCGGCCCCTGGCAGTCCACCGTCGGCGCCGATCTGCACGGGCGTCGGCTCGGACTGCTCGGGCTCGGGAAGATCGGCAGCAAGGTCGCCCAGGTCGGCCTCGCCTTCGGCATGCAGGTGAGTGCCTGGAGCCAGAACCTCACCAAGGAGCGCGCGGCGGAGGCCGGGGTCGAACTCGCCCCGAGCAAGGAGGACCTGCTGGCCTCCAGCGACTTCGTCTCCGTCCACCTGGCGCTCGGCGACCGCACCCGGGGCCTGCTCGGCGCCGCCGAACTCGCCCTCCTCAAGCCCACCGCCTACCTCGTCAACACCTCCCGCGCGGCCATCGTCGACCAGGACGCGCTGCTCGCCGCGCTGCACGAGGGCCGGTTCGCGGGCGCCGGCGTCGACGTCTTCGACATCGAGCCGCTGCCCGCCGGCCACCCGATGCGCACCGCGCCCCGACTGCTGGCCACCCCGCACCTCGGCTACGTCTCCTACGCCAACTACACGACGTACTACGGCCAGGCCGTGGAGAACATCCGGGCCTTCCTGGCGGGCGCCCCGGTACGGCGGCTGCCTCAAGGGGTGTCCTGACTCCGGCCCTTGGAGTGATCGTCCGGTGATCGGCGTGACCAGCCGCAGGTCGGGGCGTTGAACGGGGAGTGCGGCGGCTGGTCCTGCCGCCGCACTCCCCGAGCAACAAGAAGGAGAACGTGATGTCTCGCATCGCGAAGGCCGCCGTCGTAGCCCTCGGCACCGGCGCTGTGGTGATCGGCGGGGCCGGCCTGGCCCTGGCCGACGCGGGCGCCATCGGCGACGCCGCCGGCTCGGCCGGCGTGGTGTCCGGCAACGTCATCGAGGTTCCGGTCAACATCCCGGTGAACCTGTGCGGCGACACCGTCGACGTCATCGGTCTGCTGAACCCCGCGTTCGGCGGCACCTGCGTCAACGAGGGTCACCTCAAGAGCGGCGACGGCAAGAACGGCGGCTACGGCTCCTGAGCCACCGCCCGCGGAGGAGCCCCGGCGCCCTGGGCGCCGGGGCTCCTCCTCTGTCCGGGACACCTCAGGCGTACCGGTAGATCCGGCTCACGTCCTCCAGCGACTCGGGGGTGACGTCCCACGGCGGCAGCTTCCCGCCCCGGGCGACGATCCGGTCGTGCTGCGGGTCGCCTGGGCCGGGCGGCTTCGCCGGCAGGTAGCGCTGCCCTCGGTGCCGGGCCTGCCACCGCTCCCACTGGAGGTCGAGGAAGGCGTGGTGGAACCAGAAGACGGGGTCGTTGACGGAGGCGCCGCCGAGCATCGCGCCGCCGACCCAGCGGTGCACCCGGTTGTGGTTGTGCCAGGACGCCTTGCCGCTGCCGGTCCCCCAGCCCTCCAGCCGGTTGCGGAAACCCCGGGTGACCGTCGAGTCCCACGGCGGGACGTCGTAGGCGGGGTCGGCCAGCGCCCGGTCGAGTTCGGCCCCGGTGGGCAGGTCGATCGGGTCGCGGGCCCGGCCCAGGTCCCGGGCGAGGAACTCGCCGTCGGTGATGCCCTCCGTGATGGTCCAGTGCCCCGCCGCATAGGCGAAAGGACCGGTCATCACCTGCTGGTCGCGGGCCCGGCCGGTCCCGCCGAGCAGGTCCTTCGTCCACGGCACCCCGGACGCCGAACGGTCCCTCGTCCAGTCCCAGTACGGCACCGTCACCGACCCGTCCACCCGGCGCAGGGCCCGCTCCAGGTCGAGCAGGAAGCGGCGGTGCCAGGGCAGGAAGGAGGGTGCCATATGGGCGGCGCGCAGCCCGTCCTCGCCGTCGGGGGTGTAGTACTCGATGTGCGTCCGCACGAACTCGTCGTACTCGCCCCGCCGCTTGACCTCCAGGAACGCCTTCACGAGCCGCCCCCGCTCGGCGGCCGTCAGCCTGCTGACGTCCTTACGCACGTACGCCATGGTCTCCCCCCATGTGCATGTGTCCCCCGCCCGTCGGGCCCGGCGCCGGATCGCGCAGCCGCTGTCCCGGCCCCATCTCGTCGACGGCCGCCCGGGTCGCCGCCAGCGGGGTCGGATACGAGCTGTAGTGGTCGACCATGCTGAGCCAGGTGCCGTCGGCCCGCCGCATCAGGTGCAGCGGCCGGCCGTCCACGGTGACCTGCCACTCGCCGTCGTCGACGGCCCGCTCGGCCGCCGGTACGAGGGCGCCCCGGATGCGGCGGCCCCGGTAGGTCTCGTCGAAGGAGGTGCCGGCCGGCCCGTCCGCCGAGGGCGACGGACGGGAGGCCGCGACGACCGGGGCGAACACCAGGGCGACCACGGAGGCGAACAGCCCGCGCGTCACCTCGCGCCGTGTCGGTCTGCCCGCCCCGGCTCTGCCCGGCTGCCCGGCTCCCGGCTCCGCGCCCACCGCCACACCACCGACTCCGACGACCATGCTCACTCCTCGTACGGTTCACCGACCACTGTCGGTACCGGTAACCGTCGGAGGGGCCGCCCGGTCACCACCGCGCTGCCGTCCGGCGCGGGAACGGGCCGAAAGGGCCGTACCGCCAGAAGGGTCACTTGCCGGGGCCGGCGCCCAGGTTGCCGCCGACGACCGTCTGCAGGACCGGGGCGAGCACCCCGACCACGGGCATCTTCAGGTGCGGCAGGCCGTAGTGCTGCGGGTCGGGTGCGCTGAGGGGGGCGTCCAGCTCCAGGCCGGGGGTGAGGGTGTGCAGGTCGGAGGCGGGGATGTCGACGCCGACGTGGTCGAAGCCGGCGCCGAGGGCGCGCGGGAGCGGCACGCTGAGGCCGACGCCGGGCAGCTGGCCGTTCATCGGCACCTGCGGCAGCGCCCCCTCCGGGATGAGCCGGCCCTCGACGTAGCGCGGCCCCTCGGGGACGCCGGGGATCAGCAGCGGCAGCTCCATGCCGAGCTTGGGCATCTGCATGCCGAGGGACTTCTCGACGCCGTCCAGGGGCACGGGGACGGGGACTCCGCCGGTCGCGGCGGCGGGCGTGGCGGCCGCGCCCACGGCGACGGCGACGCCCGCCACGACGACGGCAAGGGTTCCTCGGGTGGTCGGCTTCATATCAGGTACGGGCCTTTCGGGCTGCGAGAGGAGCGACGTCCGTACCGGGTAACGAGCCGGAATTCGGCATCAGTTCACAATTCGCCCGGGTGCAGCATTAGTCGGCTGTTCACCAATCCACTGGTCACCAATCAGCTGATGGGTAATCCATTCTTCCCGAATTCCGCTGTTCAGTTGTTCAGCTGGTCCAGAAGTCCCACCATCGGGTCAGGATCAGCATGCCGACGACCCCGGTGTGCAGCACCGGCAGCACCCAGGTGAACTCGTCGAGGAACTCCCGCAGCCCGCGCGGCGCGGGCAGGAACCGTTGGCGTACGGCGAAGGAGGTGACGTACCAGAACAGGACGATGGTGGCGACCCAGGCCAGGCAGCACCACAGGCACAGCGCGCCGATCCGGTACAGCGACTCGAACTGCAGCCAGGACACGAATCCGATGCCGAAGGCGCAGCCGGCGTCGAAGGTCAGCCAGTACCAGGCGGGGAAGCGGGCGCCGGCCAGCAGGCTCGTGCCGACGCAGATCACGACGCCGTAGGCCACCAGGCCCAGCATCGGGTTGGGGAACCCGAACGCCGAGGCCTGGGCGCTCTTCATCACGCTGCCGCAGGACACCACCGGGTTGAGGCTGCACCCGGGCACGAAGCGCGGGTTCTCCAGCAGCTTGAACTTGTCGAGGGTGATGACCCAGGAGGCCAGCAGCCCGGCCGCCCCCGCGACCACCGTCAGCAGCGCGAACCCCCGCCCGGCGCCCGCGGCCCTGGCCATCAGCCGCGCAGGCTGCGGGCCGGCAGCACGACGTGCGCGGCGGCCGTCAGGGTCTCCTCGGCCCCGGCGAAGTCCTTCAGCGCCTCGGGGGTGACGGGCTTGCCGGGTTCGCCCTCGGGCCACGGGCGGGTGGTGAACACCAGGTAGGCGTAGCCGCGTTCGCCGACCGCGGCGAGCCACTCCACGGGCGCGGGGCACTGGGCGTTGAGCGGGGCCAGGCTGAGGACGGCCTGGCCGGCCTCGACGAGCAGGGTGACGGGCAGGCTGGGCCGGGCGATGCCGTCGACGAGGTCGCCGCCGACCGGCAGCCCGTTGTTCGCCAGCAGCGCCTCGATCGCGGCCGCGGTGGCCTCGGGACCGCCCTCGGCGTCACCGAGGGAGTAGGCCAGCAGATAGGGCATGTCACTGCCGTCGGGGGCCTCGCCGCTCCAGGCCAGCACGACGAGCGTGCCGAGGTCGGCGAGGCGGAACGGGCGGGTTTCGCTTGGGGTTGAGGTCACCGCGCGACCCTACCGACGGGCCGTGCGGCGGCCGGGTGCCCGCTCACCCGGTCGGCGGACGCCCGCCGACCGGGCCACACGAACGAGGGACACCCCTCGGTGTCCCTCGAACGCTCCCGGCCCGGCCCGTCGCGGCTCAGCCCTGCAGCGGCAGACCGCCCAGCAGCGGGTTGTGCTGGTTGAGGGCGCCGGCCGCGGTCTTGACCGTGTTGAGCGGGGAGCGCTTGTTCTCGGTGTCGAGCACATTCGACTGGTGCCGCAGCGGCATCGCCTGGTTCAGGTCCAGGCCGTCCTTGGTGAGCGTGTTCACGGCGCCGTTGAGGCTGGTGGGCGTGAGGTCGGCGGTGTTGTAGGCGAACGCGGGCGCGGCGACGCCGACGAGAGCCACGGAACCGGCGGCGACGGCGACGGCCTTCAGCGACTTCATCATGTTCCTTTCTTCGGCGACTTTCGGCAACGCAAGCCGCCCGGGGAAATTCCGACGTCCTGCCCAACGATGCCCCGGCAGACCGGAAACCCCGTTTTCGGAAGACATATGAGATCCCGTGAACACCGGCCGCCCGGGCACGGTTCGGGGAGCGGCCGGAAAAACCGGACCGGCCGTCCGCCCGCGGGGTGCGCGGGCGGACGGCCGGCCGAAGGGAACAACCGCCGCGTCAGTCGCTGACGCAGGTGTTGCCGAAGGCGGGGTCCAGCAGGCCGATCACGTCGATGGTGTCGCCGCAGACGTTGACCGGCACGTGGATCGGAACCTCGATCACGTTGCCCGACACCACGCCCGGGGAGTGGGCGGCGGCGCTGTTCGCGCCGCTGTCGGCGGCAGCCGCACCGGCACCGCCGGCGACGGCCGCGACGGCGGCGGTGGTCAGGACCAGGCCCTTCGCGATACGCGACATGGAGAGGTCTCCTTGGGGTCGAAACAAACATTCGGGCGGTTGCCCAGCGCTGTGTCAACGCGTGGCGCCGCCCCGAGTTGTGCGGCCGAAGGAGTGATCTCCGGGGAGCCGCCTTCACGACTCCGACACACTTGCCCGGTTTTGACGGATTAATACGGA
Organism: Streptomyces sp. NPDC001980; assembly: GCF_040296885.1. Taxonomy (NCBI): domain Bacteria; kingdom Bacillati; phylum Actinomycetota; class Actinomycetes; order Kitasatosporales; family Streptomycetaceae; genus Streptomyces; species Streptomyces sp. NPDC001980. The sequence goes on along the minus strand of NZ_JBEOYD010000001.1, from coordinate 17,909 downwards.
TAGCGACTAGAGTTGCGAGCCTCCTGACTTACCCGTATTGGCATCCCATCGCACTCTTCCCGCCGCCCCCTCCTCCCGCACTTCCCCCCTCTCCCTCCCCTTCTCCCTGAAAGAACGAAGCCGGTCATGCGCAATCCCCTGGGCCCGCTGCTGCGCCGTGCGTCGGCGAGCGCGCTCGTCCTCGCCTCGGTCTGGGCACCGGGCACCGCCCGGGCGACGGCCCCGCCCGCCCCCGAGGCTCCGCGCATCCCCTTCGCCGAGCGCTACCACGCGGTGCTGCGCGGCGGTTTCGCCCGCGCGGCCAACGCGTCCGTCAGCTGTCGCACGACGCCCGGCGAGCCGTCCGAACCGCCCTGCCAGGCCGCGCGGGAGGGGCAACTCCCGGCAGTGAACGGGGACTTCGACATGTTCTATGTCGACGTCGACGACGACCCCGACACGTACGACTCCTCCCACGCCGAGCTCCGGCTGCCGGAGGGCGCCCGGGTGACGTACGCGCGGCTGTACTGGGGCGGCAACCTGCTGGCCGGCGAGCAGAAGCCGGCCGCGGACGACGGCCGGGTGCTGATCGCCGAACCCGGCGGCGCCTACAAGGAGTTGCTCGCCGACACCATCGTGGGCCACCGCACGGGCCGTGGCGCCGACGCCTTCCAGGCCTCCGCGGACGTGACCGAGCTCGTCCGCTCCAGCGGATCCGGGCTGTGGACGGTCGGCCAGGTGAACGCGGCCGCGGGACGGTCCGGGGCCGGTGCCTGGGGCGGCTGGACGCTGGTCGTGGCGTACGAGGATCCGGCGCAGCCGCTGCGCACGCTCTCCCTCTGGGACGGCTTCGACTCCCTCGACGCACCGGCCGAGGTACGGCTGAACGGGCTACACGCCCCGCGTGGCGCCGACGGCCGGGTGGGTCTGGTGGCCTACAACGGCGACCGGGGCGGCACCGGCGACTCGCTCACCTACACCACTGCCGGCCACGCACCCGTCCCGCTCCAGGACTCCGCCGACCCGGCCGACGACGTACTCAACTCCACGATCAACGAACCCGGCCCGGTACGCGCCCGGCGTGAGCCCGCGTACGCCAACACGCTCGGCTACGACTCGGATGTGTTCGATCTAGGTACTGGTCTCGCACAGGGCGGTGACCAGCTGACCTTCCGGCTCGTTTCCCAGCGCGACGCGGCGTGGGCGGGCGCGCTCTTCGCCGCCGTGGACGCGCGGTAGTACGCCGCGTCCCCGCCCGCAGTCCCGAGCGCGCCCCCCGTGAGCGAGGAATCCGCGTATGCACCGATCAGCCACCGACCCTCGGCCACGGGTCCTTCACCTGGCGCAACCCGTCGAGGGCGGCGTGGCCCGGGTCGTCCTGGACCTGGCGAAGGCCCAGCTCACGGCCGGTCTGCGGGTCACGGTGGCCTGCCCCGGTGGTGAACTGGCCGAGCGCGCGCGGGACCTGGGCGCCGAGGTGCGCGGGTGGCGCGCCGACCGCTCGCCGGGCGCCGGTCTCCCGGACGAGGTACGCCGCCTCGGCCGGCTGCTCGACGAGGTACGGCCCGCACTGGTGCACGCGCACAGCGCGAAGGCGGGCCTCGCCGGGCGGCTCGCCGTACGCGGACGCGTCCCGACCCTGTTCCAGCCGCACGCCTGGTCCTTCGAGGCGGTCGGCGGCGCCACCGCCGCACTGGCGCTGAGGTGGGAGCGGTGGGGCGCGCGCTGGGCGCATCGGGTGGTGTGCGTGAGTGAGGCCGAGCGCACGACCGGCGTGCGCGCCGGGATCCGCGCCCGGTACACGGTCGTCCCGAACGGCATCGACACCGAGCACTTCACCCCGGGCACCCCGGGCACCCCGAGCAGCCCGAGCAGCCCGGGCACCCCGGGCACCCCGAGCAGCCCGGGCGAGCGGCCCGCGGATGCTCCCCTGGTCGTCTGTGTCGGGCGGCTGTGCCGGCAGAAGGGCCAGGACGTGCTGCTGCGGGCCTGGCCCGAGGTGCTGCGCCGGGTGCCGGACGCCCGGCTGGCTCTGGTCGGCGACGGACCCGACCGGGAGGCGCTGGGCCGGCTCGCCGCCGCCTCGGTCTCCGCCGCCTCTGCCTCTGCCTCCGCCTCTGCCTCGGTCGAGTTCGTGGGCCCCGTCGCGGACGTCCGCCCCTGGTACCGGGCCGCCGACCTGGTGGTGCTGCCCTCGCGCTGGGAGGGCATGGCGCTGGCCCCGCTGGAGGCGCTGGCCTGCGGGCGGCCGGTGCTGGTCACCGATGTCGACGGCGCCCGCGAGAGCCTGCCGCCCGGCCAGGCAGGGCACTGCCTGGTCCCGCCGGGGCGGCCGGGTGCGCTGGCCGGAGCCGTCGCCGCGCTGCTCCTCGACCCGGAGCTGCGCGCCTCGCTCGGCGACCAGGGGCGCCGGCACGTCCTGTCCACGCACGATGTGCGGCGCACGGCGGAGGCGGTCGCGGAGCTGTACCGCGAACTCCTCGGCGGGCGGCCGCTGGTGTCCTTCGAGCGCAGGGAGTCCATCCACTCGTGACCGCGGAAAGCACCGTCCCCTCCCCCGGCGCGCAGCCCCGGGACCACGGACTCTCGCCCGTCTCCGTCCTGCCGCCGCGCACCGCCGGCGGCTTCCGGTTCCCACTGCGGCGGCCGCCCGTGCGGCCCGCCTCCCCGGTGCCGCTGCTCGCCGCCGACCTGTGTGCCGCGCTGCTCGGCGCGGCCGTGCTCGACGAGGCCGTCCGCCGGCCCGTCCTGGTCGGTCTGCTGGTGGCCGGGGCGATACTGCTGCGCCCGCTGACCATCCGGCGGATGACCGGGATCCTGGACGAACTCCCGGTCGTCTGCGGCCGGATCGCCGTCGTCTGGCTGGGCCTGGCCGCGGCCCTCGCCGCCTGGGACCCGGACCGCGCGCTGTCCGTCCGCGTCCTGCTGCTCGGCTTCGCCCTGCACGCGGCGGCGGCCGGCGCGGGCCGCGGCCTGGTGCACTGGCGGCGCCGCCTCGCCCTGCTGCGCCGGCCGCGCGCCGCCCTGGTCATCGGCCCGGCCACCACCGCCCAGCGGGTCGCCGCCGCCGTGCTGCGCCACCCGGGCTGCGGAGTGCGCCCGGTCGGCGTCGTCGCCGAACACCCCGAGGGCCACGAGGGCCTGCCCGTGCTGACCACCGGCGAGGAGGTCGAGCGGGCCCTCATCCAGAACGGCGTCCGGGCCGTCCTCACCGTCCACCCCGCCGTCCGCACCGAACAGGGCCCGCTGCTGCGGGCGCTGGCCGAGTCGGGCTGCGTGGTGTGGGAGGTCGACGCGGACTCACCGGCGTACGAGATGCGCGACCAGCTCGCCGGGTTCTCCTGCCGCCGCCTGGAGATGGGCTCGCGGCGGCGCGGCAGCGTCGGCAAGCGGCTCCTGGACATCGCCGTCTCCGGGGCGGCGCTGGTGCTGGCCGGACCGCTGCTGCTGGTCTGCGCGACCGTGCTGCGGATCACCGACGGGCCGGGAGTCGTCTTCCGGCAGGAGCGGATCGGCAAGGACGGCCGCCCCTTCACCCTGCTGAAGCTGCGCACCCACCGCCCGGTCGACGAGCACGAGGCCGCCACCCGCTGGAGCGTGGCCGGCGAGATCAAGATGAGCCGCTTCTGCCGCTTCCTGCGCCAGACGTCCCTGGACGAGCTGCTCCAGCTGTGGAACGTGCTCTGGGGCGACATGAGCCTGGTCGGCCCGCGCCCCGAACGGCCGTACTTCGTCGGCCAGTTCAGCCAGACCTACCCGGGCTACGCGGCCCGCCACCGGATGCAGACCGGCATCACCGGACTCGCCCAGATCAACGGGCTGCGCGGCGACACCTCCATCGAGGACCGGGCCCGCTTCGACAACGCCTACATCGACAACTGGTCGCTGTGGCAGGACGTCTGCATCCTGCTGCGCACCGCGGCCGCGCTCGTGCGCTCGACGGGGAGCTGAGAATGAGCTTCGCACTGTCACCGGCCAGGCCGCTGCGGCTGCCGCCGGTACTGGCCGCGGTCGCCGTACTGGCGGTCCTCGCGCTGCCGCTCGCCCCGGGCGGCGCGGAGAGCGGTGCCGGGCCCGCCGATGCGGTGTCCGCCCTTGTGGTGCTGTACGCCGCGCTGCGCACCCTGCGGGAGCGGCGGCGCCCGCTGTCCGCCACGGCCGTGGCGGTGCTCGGCATGCCGGTCGTGGGGCTGGCCGTCGCGGCGATGGGCGCGGCCTCGCCGGGCGCCGGGGTGACCGGCCTCGGCCGCTACCTCCAGGTGTTCGTCCTGGTCCCCGCCGCCGTCGTGCTGCTGGTCCGGGACCGCGCCGACTTCCGGCTGCTGGCCTGGTCGTTCGTGGGGCTCGCGAGCTGGCAGGGCGCGGTCGGGGTGCACCAGTACGTCACCGGGACCGGGGCGTCGTACCAGGGCGAGGAGATCCGCGCGGTCGGCACCTTCGGGCCGCAGGACGTGATGGGCATGGCGACGGTGGTGTCGTTCGGTCTGATCTGCGCGCTCGGGCTCACGCTGGGGCGTTCCCCGGTACGGCAGCGGGTGGCGGCGGGGGCGTGCGCGCTCGGGCTGCTGCTGCCGCTGGCCCTCTCCTTCAGCCGGGGCGCCTGGATCGCGACGGTCCTGACCTGCGGTGTGCAGCTCGCCCTGGCCGGGCTGCGGCGGGCGCTGAAGGTGGCGGCGGTCGCGGTCGCGGCCGGTGTGGTGCTGGTGGGCGGCTTCGGGGTCGGTACGGCGATGCTCCAGGAGCGGTTCAGCAGCATCGGGCAGGTCACGGACGCGCCGGACCAGTCGGTGGTCGACCGGTACACGCTGTGGGCGGCGGCGACGGGGATGTGGCGGGAGCACCCGGTGACCGGCGTCGGCCTGAAGAACTTCCCGGCGTACCGGGACGCGCACGCCTCGCTGGCGCTGTCGTCCGGGAGCGACACGGAGGGCGCGGGGGCGGCGTACCGGAAGCAGCCGCTGCTGTCCCCGCACAACATGTACCTGCTGGTGCTCAGCGAGCAGGGTCTGCTCGGGCTGCTCGCGCTGGCGGGCAGTTGGCTGGCGCTGCTGGTGTGCGGGCTGCGGGGGCTGTGGCGGGTGCGTGCGGGTGACGGTCTCGACTGTGCGCTGGTGGGGTGCGGGTTGCTGATCTGGCAGCTGGTGGACTTCGCGTACGCCGATATCGGGGGGCCGTCGACGGTTCTCACGGCGGTGGTGTTCGGGGCGGTGGCCTGGTGGGCGCTGGTGGGGGCGGAGCGTGCGGGATGACTGCGGCGCCGGGGGTGGAAGGGTCGGATGTCGACTGCGGGCCGGTGGGGGCGGAGCGCGCCCACGCGGCGGAGCCGCACGTGTCACAGCCCCGCGCCCCCGAGCAGGGAGCTGTCGGCGCCGAGGCTGAAAGCGCACCGCCCACTCGTGGATTCCTGGCCAAGGCCGCTCTCGGTACCGCCGCCTTCTCCGTGCTCGGGTCGCTGCTCGGGCTCATCCGGGACCAGTCGCTCGCGCGGCTCTTCGGGGCCGGGCGGGACACCGACGCGTTTCTCGTGGCGTGGACCGTGCCCGAGTTCGCGGCGACGCTGCTCATCGAGGACGGGCTGGCGTTCGCCCTCGTTCCCGCGTTCAGTGTGGCCCTTGCCCGGCGGACGCAGGGGGCGCCCGGCGATCCCGTGCGGGCCCTCGTCGCCGGGACGCTGCCCAAGCTGGCCCTGGCCTTCGCCGGCGTCGGCGCCCTGCTGATCGGCGGGGCCCCGCAGCTCGTCGGGGTGCTCGCGCCCGGGCTCCGGGACCCCGGGCTGGCCGTCGGCTGCACCCGGCTCACCGCCACCTGTGTGCTGACCTTCGGGCTGGCCGGGTACTGCAGCGCCGCCCTCCGCGCGCACCGGCGCTTCCTCGCCCCGGCCGCGATCTACGTCGCCTACAACGCCGGCATCATCGCGGCGATGTTCGCGCTCGGCGGCCACTGGGGCGTCAGGTCGGCGGCGTTCGGGGTGGCGGCCGGGGGCGCCCTGATGGTCGTCGTACAGCTTCCGTCACTGCTGCGGCAGTTGCGGCACCGGCCGAAGGCGCGGGAGGAGGGCGCGGCCGGCACCGAGGAGCGGCCCCTGAACGTGGCGCTGATGGCCACCGTGCTGCTGTTCGCGCTGTGCCGGCAGTCGCAGGTGCTGATCGAGCGGTTCCTAGCCTCGCACCTGCACTCCGGGGCCATCTCGCACCTCAACTACGCGCAGAAGGTCGCGCAGATCCCGATGACGATGTCGATGATGCTGTGCACGGTCACCTTCCCGGTGGTGGCCCGGGCCCTGGCCGAGGGCGACACCGAGCGGGCCCGGAGCCGGGTCGAGCGGGATCTGTCGGTGGCCGCGAGCGTGGTGCTGCTCGGCACCGCCGTGGTCGTGTCCTGTGCGCCGCAACTCATCCACCTGCTGTTCCAGCGCGGGGCGTTCAACGCCGTGGACACCGCCGCCACGGCCGGGGTGATGCGCGTGTACGCGCTCGGGCTGCTCGGGCAGACCCTGGTCGGGGTGCTGGTCCGCTCCTACTTCTCGGCGGGCCGCGCCTCCTGGTACCCGGTGGGCGCCATGGCCGCCGGGATCGCGGTGACCTCCTGGATCGGCGCCCTGGTGGTCGACGCGTACGGCGTCACCGGCATCGCCGCCGCCAACGCCACCGGGATCACCGCCACCGCCGTGCTCCTGCTGGCCGGCATGGGCCCGCGCAGCGTCCCGATCCGTACCCGGCGGGTGCTCGTCGAGCTGAGCCGGCCGGTGCGGGCGGCGGTCGCCGCGACCGCCGCCGGGCTCTTCGCCGCCGCGCAGCCGGCGGACCCGTTCACCGGTCTGGCCGCCGGCACCACGGCCGTCACCGTCGTCTTCGTCCTGCTCGGCCGAGCCCTGGACGCCCAGGGCTTCGCACCCGCACTCCGTTCCGTAGCCACCGTCACCCGAAGGCTCGCGCATGCCGTCTTCCATTGAGTCCGCCGCGAGGGCAGGACGCGTCACCGGCCCGGTCCCCTGGGTCGCCATGTACCACTCCGTGGGCGACTGTTCCGACGACCCGTACCGCGTCACCGTCTCCCCCGGGCGTCTGGAGAAACAGCTGGGCTGGCTGCGCCGGCGGGGGCTGCGCGGGGTGTCGGTCGCCGGGCTGATCGCCGCCCGGGCCCGCGGCGAGGGGCGCCGGCTGGTGGCGCTGACCTTCGACGACGGGTACGCCGACTTCCTCGACCACGCCCTGCCCCTCCTCGACCGCTGGGGCTGCGGCGCCACCCTCTTCGTGCTGCCCGGCCGGCTCGGCGGCGACAACGCCTGGGACCAGCTGGGCCCGCGCAAGCCGCTGCTCACCGCCGACGGGATCCGGCGGGCCGCGGGCAGCGGGGTGGAGATCGGGTCGCACGGACTCACCCACGTCGACCTGACGAAGGCCGACCCGGAGACCCTGCGGGCCGAGACCGCCGACAGCCGGGCGCTGCTGGAGGAGCTGATCCAGGCCCCCGTCGAGGGCTTCTGCTACCCCTACGGCAGCGTCGACCAGCGGGCCGTCGACGCCGTACGGGACGCCGGATACGGCTACGCCTGCGCCATCGACCCGGGCCCGCTGGGCGGCCCGCACGCCCTGCCCCGCGTGCACATCGGGCAGAACGACCACGCCGCGCGCCTCTTCCTGAAGTACCGGCTGCACCGGCTGCGCCGCCGTCCCGTGCAGGGGCTGTGAAATGAAGGCCCTTCACGTCATCACAGGCCTTGGGATCGGCGGCGCGGAGCAGCAACTGCGGCTGCTGCTGCGGCACCTGCCGGTCGCCTGCGATGTCGTCACGCTCACCAACCCGGGGTCGGTCGCGGACGGGCTGGCCGCGGACGGGGTGCGGGTGGTCCACCTGGGGATGGCCGGGAACCGGGACCTGTCCGCGCTGCCCCGCCTGGTCCGGCTGATCCGCCGGGGCCGCTACGACCTCGTCCACACCCACCTCTACCGGGCCTGTCTCTACGGCCGGATCGCGGCGCGCCTCGCGGGGGTCCGGGCCGTGGTCGCCACCGAGCACTCGCTCGGCGACTCGCAGCTGGAGGGGCGTGAACTGACGTCGGGCGTGCGGGCGTTGTACCTGGCGGGCGAGCGGCTCGGGCGGTCCACGGTGGCCGTCTCGCCGACCGTCGCCGAGCGGCTGCGCCGGTGGGGGGTGCCGGGGCCGCGGATCGAGGTCGTCCCGAACGGCATCGACCTGGACCGGTTCCGCTTCGACCCCGCCCGGCGCCGGCGCGTCCGCGACCGCCTCGGCATCCCGCAGGACGCCTGGGTCGTCGGAGCCGTCGGGCGGCTCGCGCCCGGCAAGCGGTTCGACGTCCTGGTCGAGGCCCTCGCCCACCTCCCCGCCGACTGCAGACTGCTGCTGGTGGGCGGCGGCCCGGAGGAGGACACCCTGCGCCGCACCGCGCAGGAGGCCGGGGTGGCCGGCCGGGTGCTGTTCGCGGGCGAGCGGCCCTACGCCTCCGACAGCGCGCGCGACCCCGACCTGCCCGCCCTCACCTCCGCCATGGACGTGTTCGCCTCACCCTCCGCCGAGGAGGCCTTCGGGCTCGCGGTCGTCGAGGCGCTGGCCGCGGGACTGCCCGTGCTCTACAGCTCCTGCCCCGCCGTCGAGGACCTGCCGGCCGCCGCCGCCCCGGGCGCCCGCCGGGTCACGGGCGGCGCCGCCGCCTACGCCGAGGCGCTGGCCGCCGCCCGCGCCGCCGGACCCGGCCCGCGCGGCGTGCCGGACGCCGCCCGTCACTACTGCATCACCCGCAGCGCCGCCCAGCTCATGGACGTCTACGCGGCCGCACTCGCCACCACATCTCAGGGAGCCAGTACGCCATGACCGAGAACACCGTCCGAGCACCCCGCCCGTTCCCGCGTGCCATCCCGCCCTGGTCGCTGCTGGCGGCCGGGGTCCTCGCCGGCGGGCTGCTGGGCGGCGCCTACGGCGTGCTGACGCCGCCCAGCTACACGGCGACCGCCTACGTCATCGCCGTCACCGCCGACAAGTCCGACACCGCGTCCGCGCAGGGGTTCGCGCAGGCCTACGGCCGGGTCGCCACCCAGCTCGCGGTGCTCGGGGACGCGCAGATGTGGGCCGGGGTACCGCTGAAGACGCTGCAGAACAGTGTGCAGACGGAGACCTCGCCGGACGCGCCGATGGTCGCCGTCTCGGCCAGCTCGCCGCACGCCCTCCAGGCCACCGACATGGCGAACGCGGTGGCCCGCTCGCTCATCCAGCACGCCAACGACACCAAGAGCGACACGAACGTCGAACTCCTCCAGTTCTCCCGGGCGCCGAAGCCGACCGCGCCGACCTCCGCGTCCTCGAAGGTGACCGGGCTGGTGGGCGCGAGCGCGGGCGGGCTGCTGGGCGGCCTGGTGCTCCTGGTACGGCCCCGGCGCCGCGTGGAGGAGGCCGCCTTCCAGGCCTCGGTGCCCGGTCCGGCCGTCGCCGCCGACGTACACGGACAGCTGTGACGACGACGGCCCACCCGACGCTCGCCGCGTACACCACCGAACTCGTCACCGACGAGGGCGCCTTCGCCGAGCTGGCCCCGGCCTGGGGCCGCCTCTACCGGCGGTGCGGCACGGCCACCCCGTTCCAGAGTCACGCCTGGCTGCACTCCTGGTGGCGCTCCTACGGGACCCCCGGCCGGCTCCGCCTCGTCCTGGTCCGCTACGGCGGTGAGCTGGTCGGCGCGGCCCCGCTGGCGCTGGTGCACCGGCCGCTGCCCACGCTGGTGCCGCTCGGCGGGGCGATCTCGGACTACGCGGACGTGCTGCTCGCCGACGCCGACGACGGCCGGGTGGCGGGCGCCCTCACCCAGGAGCTGGCGGAGGCGGCCCGGACGGCGCTGATCGACTTCCGCGAGGTGCGGCCGGGTGGCGCGGCGGAGCGGGTCTACGACCGCTGGCGCGGACCGTGCCGGAAGGTGCCGGACTCGGTCTGCCTGGAGCTGCCGGCCGTGTCGATGGACGAGCTGGTCGGCCGGCTGCCCTCGAACAAGGCCCAGCGGGTCCGTGCCAAGCTGCGCAAACTGGGCTCGCTGGGGGTGCGCCGGGACGTCGTGCCGCCCGACGGGGTGGACGCGGCGCTGCGCCGCCTCCTCGACCTGCACCGGCTCCAGTGGCAGGGGCGGAAGGTGACCACCGAGCACCTCCAGTCCCGGTTCCAGGAGCATCTGGTGCGCTCGGTGGGGCCGATGGTGCGGTCCGGGGACGCGGTGGTCACCGAGTTCCGGCTCGACGACGAGGTGGTCGCCGTCGACCTGACCCTGCTGTCGCCGAGTCTCGCCGGCGGCTATCTGTACGGGGCGCATCCCCGGCTGCGGGAGCGCAAGGCGGACGTGGCGGTGATGCTCCTGGACGCCTGCACCCAGCACACCGGCGCCGGTGAGCGGGGCGCGCTGAGCCTGCTGCGCGGCGACGAGCCGTACAAGCACCACTGGCGGCCCCAGCCGGTCGTCAACCAGCGGCTGCTGCTGGCCCGGCGGCGCACCGCCCCGCTGCTGACGGCGGCGCTGTGCGACGCCGCCGCCCGGCAGCGGATCAAGGAGGTGCGGCAGCGGTGGAAGGAACGCCGACAGGAGTAGGGGGTCTCGGGCGTACCCGTCCGTCAGTCGAGGCTGAAGCAGAACTTCCCGCCGAGCCAGTACTCGATCCAGGCACCCAGGTCCATCGACGTGCAGTCGGACGCGGGCGGGGCACTGGGCGTGGCAGCCGGGGCCGGGGTCAGGCTCGGGGTCGGTGTCGGCCTGGGTGTCGGGTTCGGCGTCGGTGTCGTGGTGTCGGTGCGGCCGAAGAGGGCCTCGCGGTAGACGTGCGCGGAGCGCGGGTTGACCGAGCACTGCCAGACACCGTGCGGGCAGTAGTCCGTCAGCGTGTTGTACAGCGGCTTGTGCTCGTCCATCCAGGCGAGCATCCGCCGCATGTACTCGGCGTTGTCTCCGTTGCGGAAGAGGCCCCATTCCGGATAGGAGACGGGTTTTCCGTGGGCCTTCGCGAAATCGACGTGCTGCTGAAGCCCGTAAGGCTCCCGCACCTGTTGGTCGAAGGAAAGTCCGCTCGGCTGGTCGTACGAGTCCATACCGATGATGTCGACCGTGTCGTCCCCGGGATAGCACTGCGTCCACGGTACGGCGTCGCGACCCCGGCTCGAAGTGAAGTCGAACCTGAATTTCTGGCCCGGGACCGCACGCATGGTGGTGACGATCCTTTTCCAGTATGTCTTCCAGGCCTCCGGGTCCGGCCCACAACGATGGGTGTAGGTAATGCCGTTCATCTCCCAGCCGAGCACGATGACGGTGTCCGGGACCCGCAGTTCCACCAGCCGCTCGGCCAGGGCCCGGAAGTGGTGATCGAACTCTCCGGCCGCACCCTGCCGCAGCAGCGAGCGGACCTCGTCGTCGCCGATGCCCTCCTCGTTGCGCTCCTGCATGGGCACGTTGAGGACGAGCGTCCGGTCGGCCTTCTCCCGTCGCCAGTGCGCCCAGACGTCCAGGAAGCCGGGGGCGCCCTCGATGTCGGCCCAGCGGTTGCCGGGCAGATACGTGTGCGCGATCTTGAGCTCGGTGCCGCCGAGCCAGCTGCTCAGCTGGGCCATCCGGGCCACTCCGAGCGGGCCGGAGTCGAGGAACGCCCCGAAGGCCGGGGGCATCGCCTTGGCCGCCGCGCCGACGGCCGGTGCGTCGGCGGCCGGGGTCGGCAGGGGTGCCGCCGATGCCGGGACGGACGTCGTGGGCGTCGGGACGGCCGTCGCGGGTGCCGGAGCCGGCGGGCCGGTGGTCCGCGCCGCCCCCGCACCCGCGGCGAATCCCGGGCCGGTCGCCAGGGTCGCCGCGGCGACGACGACGGCCGCCGCGGCCAGGGCCGGTCGGTACCACCAGAACCGCGTCCGCTTTCGCAGCTGTGGGGCCATGTCTGCTCCTTTCTCCACCAGTGATCGTCCGTTCGCAGCACCGCTGAGGAAGTGCCAGTTACTGACACTCAGTCATATCAATATGAATTCCGCCAGTGCGGTTGCGGCTTTCGGGTGCCCCGAACGCCCGCACGGGTGAACCGACGCAAAGGAAAAGGTCCGTGTCGCTGCTAGACATCCGGGTCCCCGCGGTTCTGCTGCGGATCGACCGGAATCCCTTTCACCACGGCACCTTGGGGGCCGTGCGCTCGCTCGGCAGAGCCGGGGTGGAGGTCCACGTGGTCGCCGACTCCGCGGGCAGCCCGGTCCGCAAATCCCGCTTCGTACGGCGGCTGCATCCGCCGCCGGCGCCGGGCGCGTCGCCCGCCGAGATCGCTGCCGTGCTGCGCCGGGTGGCGGCGCGGATCGCCCGCCCGGCGGTGCTGATCCCGATGGACGACGCGAGCGCCATCGCGGCCGGCCGGCTCCGCGCCGACCTCGCGCCCGCCTACCTGCTCCCGCAGCAGCCCGGCACCCTGCCCGAACGCGTCGCCGACAAGGCCGAGTTGGCCGAGGTGTGCGCGGCGGCCGGGATCCCGCACCCGCCGACCCTGGTCCCGGACAGCGCCGAGGAGACCGCCGCCGCGGTCCGGCGGCTCGGGCTGCCGGTGATCGCCAAGTGGAGCCGGCCCTGGCTGCTGCCGGCCGGGGCCGGGCTGCGCAGCACGGTCGTGGTGCGCTCGGCGCAGGAGGCGGTGGAGCTGTACCTGCGCAGCGAGGAGGCGGGCAGCAGGCTGCTGCTCCAGGAGTTCCTGCCGCCGGGCCCGGACCGCGACTGGTTCTTCCACGGCTACGCCGACCGCACCGGGCAGGTGCGCGCGGGCGGCCCCGGCCGCAAGCAGCGGGCCTGGCCGCGTGGCGCCGGACTGACCGCGGTCGGCCTGTGGACGCCCAACCCGCAGGTCCAGGCGCTGGCCGAGCGGCTCACCGGCGAGCTGGGCTTCCGGGGCATCTTCGACCTGGACTTCCGGCGCTGCGGCAGCACCGGCCGCTACCACCTCCTCGACTTCAACCCCCGTCCGGGCGCCCAGTTCCGGCTCTTCACCGACAGCGCCGGCCTGGACGTCGTACGCGCCCTGCACCTGGACCTGACCCACCGTCCGCTGCCGGACGGGGTGCCGCTGGCGGGGCGGGCGTTCGTGGTGGAGAACTACGCGCCGCTGAGCGCGCTGCGTCCGGCCCCGCGCGGGCGGGAGCTGGCCTGGTCCGCGCCGGACGACCGGGGACCGGGCCTCGCGATGTGGGCACTGTGGGGCAGGCACGTGGCGGGCCGGCTCCTCGACCGGCTGCACGACGGGACCCCCGTCCAGGCGCCGCGCCCGCACGCCCCCGTGGTCCGCCAGGCCGGTGAGCCCCTGGTGCCCGCCGCCCAGGCCGGGGAACCCCTCGTGCCCGCCGCCCGGGACGAGGAATCCCTCGTGCCCACCGCCCGGGACGAGGAACTCACCGGCGTGGCCGGTGTCCCCGCCGCGCCCGGCGTCTCCAGCCTCGCCGGTCAGCCCGACCGGTCCGACGACGAGAAAGCGAGCAGCTGCTGATGTACGACCTGCTGGTGGTGGGAGCGGGCCCGTACGGCCTGTCCATCGCGTCCCACGCCGCGGCGGCGGGCCTGAACGTGCGGGTCTTCGGCCGCCCGATGGCGTCCTGGCGCGACCACATGCCCCGCGGGATGTTCCTCAAGTCCGAACCCTGGGCCTCCAACCTGTCGGACCCCGAGGCGCGTTGGCGGCTGGACGTCTACTGCGCGGGCCGCGGTGTGACCGCCCGGCACGGGCAGCCGATCCCGCTGGAGATGTTCGCCGAGTACGGCCTGTGGTTCGCCCGCAACGCCGCACCGCCCGTCGACGAACGCATGGTCACCCGGGTCGCACCGCGCGCCGGCGGCTTCGAGGCGACGACGGCGGACGGCGAGGTCCTGCGCGGCCGGACGATCGCGCTCGCCATCGGCGTGCTGCCGTTCGTGGAGATCCCCGCCGCCGTGCGCGGTCTCTCCCCCGACCTGGTCACGCACAGCAGCCACCACGCCGACCTGGGCCGCTTCCGGGGCCGGGACGTCACGGTGATCGGCGGCGGCCAGGCGGCCCTGGAGACGGCCGCGCTCCTCGCCGAACTGGACAGCCGGGTACGGGTGCTGGTGCGCGCGGACGAACTGTTCTGGAACGAGGTGCCGCCGCCCTGGCAGCGCCCCTGGTGGCAGTCGGTCCGCGCCCCGCACAGCGGGCTCGGCCCCGGCTGGCGGAACTGGTTCTACTCCGAGCGGCCCGGCCTGTACCGGCGGCTCGCCGAGCCGACCCGGACCCGGATCGCGGCGAGCGCCCTCGGTCCGGCCGGCGCCTGGTGGGTGCGGGAGCGGGTGGAGTCCGGGGTGGAGGTGCTGCTCGGCCGCGAGGTCACGGCGGCACGCGCGACGGCGGGCGGGGTACGCCTGGACACCACGGTGCGCGGTGGCGGGGTGGGCACCCTGGAGACCGAACACGTCATCGCGGCCACGGGGTTCAGGGCGACCCGGGGGCGGCTCGGGCTGCTGGCCGACGACCTGCGGACGACCCTGGTGACCGGGGCCGACGGGGCGCCCGAGGTGGGCCGGGACTTCGAGTCGTCGTATCCCGGGCTGTTCCTGGCCGGTCTGGTCACGGCGGCGGGCTTCGGTCCGGCGATGCGTTTCGTGCACGGCGCCGGCTTCACGGCCGAGACACTGGTGCGCGGGGTACGGCGGCGGCTGCGCTCGGGGCCGGCCGGCTGGGGCGTCCCGGCCGGGCGGCGGGAGTCCGCACCGGACACGGTGCGGAGCTGACGGGCGGGCGGGTGCCGGGCCTTTCGGGCGTCCGGCACCCGGTTTCCGCTACGGCCGGCGGGAGGCCGCTCGTCCCCGGCGGTACAGGACCGCCCCACCCGCGACGAGCGCGGCGCTGACGGCCGAGGTCGCGAGCATGGCCGCGCTTCCGGTGTGCGGCAGGGTGGGCGGCGCCCCGTGGTGCTCCCCACCGTGCGGAGGCGTCCGGCCCGGCGGCGGGGTCGTCGGCGGGTGGGTGGCCGGAGGCGGCGATGTCGGGGGCCGTGTGGTGGGAGGCGGGGACGTCGGCGCGGGCGGGGTGTCTTCGCCGTACGCGGGCGGAGTGTCCTCGCCGTACGGGGGCGGAGTGTCCTCGCCGTACGCGGGCGGGGTGTCGTCGCCGTAGGCCGGGGGCGCTTCGTCCCCGTAGGGCGGAGGCGTCTCGCGGCTGTCGGGCGGCGGGGTCGTGCCGGTCTCGCCGCCTGAGTTCCCCTCGGAGCCGTATCCCGAGCCCTCGCGTGCGCGGTCGCGGGTGTGCTCGTCCGCACCCCGGTCGTTCGCACAGGAGTTGCCGGCTGCCGCGTGCGACGCGGCGGCGGTGTCGGCCGAGTTGGCGCAGTCGTCGGCCGGAGCGCTCGCCGGGGTCTGGACGTCACCGCCCGCCACGACACCCGGCGAACCGGCCGCGGTCCCGGTCGGGTCCGTGCCGGCGAGCGCGGGACTGCCGTACAGGGACAGAATGCTCGTCGCGGCGGCGGCCGCGAGCATTCCCCTGCTGAGGGTCTGTCGCAATCTCGTTCTCTTCCTGCTTGACGAAGTGGAAAGCCGGCCTCGGACCGCGGATGCAAAGAATCGGCGGTCCGAGGCCGGCCATGACACAGCCGGGAGCTTGGTGCGCTGTGTGACGCCGTCAGTCGTTGGCGCAGGGGGTGCCGAACGCGGGGTTCAGCAGACCGATGACGTCGACGGTGTCGCCGCAGGCGTTGACCGGGACGTGGACCGGAACCTCGATCACGTCGCCGGAGACAGCGCCCGGGGAGGTGGTGGCGGTGCCCTGCGCACCGGCGTCGGCGAAGGCGGGGACGGCACCGCCCAGCGCCAGGATGGCGCCGGCGATCACAGCAGCGGTCTTCTTCATGAACTTTCCCTTCTCTGCGGTCATGCCCGTATGTCGGCCGAAACCGAGCGAGCACAGCATGAACGGCTCGCACCATGACCGGCAGGCTGTAGAACGAGGAATAGACAGCCGAAGAAACTACGGAACGCATGCCATCGGTTAATTCACTCGAACGCCTCCGCAGAATTGACAAAAAGAGAGGAAACGCTTCTTCGACGCTTCTTCCGGCGGCGGGAATTACGCGGCCACGACGAAAGCCCGCCCGGGGGCGCACAAACGCGCACCGCCCGGGCGGGCTTCACGGGACCGGGGTCACTGGTTGGCGACGCCGTTGGCCGCGAGGACCGCGATGTCGTCCAGGACGTGCGACACCGGCTCGTCACCCTTGGCCTGGGTCGAGTTCTCGGCACACTGCTGGTTCTGCGGCGCGGACAGGACCGGGATGTCCTGGGCCACCCCGACGGCGGCGATGAGGCCGAAGATCGCCTGGGCGTTCGCCTTCGCGGGGAGGCCGACGCAGAGCTTGTTGAGCGAGCTCTGGACCAGGGTGGCCTGCGGGCTCATCTTGCCCTTGGTCACCGAGTTGCCGAACGCCTCCTTGGCGCCGTTGCCGCTGGCGGAGGTGGTGCCGTGGTCGTTCCCGGTGGCAAGCGCCTGGGGGGCTGCCGCCGCCGACACACCCACGACGGACACGGCGACCGCCGCCGCGGCCATTGCCTTCTTCAGCATTTCCTATTCCTTTCCCGGCCCTCAGGCCAAGACGGACGTTCCTGCCCGGCATCAACCGCCCGCATCCGGAATGGTTGCGGCACCGCACGGCACGTCACCCGTTCGGACCGGCGGCCCCCGGAATTCCCCGGAAACCAGGGCCGGCGCGCAATCCGGAGATTCCCGGACCGTGGGCCGTTGGGGTGAAGCGGAGCAACCAAACGAAGCGCGCGCAGTTGACCAGTGCGCTCCGGTGGACGGGGTGTCCTCAGAAGGGAACTGACAAGTGATCAAGAAGGTTCTGGCCGCCGCCGCAGTCGCCGCCTCCGTCGTCGGCGCCTCCGCTGCCGCCGCCTCGCCGGCCCTGGCCACCGGCAACGACCACGGCACCACCTCCGCCAGCGGCAACGGTGCCGAGCAGGCGTTCGGCAACTCCGCCACGTACGGCAACATGAGCCCCCAGCTGGCGCTCATCCAGGGCTCCTTCAACAAGCCCTGCATCGGCCTCCCGGCGAAGCTGAACCTCCAGGGCCTGGCCGGTGCGGCCGCCGTCGGCGTCCTGCAGGACGTGCCGATCCTGTCCGCGCCGCAGAACCAGCAGTGCGTCGAGAACTCCACCCAGGCCAAGGGCGACGAGCCGCTGTCGCACATCCTGGACGACATCTCCGCGCTGTCCGCGAACGGCACCGGCAACAAGTAGCCCGGCAGCCTTCCGGGCCCCGGTTCGAGGGCGCCGATCGGCTGATCCGACCGCGCTACGCCAATCGGGGCATACCACGCAACCTCGGCGAATCCGGGTAAGTTGACGATCACGCAGCTCCTCCCCGGAGTCCGCCTTTCGAAAGGGAACAAACATGAAGAAGCTGTGGGCAACCGCGGCTGTCGCCGTCACCGTCGCCGGTTTCGCAGCCACGGCCGCTCCCCAGGCCCTGGCCACCGGCAACGACAACGGCACCACCTCGGCCAGCGGCAACTTCGCCAAGTCGGAGTTCGGCAACTCGGCCACGTTCGGCGACCAGAGCCCGCAGCTCTCGCTGGTCCAGGGCTCGCTGAACAAGCCGTGCGTCGGCCTCCCGGTCAAGGCGAACCTGCAGGGTCTGCTCGGTGCGGCCGCCGTCGGCGTCGCCCAGGACGTGCCGATCCTGTCCGCGCCGCAGAACCAGCAGTGCGTCGAGAACTCCACCCAGGCCAAGGGCGACGAGCCGCTGTCGCACATCCTGGACGACATCTCCGCGCTGTCCGCGAACGGCACCGCGAACCAGTAGTCCGCAGACGCCGCGGCGGCGGGCGACCGCCGACGGCCACCTGGTGTGCGTCCACGACCGACGGGTCAACCGTACGTCCAACGGGCGGGGCGCGGTCTCGGCCCTGGAGCTCGCGGAC